>NZ_CM001240.1:4083778-4426278 GCF_000230835.1 Clostridium sp. DL-VIII
TCCCATATTTTTGTTTGTGGTCTTATGCTATTTCTATTTTGTGGAGGTGCTAGTTTCATTGCTATTCCAGGAACATTTGGATTTCGCTTTTGTAGAAAGCATGCAAGTTCATAGTATGCCCAGCCTTCAATAATTTTTCTGTTATATTTTAAATAATTACACCAGTTATCTCTTATTCTAATGCAATTATCATTTTTCTCATTTTGATATATTTCATAAACACACTCATTATCCTGTCTTGATAATTCTTCAATCTGCTTTTCAACTTTTCTGCCCTTGAGCTTCCCTTTAAAAAAAGGTGCTAAAAATCTGTACGGAACATTATAAGTTAAATCCTTTAGCATTTTATTTAATTTTTTATCTTCCGACTCATATATAAATTCAAAAAGCTTATCTTCAGTATAGTTACTTCCAACATTATAAGTATCAGAAATATAATCAACTACGCTTGCTAAATTATCACATAATCCAAAACTAAGTTTAAATTTTAAAATAGGATACCAAGATTTAACCACCATCCTGCTTATTAATGTTCTAAACTCAATTTCTTTCTCATCAGAAGCTACTTCCTTTAGTATAGCTAATAACCAATACATTTTGTAACTAGCAGATTTGTCATTTAATACTCCTGCAAAAGCGGAATAATTCACTTCATTACTATATGGTACCTGACATATTTCCTTTGGTAATATTATTGTTTCTTGTGGAATAAATATTTTATCCATTCAACCTCACCCATTTTAATACAATCTCCCTACATTTTAACACAAAAATAAGAGTTTACTCTACATAAACTCTCATTTTAATCCAATTATTTACTTCACAACTTTAAGTATAATTCCTTCCTTAAATCCTCCACGTTCCTTTCTCTTTTTATCCCTAGCCTCCAAAAGTTCCTCTTCACTATAACCTAAGCTTTCCGCTAGTCCAAATAAAACCTCCATTACATCAGCCAATTCCTCTAAATTTTTATCCTCTAAAAATTCATTAACTTCTTCTTGCAATTTAGTTTCCAAAAGCTTGTACTTTTCATCTCCAGCTACGATTGCAGTATCACATTCTCGTCCATCAGCTTTTATTATTTTAGGAATCTTATCTCTTACTAATTTATTATATGTTTTCATTTGTTCTCACTCTTTTCATCATTAATAATATTAATATCTTTCTTTTCTGTTAATTCTTTTATTTGAGCTAGCAAATATTTATTTTCCTTTTTTAGTTTTATATATTTCCAAATAAAAAATATAATTACCAATGGAATAACCCACCAAAAAGAAATAATATTAATTGAATTATCTTTTGTATTTTTCCATTCGAATTTAACATTTGCTTCTTTAAGTTTTGATATCAAATTTCTATCATTTATATTTGCTGTAAACAAAGTTTTCCCTTTATATTCCTCATTATTTTCACTTGGAGTTATTATTAAATTTTCATTTTCAATTACAACTTTAGATACTTGCTTTTTCTCTAGTAAATTTATGAACTCATTATATGTAATCTCTTTAGTCGCTAAAGTATCTTTAGCATAATTAAATGCAATGAAAAATACACATACCAAAATTAATATTGCTAATATATATAGTATTTTAACTATTTTTTTAATCTTCTCTCCCATATTAATACTCCCAATTTTGTCCATATAATTAATTTAATTATATGTAACTATTCAGCTATAGTAAAGTAATTATTTTGAGAATATAATTTTAGGTATGATAAATAGGGGTATCAACTTACAGTTAACACTCCACCCCCTTTTTTAAGGCTACCTAACAATACGTAAATTTTTTCTATGGATATATTTTACCATAAAAGCATATTTTACAATAAAAAATAAGAGCCTATTTTTATAAGCCCTTAAAATATGACCTTCTTCTCTTAATCACATACTTTTATCTGTCACACCTAAAACATATTTACCTAAAGGTGTTATCCTAAAATATTCAACTTTAAAAAATGGAAGATAATCATAATCTGAACAGCCACCTTTTGCTTCATAAAAAATAGTATCAACAATCCCCATAACTGACAGGTATTCTTGCAGAACAACTTCAACAAAGCGCCCCTCTATCTCTTTCCAATCACACCAAGGCTCAAGATACATATTATGTTTTTCACTATAATGGCTAATACTTCCAACTTGATTAATAAGGAAACTTTTATTTATCATTTTAATGTAATCCAAAAATTCTTCTATAGCCACCCACTTCCCAACTGGACAATTTTTAAGGTGCTCCGCAATTATTTTTCTACACTCCTCCATCTTTCCCTTAAACTCTGTTTTGTAATCAGATTCAACAACTCGATTCAATTCATATATATTTATTGACTTTAAATAGCATTTAAAAAGCTGCATACATTTATCAGAGTTGCTGAGTTCAAGAAATTCTTCTGCTTTATCCGAAACTTCAATAATATCATCATTTTCAACTAACAAATCAGATTCCGCTAAAAGACTGTAAATCCCATATATTCTATTTGTCTCTTGAAAATTGCTTATGTTGTTAATCTCACTTAAATATTTAAATACATAATCCTTATTAATAAGCACCTTATTGATCTTTATAACAGCACTTTTTGAAGGAAACTTTCCTACTATCTCCAAATATAATTTCTCATTTTTCACTAAATTAATTATACTAAAAAAATCTTCTGAAAAACTCTCTCCTATTATATTAAAGAAATTTTTTTCGTCCTGAGGTACTTGTTCTAATGCATTATAATTTATTTCCATAGGTGGTAAATACTTTTCTAATATTTTTTTTATTGGGTAAGGTACAGCCTCCAGCTGAAAAATCAACTTTATCTTAGATTCTATTTCCCATGGTTTTTTAAATCTTTCTTTTTTTATACCATATTTTTCATGTAAATATTCAACTTTTTCATAACTTGGCAACTCATCATATCTTAAGAATTCCTCAATGTATTCCCTCTCAAATGGAGTAAGTTCTTTCCATATCTTATGAATATTATTTTCATTTAATAAAAATTCTTCTAGGGTATCTACTAAATCCGACTTGAGAAGCCCAGTGTATCTTAAACCTGCTATTTTCATCTTTTTTATGAGTTCATTTTTTGTACTACACTCCAAGCACTCTTTCAGTTCCTTTTCTTCCATATTATCATTCCTTTCATAACTATTCTCTGTCACTTGTGAATCTGAAACTAAACTTTATTTCTAAAATGGCATTTCATCATAAGAATCGTCGAACTTCTCATATTTCTCTATCATATTATCTTCTTCTATACCATTTACAATGATAGTTAATTTTACCATGAAAGCATATTTTCAAGCAAAAATAAGAGCATACTTATATAAACTCTAAAAATATAAGTCATTGTAATCAATAAGAATGTATGTTTGCATAAAATTCTTTCTTTCTGGCAAAAATTAAAATAACACCCACTTGGAAGGAGTTTTAGGCACATGAAAACAAATAACAAGTCCAAAGCTGCTATGAATATTTTTCATCAGACAAGGAAGCAAAATGCCATCATAGCGGGTCTATTATGGCATTTTGGTGACGCAGGATGGTGGAAAATATGCTAGCAGATGGACTTGTTATTTTATTTGATTGTGCCTTAATATGGATTATAATAAAATTGAAGATGCAGTCTTTAAAAAGGCTATGGAAATCTTTAAAGATAGTGCATCAGAATTTTTTGATTTAGATTTAAAAATAATCGCTCCAGCAGAAACAGAAATTAAGAACATTGATATAAAAACAAATACAATGGATTATTTATTTTACACCGCTAATGGCGAATACCTACATTTCGAGTTTCAAACAACCATGAAGAAGGATGATATATCAAGATTCTTATATTATGATGCGTCCTTATATTATAAAAGTAAAATGAATATAAATACCAATGATAAAAATAATTGTTTAATGTTGCTTTATGCTTTATTTGATAAAGTGAAACTTGATTCAAGTTTACTTGAATCCTAGTTGAACTTATCCAGGAACTAAGTGCCACTTATTGATACCTTGAAAAGGTGGAAATTAGTGGCACTTAGTTATCGGACAAGTTTGGTGACGATATTTCAAAGAAAAGATTTAAGGAGGTTGTTAGCATGACAGAAGTAGGCAGAATGATATATGAGGAAGGAATAGAAAAAGGCATTGAAAAAGGAAAAGAAATGTTAATAAAGCAATTAATAAAAAAATTTAAGATAGTGCCCGATGAATATAAAAAGAAAATAATGGCGCTACCTCAAGATGTAATAGAAGTTATCGGCACAGAAATATTTGACATAAATTCACTTGATGAACTTAAAAAATATTTTTAGGTTAATAATTTAAACTGCAATTGTCAAATAGACCATTGCAGTTATTCTATCTGCTAATAGTACCTTTTAAGTACGCATTTTCTTATCATATTAATACCTCTACAATAAAATTATTATAATTAATTCTTTATTGCATCCTTTTTTCATAATCTATTTTCTCTTTTATTAAAAATATTTCTCATTTATCTGTTACAAAACCAATAATTGTAATCTTCAACTAATTCGTAGTTATTGCTATTCTTTTCTACTAATTCCAGCAAACATAAAGGAAATGCATATTGTTTTCTACCTTTCCAATAAACCTATATTATTTGAATCTAATTTCATATATTCAATTTTAATATTGCTAACCATATTTCTCAATAAATTTTTAAATTCACTTACATCTGTTTCTTGCTTTTCTTTTTTTAACTTTATAATTCCTTTATCTGTTGTTATATTTATTAATGTTTTTTTATTTTTCGTAAAAGTTACTTTTGTTATTCTATCCCATTCAATAAAAATACTTTCTTGACTCAATTCTGCTAAAATTAAAAGACCTTTTTCATAAAGTTTAATTTTTGCATTTATTATAACTATATCAAAGTTTTGATAATCCCCAAAGTAATCGAACTCAAACTCCATAATATATTTTCCATATTCACTTTTTATAACTTCAAGCATATTTGTCTCCTATCTTGTATCAAATTAATAATTAGTATTACGTTAATATGTCACTTATTAAATTCACCTAACAATAATAGACTTTCTTTATGGATATATTTTACCATAAAAACATATTTTTAATCTAGATAATGACCTTCCACACCATCAATTTTAACATTCATAGCATTAATTTGACTTAGGATTGCAGTTTGTTAAAGCTATATTTTGACCTACTACACTAATATAAGGTATAATTTATAGCAGTTATATACCATATATATTTGTAGAGGTGACGTATTATGTTTGATAAGCCAAGCGATTATCTTGAATTAGGATTGAATTTATCCTTTGGAGAAGATTTGAAAAACATACTTAATTCAACAGCGACTGTAAAGAGAGTTTTAAAGGATACGAATGTTCTTATCCAAGGCGAAATACCATCTTCACTCTACTATGTCCATCAAGGAATCATGAGAGGATATTATATAGATAGTTTGGGAAATGATGTTACAAAATGCTTTGCAAGCGAAAGAGAATTTGCTTGTAGTGAAGGCCTCAGAAAACCTGGAGAAGCTAGCTTCAGTGTAGAGAGCCTTGAAGAGAGTATTTGTGTAATCATACCTTATAGTTCCATAATTGAAGGAGTGAAAAAAGGCACTGAAATGACAGCCATAATCAATAAATATAGTCAGAAAGCCCTTGCTGATGCAGAAAGACATACACGGGGCTTGCTTACGAAAAGTGCATTGGATAGGTATATAGAGTTTAAAAGTGAGTATAGCGTTATAGAAGATAGAATAAGCCAAGCTCATATTGCTTCTTATATTGGTATTAGAGCAAGTTCACTCTCCAGAATTAAAAGAAGTATGAAAATAGAATAAATTTACATAGAAAACATCAAATAGAAATATTTGGTGTTTTTTTGTTGTAATTGACATAGGTCAATTACAAATGGAACCTTTAATGCTAACATGATTTATAAATTCAATTGTAAATAGGAGGATTATAAGTATGAAAAAAATTTCTTTAGTAACAGGTGCAAATGGACATTTAGGCAACAATTTGGTAAGGCAATTATTAAAGAAAGGAGAAAATGTTAGAGCAGGTGTACGTAATTTAGAGGACAAAGAACCATTTGAAGGTCTTGATTGTGAAATAGTTTATGCTGACTTAATGGACAAAGATTCACTTCGCAAGGCATTAGAAGGAGTAGATACATTATATCAAGTGGCTGCTGTATTTAAGCATTGGGCTCAAGATCCAGAAAAAGAGATAATTATCCCTAATATTGATGGAACTGAAAATATAATAGAAGCAGCTAGAGAAGCAAATTTAAGAAAAATAGTATATGTAAGTTCTGTAGCAGCATTGTCTTTAGACGAGGTTAATTCAAAAGGTAAAATTGATGAAACTACATGGCTTAAAAATGGTCATGGAAATGCATACTTTGTTTCAAAGAAAGAATCAGAGAAGAAAGCCTGGGAGTTAGCGGAAAAATATGATTTGGATATGGTTAGCGTTCTTCCTGGAGCAATGATTGGAGGAGAATTTTTAAAGAAAACTACTACAATGATGGGCTTTGATAGTGTTCTTTTAGGAAAGATGAAAATAAATTATATAACTGAAATGACACCAATAGATGTAACTGATGTTGCACAAGGAATGATCGCAGCCGCAGAAAAAGGTAAAAAAGGAACAAGATATATTTTAGCTAATGAAGAACCAGTAACTTTAGATGAGATTATAGAAATTGCAAAAAAATTTGTTCCAAATCTTGAAGCACCAGAAAAATATACTAAAGAGCAAGTATTAAATTTAGCCGACAAATTAGAAGCTGAAGCTAAAAAAACTAATACTCAACCTTTGCTGCTTAGAAGCCAGGTAGAATTATATTATGGTGGAATAAACAGACATTATGATATTACTACCTCAAAAAAGGATTTGAATTTTAATCCCAAATTAGGTGCAAAGGCATTGGAAGAATATTTTGAACGAGTTTATAAAAGTCTTTAATCCTTTACGTTAATAATTGGCTATGTTTTAATATAGTGTTGAAATATAGCCCCCAAATTATAGATTAACTTGTCCACCTATAATGCCAATATACAAATTCAGACCTTTTTAACATTGCAGTTTCGGTTTTGCATTCCAATATATCTTAACTCTTATATCTCTATCAGACGCATTTGGTATTCCACCAGTAATTCTCATTTTACCAGTGTACTCATTTTTATTATCAAGTGAAAACTTGCCATCTTCTCCCTCTTTAGGTCCATCAATTAAATATTTAATTTCATTTTCTGGGTTATTATCCGTTCCAATAAATTTAAATGTGTGATAACTATCATGTGATTTTTCGGTTCCTTCAATTTTATAAGATACATCCCAACTTTGACTTTTGCCCTCATAGTTAATTGCCATACTATTATTCTTACAGCCAATAAGAAATAATGAGCAAATAACAATTATGGAAATAAACCGATAAACAAAAAAGAAACATCTTTTGCTTCTGTCAACCAATAAAAAAGTGTATATAAAGCTTTAGTTCCATTAGATGCAGCTTTAAAAAACGGAATGAGAGATTTCTTATTGAAATATAATCTTTGCTGACCATCAGGATCTTTTATTGCTGTTAGTTTTTCATTTACTCCTGCTTTATTAAGCAATTCCTGAAACTGTGTTAAAGCTTCGTTTTCAAAGATAAACTTTGTAAAATCCGAGCTTTCTGTCTTATATCCAATATATCTATTTTCGTCTAGGCTTCGAAACCACAGCATATTATTTACAAAACGCATTAATTGCTTAAGAGGTGCCACACTATCTGATGGTGTATTGTTAACTACATATCTTAAAATAGAAACACTATTATCCTGAAATTCATAATTTAATGAAGGCATAAGCTTACTTATTCCCTCAAAATCTCCAGTCTGCTTCACATAATCGTAAGACATTATCATATTGTCATTTATTGAAATTTTCTCATATAATAAGTTTTTTAAATCACTTTTTCGATAAACGTAATCTACTTCTCCAGCTTCCAATTTAAATACATAATGAAATTCAGTGAAATCCGTTTCTCCATCAGTATTTAAATAATAGTCATAAACTCCTGGAGTTACATTTTTATCTGTCAAATGTGTTGTTATATCAAATATTGCTAGCCCAAGATTTGATTTACCAGAAGCATTCTTTCCATACACAATTATTTTATTAAGTAAATTATCTTTAATACACTCGTTAATTAATAATTTTATCTAAAATAAAACTTCTATTCTATAATGCAAAAATGATTTTTCTTTTCAATATTTCTTTTGACTTTATTCGCCGCTTTACTGTCAATTTCAAATGCATATGGAAGTTCGCTTAATGTATCTTTTTTTATTTCTTTGTAATTTTTCAATTCTTCTAGTAAGTATTTATCATCAGTTTCTACAATAGTAACTTTTCTTATTTTTATTTTTTTACTTTTATCTTTCCATTCATTTAATGACAGAAGAACATTATCTGGTATTTTATTTTGTGAAAATTCTTTAAAATAATCACTTATCTCCTCTATGGAGATTCCATTATCCAAGGCTGTGACCATAGCTTTAAATGATATTTTATATATGCTCACTGTATCCTCTGATAATTTCTCTGCAAATTTGTCTAGATATATGCAATGAACATCTTTCATTGTCCCGGATTGTACAATTATTTCATAATTAGGCTGAATTATTATTCCTGTTTCATCTTCTACATGTTTTATTTTATAATCATCATTTACTCCAAGTACATGTGCTCCAAGTTGCGTTAGTTTAAAATAGTCAACTTTAAGGTATTCTACATCCTCATCATTATAATCGTCACTTATTAATAGATCTACTATTCCCATAGAAGCTAAGTATTCCATAAGTACTACATCTATAAATCTTCCTTCTTCCTCTTCCCAGGAGTTTTGATCTGGATAATAATAATGATCATATTCATAATATGTATATATTGTCCCAACTATTTTTCTTAAAAAATTTCGATCTAATTTTTTTATAAATTTAAGGAGCTGTTCTTTTTCAATCCACTCATCAATTGGTGCCATTTTTAAATATTTTAAAACTACCTCTCTACACGTTGAATAGTTTCCATTATAATCAGTTTTGATCTTTAATTCATTAATTCTTCTTAATTCATCTACACCTGATTTTATATATGCTTCCAATAAAAATTTACATTTTTCTACTGTTTTCATCATTAGAAAATCATCTGCACAATTTCCAAGCACTAGCGTTTCATTTTGGATTTCTAATATTCCGCTTTCTAACAATAATTTAGATATTCCATATAGCCTTGTGGTGTTATCAATTACTCTAATCTGACTTATATCATTTCCATAAAATATCTCTTTATTAGTAAGCACTTCATTCATTTTTACCATAGCTGTTTTATTAGGCATTTGTGATGCTTTTGTAGTTTTAAATTTAGATGAATTAACTAGTTTAATTATAGATACAAAATCTTTTTCAAAAGTTTCTCGTATAGAAATAAATTCTCTATTATCATATCTTGTCTCATTTTTTAAATATTCCTGCGTATTAATATATGTAGCAAAAAACTCTACTTCAATTGGTTTTATAAAACTTTTTAATATGGTAGTAATTTCTATTGGAAGTCTTCCATTTATAAAGAACAAATTAGCTTTTGATGTATTATAAAAATATTGCTGAATACCACTGCTGTATCTATAGTTATCTTGATTTGTTCCATTTGGAGTATACTTTTTCATAATCTCTTTTACTTCTTTATTTTCAAGCTTTCCTTCTGATCTTATATATTCTGATATAATCTCCTTTTCCATTTGGCTTATACTATTCCATATAGCTATTATGTTATCTTTATTGCTTAAATAATTATATAATGCATCTACCATACCTGCTTTTCTTGTTGATAATGCTTTTACACCTGATATTTTTACATATTGAGGTAAATTCATTCCATATCCACTTGTTGTCATGCTCTCTAATTGTTCCCTTAATGCCACTTACAATCACTCCATCCTATTTTCGTGTTTCTATATAATACTTATATCCTTGTTCTGCTAAAAATAATTGTCTTTTTACAGCAAATTCCTGTTCTCTGCTGTCTGCTGTTACAATACTATAAAAATAAGCTCTGTTATCTCCTTTTTTAGGTCTTAGGATTCTTCCTAATCTTTGAGCCTCCTCCTGCCTTGAACCAAAGGTACCTGAAACCTGAATTGCAACACTGGCATCTGGCAAGTCTATAGCAAAATTAGCCACTTTAGATACAATTAAGATACTTATCTCTCCTTTCTTAAATTTATCATATAATTGTATCCTTTCCACGTTTTTAGTTTTACCTGTTATTATAGGAGCCTTTAACTCTTTTGATATTAAATTCAACTGATCTATGTATTGACCTATTATTAATATTTTATCCTCTTTATGCTCATTAATTAAGTCCCTTAAAATATCTATCTTTTTATAATTTTCAGAGGCTATTCTAAATTTATTTTTACTATCACTCACTGCATATTCCATTTTTAACTCTTTTGGAATTTCTACTCTTATCTCTGTACACTGCGCTTCTGCTATCCAGCCTTGCTTTTCGAGTACTTTCCAAGGAAGATCATATTTTTTAGGACCTATAAGACTAAATACATCATCTTCTTTTCCATCTTCTCTAACGAGTGTTGCTGTAAGTCCTAATCTTCTAGTTGCCTGTATCTCTGCTGCTACTCTAAATACAGGCGCTGGAAGTGTATGTACCTCATCATATATAATAAAGCCCCATTTATTTTCATGGAAAATATTCATATGGATAAATTCATCAATTTTACTCTTTCTATGAGTTAATATTTGATATGTTGAAATAGTTATTGGTTTTATTTCTTTTATTTCTCCACTATATTCTCCTATATCATCCTCATTAATATTCATCTTATCTATAAGTTCCTGCTTCCACTGCCTAACTGCTGTAATATTGGTAGTTAATATTAAGGTTTCTTCTTTTATTTTATCCATAACTGCCATAGCAGTAACAGTTTTTCCAGCTCCACACGGAAGTACTATAACTCCACTTCCTCCTTTGGCTGTCCCCTTTGAATAAAATATATCTGATGCCTCTTTCTGATAATCTCTTATTAAAAGCTCTTCTCCTGATGAAGTAAGTTCTCTTAAACTCATATCATATGCTTTTCCTTCTATATATCCACCTAAATCTTCTATTGGATATCCTAGCTTTATTAGTGAATGCTTTATCTCACCTCTTGTATTTTCATCTATTTTATATGTAACATCATCTATTCTTTCCTTGAAATACTTTTCCATAGCCTTATAACTAGCTATTTCTTTCATTATGTAGTCATCTTCTGATTTTATGATTAAATCCTTACCAGCTCTTAGGATCTTTATTTTTCCATACTTATTTATATTATCTTCAATATCCTTAATAACATTTTGTGGAATATCGTATTTAGAGTATTTTTCTAATATTTCTATTATATCTTCAAAACTCATGCCACTTGAAGCAGCATTCCATAAAGAAAGTGGAGATATTTTATAAGTATGAATATACTCTGGACTTTTTATAACCTCTGCAAATCTAGAAAGCTTATCTCTAACTTCTGTATATAACTCATTATTAACTTCTACTACCAATGTTTTATCACTTTGAACTATTATTGGATTACTAGGACTGACATTCATCTTTTTCTCCCTTATATTAGTATTTAATTTTTTAATAAGATATTCGATTGCGTCTCTTTCAAGCAGATTTTAATTTTGAAATAGCATGATTTATAATAATTCGTACTTTTTTCACCTCAACTGCTTCCCATTCCATCAAAAATCTTATAAAACCAATGTTCTTACTTTCTCCTACTTTTAATAATAACATCTTAACAACTTGTCTATTTGTCTGTTTTAAACGTTCTATTAAATTCTCTGTACCGATTTCATTAACTCTCAAAATTAATGAATATAATTCTTCCACATAATAAGGCTTATAGGTTTCCCAACCTTTTTCTGAAAAAACTATCATAGGCAGTCTTCCATTATAATAGATCTCTAAATAATAATTTACAATCATCCAATCCACTATTTTTGTTATTTCTTCAATAGTTAACTTATTATAGTATCCATAACTAGGACACTTATCAAGTCCATTTTCTAATACTTTTTTATCCTTAGATCCTTTAAGTATTTTTGCCAGCATTGTTCTCCCAGCAGATGCAATAATTTCATCTGCTGCTCTAAGTATATTATTTATATCTTCTTCTGATGGATTCTTTTGTCCTGTTAAGTCACTTAAATTATATCTAACTCTAGGCTTTCTACTCATTCTAACTACCTCATTATTTACACATTATTACACTTAAAATATAAATTCTTCTTGTTCCTCTTCTTCAAACTCAAAAAACATATATTCATAATCATCATATATATCGCTAATCAATCTATTTTCTCTTAATTTTTTTCTTTTTTCAAGAAGTTTCTTTTGTGCCTCAATGCTTTGCTTCAATTGCATTACATATTCCTCTTCTATTTTATACCCTAATAAAGTTAATTCTTTAACAGCACATAATTTATCTACTGCAAAATGTTTACTATATCCTTTAACCAAGTTCTTTCCATCATACTCTGTTACCCAAGCTTTAGCCACCAACAATCTTGAGTCTCTTTTTAATCTTTTATGCCTTGGAACACCAAAATTCCTTTTTTGTTTTTTCATATTAATCTCCCAAAAAACTTTTTAAGTATCTAGTTCATCTAAATATTCTTCATAACCTAATTCCTTCATTTTATCCATAGGAATGAATTTAAGTGATGCTGAATTAATGCAATATCGTAAGCCTCCAGCGTCTTTTGGTCCATCATTAAATACGTGGCCTAAGTGAGCATCACCGATATTACTTCTTACCTCTGTTCGCACCATACCATGACTCTCATCCTTTTTTTCTTTAATAGCTTTTCTTGTAATAGGCTTTGAAAAGGCAGGCCATCCGCAGCCCGAGTCAAACTTATAGGTAGACATAAACAAAGGCTCTCCGGTTGTTATATCTACATATATTCCTTTTTCAAAAAAGTTATCGTACTCATTATTAAATGGTGCTTCTGTAGCATTTTCTTGAGTTACTCTATATTGTATTTCTGTTAAATTTTCTTTTAATTCTTTAAGTGGCCTTTTTACATACTTCTCATCCACTTTATTACCTCCTTAAAACGTATAATGGAAATATTTTATTTTAAATCTTCAAGTTCTGCCTTAAAAGCTCTCTTTTTAGAATGAACTTTCTTATAATGCTCTATAATAATTTCCTTTGCGCCTGCATTCCCATGGGATTCCATTACTTCTCCAAGTAAAGCTATTATCCCTTCTGCTTTATAATAACTTTTTCTAAAGCCTCCACCTACTATTGCCTCAGTTCTTTTATCAACCTCTTTTTGAAGCCAGGTGATATATTTTTCATATTGTTCATTTGTAATTTTAATCTTATCCTTCCAGATTGAAAATCTATCAAAAAAGCTTTTTTCATCTTCTTCTGAATAATTTAGTCTGTATTTAATTTCATCAATTACCTTTTCACCAGCCTTAGAAAAGCGTTTGTTTCTATCTAAACATAAAAGAAATAGTGGTACTATAACACCTTTAATGTTATCACTCCAACCCAAATAAGTTTTATCTTCTTCACATTCTTCATAAATAGAATCAAATTCACCACTGAAAAAGAGTAGTATCTTTTTTTGCTCCTTTGAAATATGATTCTTCTTCATTTGATTATTTATATTCCCAAATTCAAAAGCTGATTTTTCAGGGAGCTTTTTAAACTTTCTAACTTCAGTATCTACTATATTTTTGCCATCTTCAATTTCATGAAGTCTTAAATAGTGATTTAGTGTTGACTCAGAGTTAAAAGCTACTTTATAGCATTCCAAGACAATTTCTTCATGGCAAAGCTTTCTTGCCGCCTTTGCAGTTAAATCTGCCACCTTACCTCTAGTAACCAAGGTTTCTCCTATTATATTGATAGCTTCTAATCCTAACTTTTCACATTCAGCCTCTCTTTTTTGGTCAAGTAAACACTCACATGCTTTTAAATATAAAAGAGGATGTCTTTGTGCCGCTTCTTTTGCCACCTTACATAATTTTTCAATACCTCCTTGAAGAATACAGGCCTCAAATAGTAAACTTCCTGCTAAATCTCCATCCTCACACTCCAAGAAATTAATCCATTCTTCTAAAAAAACATCTGTCTCTGCTAGTTCTTCAGGACCTATAACAAAAAGTTCATCTAATTTTATATCTCTTGAAAAATTAGATTTAAAATATGTAAATAAAGCTGCTACTCTTTCTTTTCCCCTAGAAGTTTGATACTTTGCATACATCAAGTTAAGCATTATTTTCTTAAAATTCAAGGAAACTAATTTTTCATCAATTAATTCTTCAAGTTCTAAGTCAATTGTCTCTTCATCATCAACATCATATGCTTGAAAGCTCATATCCATAAGCATATTGTATAAATCTACAGCTTCATTATATCTTTTTTGACATAATAAATTTTCAGCTACTTGAAAAGCAAAAGTCAGCATTTTTCCTATTTCATGATTATCACAATACTCATAGTAATAATCTCTCCAATGATTTTCATCATATACTTCACGATAGCTGCATTCAAAATAGATATCTCCGTTTTGTACTTTTTCACTCCAATCTTGAATTTCTTTGATATCGTAAATAATCTCATTACACTTATTCTTACCATCTAGGGAATTCAAAAATTTATCTCTTTCCTCTTCCTTAATTGTACGTGCTAAATCATGAATCCACTTTCCTTTCTCATTGTTAGACATAGCAGCTAGTTTTTCATCTATAATTTTAATAAACTCATTATAATTCATTTTTTATTACATCCTTTTATTCTTGTTTTAGTATAGTATCCCCTTTTTACTTATCTTAAATTCCATCTATATTCATGTCAATATTTGCTTTAATAAGTCGTTAGTTTATGTAAATTAAATTAATATTAAAACACAGTCTTTTTATATATCATTTAAAAATTAAAGTTAAGTTGCTTGGCCTTGATATAGAAGTTAAAAGCAAAGAAAAAAGGTAAGCGGTGGAACACCTGCCGTATTGAAAAAAAGTAGCTTCTCAGGAACTTGAGAAGCTACTTTTTTAATAAAAACCTTCTTTTGCAATTTTCTTTATGTAGTTATATTGTTTTCGAATAAGTTTTTTAAATTCAGAATCTGATAAGTCATTAAAAATAGCTATTCCTTCTTCATAAAGACATTCATATATCAATTCACAATAATCATCATCTTCTCTATGCATTTTATTGTATCTTTTTTCAAGTTCATATGGAAAATCTAGAGTATAAGCTATTTCGTCAATTCTTCCGCTAAGAAATTCTTTAGTCATATTCATCATATAGTCTATATTAGGCTGACTCACTTATATTCTCCTCCTTTGGGTTAGTTTCTTCTGTATTTATTTTGCATTCAAGTTGCACTTGATCTGCCCATGGTAAATATTCTTCAAGAACAGAATCGTTTGATGTAAAATTAATATTAGGTAAATTGCGGAATATATACTCCAAATACTTGTATGCATCTAGATTATTAGCTGCGGCTGTATTTATAATGCTAAATATAATTGCTGACGCTTCCGCCCCAGCTGGCGAATCTGAAAATAACGAATTTTTTCTTGTAATTGCTACTGGTTTCACAGCAATTTCAGATAAATTATTTGATAAAGGTATTCTTCCATCAAGCAAGAAGTTTGAAAAATATTCTTTATGATTTAATGTATAATACAGCGCCTTTCTTAAGGGCTCTTGTTTTGTAACTGTTTTTTCTGCCCATGCAAAAAAGGCATCCAATATAGGGATACTATATATAATCCTGTTATTTTTTCTTTCTTCTGGAGATAACTCTTTCCATTTTCTTTCGAATTTAAAGAGCTTATCACAATAAGCCCGTCCAATGGCTCCGCCGGATCCTGAAATCTCTTTCTTACCAGAATCTAGTGGGATAGCATCAAGATAATATCTTCTTAGATGGCTAAAGCACAAGCATCTAGTGATTCCTTCAACTTTCTCATATCCTGCATACGCATCACTTACATGATAACCAGTGAATCCATCTAAAAAAGCTTTTGCATGATCTCCAGCACGACTGCTAGTATATTGATATAGAATTACTGGCGGACCTTCACAGTCCCCAGTTCTATGTATCCATATATATGATTTACTAGATGCTTTCTTATCTTTTTCCTTGTTTACCTGCCATGTTGTCTCATCACTCATGATAATACTGCACTTTAATAATTGTTTATGCATGAGTTCATATAGGGGCTTTAGCCAATATTCAGAGCTATGTATTATCCAATTTGCCATCATATCTCTTTTAAGTTCAGCACCCATCCTTTTAAAATCTTTTTCCTGACGGTATAACGGCATAGACATCATATACTTTTGATACATTAGCCAGGCTATAATTGAAGGCGAAGCGACGGAATGCGTAAGCACAGGTGCTGGTACAGGTGCACAATATATAGAATCATATGGATTTATATCATTTTTCCCACACTCAATACATTTGTATACATATTGAACATAATCTTTTATTATAAGCTTTGCTGGAATATATTCTATTTCCGATCTTACTTTTTTCTTTCCAATTACTTTAAGATCACTTCCACAGATTTTGCACAAAGCTTCTCCATCAAGAACACATTCAACTACTTCGTGTGGCAGTGCCTTAATTAATTTTTCTCTGTCACCTTTTTTTCTTACAGGTCTTTTATGTTCTTTAATATTTATAATTTTGCTTTCATCTAGAATTTCATCATATGTTTCACCAAAAAGAGAGCATTGCCCATCTGTTTTAGGAGTTTTTTCACTTGACGCCCCAAAACGTTGTTTTGATGCATGCAAAACCGCTTGAGTAAGGAGTTCAACATTATGCTCTAACATATTCACCTTTTCTTGCAGTTTTTTATTTTCATTTTCAAGTTCTTTAATTCGTAAATCTTTCTTATCTAAAAACTGCATAGCAAAGGCTCCTTTCTAGTTAATTCTCTACTTATATTATACCAGAAAAGTGGCTATTTTACTAGCTTTTTAGACGATTTTAGAAAATCATTCCCGTAGTGTCAATCCTTTCTCGATGTGCTTTTTTCTGATCAATTTGTAGCCCATCTAAAAGCCATTCCATTTGACGTTTGGTTATATCACGTACTTCTCCTTCATTTTTTGGCCACTGAAATTTCATGTCATCAGAAAGAAACTTTGTAACTAATATAAATCCATTTTTGTCCCATCTAAGTGCTCTAAGAGAGGTGTGCCTTTTATTGCAAAATAAGAAAACACTTGTACCAGAGTATGGATTAAGATTAAATTTCAATGAAACCAATGCGGCTAGTCCGTTTTGCTGCTTGCGAAAATCGGTGGCACCGAGTGCAAGATATATGTGCTCCGCCCCATCGGCTATATGGTGCATCATAATTCTTGCAGAACCCTCATTAGTCCTGCTAAAGAATTTTGATTAAAATTGCTTGGAATCGTAACCTGTATATCTTTGTAGAGTATCTGAAAATTATCAGATTTATTTGAGTTTGATACTAGATTATCATTTTCTGAAAGGATTGGGGTAATTTCAGTAAATGATATTTTTTCAACAGGCTTTTCTTTTCTAGTTAGTATTTTGTGATTCCAATAATTATATTTATGTTTACTAATTCCTTTCTTTTCACACCATTCTTTGACTGTCATACCACTTTCATTTCTTTCATTGATCCGTTGCTCCCAAAGGAGCAGATTTTCATTTGTGGATGCCATATTAAAAACCTCCAATCTGATTTACTTTATTAGAGCATATCAAATTGAAGGTCTATTTACATGACGGTATTTGTTCCAGCGCTTACAGAAAAAAGTGCCCCATCCGACCAAGATAAGCACCTTTTCTGAAATTTAAAATTTAAATTAAAATCTAATAGCCCTAAAACAAAATAAGCACTTTGTGAAAGTGACTAACACCAAATATAAAATTTTGGCTATCTACTTTTGTTCTAAGAATGCTTAGTGCTATTAGCACTAAGCATTTCTTATTTATATTATATCAAATTTTTTATGTCTGATTACTCTTCTCCTAATTTAATTATGCAATCCTTCTTATAAAATGAAATGCCATAATTTATATTTTTCATTTTTTAAAAGGATTACATATTTTACCATCACGAATCAATCATTACAATATCAAATGTAAATGGAAATTCCTCAGCTTTTTTAGCTTCAAAATCAACTTTATAGCCAGTTCCATCTTTATAAAAAAATCCTTGTTTTAATTCTATTTTCACATAACACATGTTTTCATCATTTTCGTTATTGTGTGCAAAGTACCATGGATCAAACGCCTTTATCAACTTTTCCCTAATTGCATGATTCTTTTCACATAATGGATGTCCAATATTATAGGCAATTCCGCTAAAACGATATAGTTTATTACACATTGAAACCTCAGAATTTTTTTCAATCTCTTGTACTTTCTGTGATTTTGCGTAAGTAGTAATATAGAAAGCACCATCATCATAAAAAGTGTCTATGAATCTAACCGATGGAATATTATCATTTGATGTTGCTAAAGCAAATTGATAATCCTTTGCAAATAACTCTTTTAAAACATTTAAACTTTTTTCGTATGTAGCCATTTTTTGCATCCCCTTTACAAGTTATAATCTATCTTACAGTAAATTATACCATATTTTGTAAACAACATATTATTTAATTTACAAGGAATATACTTCTTTTTTTCTACATCAAGCATACAATAAATTCAGTAGTCCTTCGCCATTATTATAAGTGCGTGCTAAAAAAATCGTAAATCCAATCTATTGAATAATACGATTTTACAATTTGCTATTTATTTCTATTGATTCGTAATAATAAGAATATTTTGAACAAAACAAACTACTCACTTAAAGAAGATAGCGAAGGATCCTTAATATTATTCCTCTTGATTTTTAATAACTTCCTCAATACTATTTACTTTTCTCTTTAAATCATTTATTTCTCTTGATACATTGGTTATCCGTCTAAAAAATCTGAATATCTCTAAAATTACAATTAGTATTATTGCTAATATAATTCCAGTATATATACCTTGCACTATTTTTCCCCCTCGCATAATTCGATTTCCAGTCAGTTCACCATTATTTACAATTGTATAATATTTTAAACATAAAAATATATATTTTTCTTCCTTTAGTTAACTTTTTTACCACTATAAATCAATTATAACACAAAGTGTAAATATTGAATTGTTAAATCTTTAGATATGATTGCTTTTTGAGTAACCTTTATAACTAAATAATCTCTTTTTAAATACAGACCTTCCTGTAAAATAGATAATAAGAATATATAGAATTACTTTAAATGCTCCCTTATACAAAATATCACCTATATACTTATTTTGATGCTAATGACAAAATAATTTCATGTAAAACATATCCTAAAGGAAATAATATAAATATAATTCCTAAAATTATTGAGCTTATATTAAATAAAGATTTTAATACACTATCATTTGTTTTCATCTGTTTCAAGTATATTTTATTCATTGCTATGCCTGTACCACCTATAATTATCAAACATATTCCTATAAAACAAATAAGAGCAATAATAATTCCAAATAAAGCTACAATAAATGGTAAAAAAATTAAAAACCCCATAAAAATCACACTCCTTATAATTTATTTAAAATCAACACTCCTGCAATCAAATAACACAAAGTTATTAAAATGCCCACCCACATATGTATAGCCGAAATAAACCAATACCCAACTTTTACTTTTTTATCGGAGGTATCAAAACATTTGCTCATCTTCATACCTTTATATCCCCGTATTATTGCAATAATAGCCAAAAACAAAGCCATTATAAGTGCTAAAAAAATAAGTGCATTTGTTAGTTTAATCATCTTTTTCCCCTCTTCTCTTAAAGATTACTTTTAATATGGTTTTTATTGTAATTCTATTTATCGTCAATGTATATTATACTTTAGTATAATTTTGAAGAACTATCCTCTGTAACTCACGTAAAACCACAAAAAAATCGCAAATCCAATCTCTTGAATAATACGATTTTACAATTTGCTATTTATTTTTATCGATTCATGATATAAGAAAAATACGAAACAGCTAATCTTCAAGATATTTTGATTCAAATGGATACTTGGCATAAGCTGTTTTATGTTTCTTAAACCCAAATTTTTTATAAAAGTTTTCAACTGCATTTACACGATTTTTAATTGTGTCTTTACTGCAACCAGGTAATTCTAGATTATTAATCATTTTCTTGATTTTTGGATACATTTTATCATTCCTTTAAAAGGCGTGTAAAATGTGAGAAGTGAAGTTCCTTGGGAAAGAACTCCACTTCTTATTTTTACCATCTTTTCTTACCCAACTTTCTCCAGGAATTGAGAAACTACCAAGTACAATTGGAGCTTGAGTAAAACAGAGACCAGTGTATATCTTTTTTCAATTAAATCTAAATATTCCATTTTTAATCCATTTGTAAAATCTGATAGCGTTATGTGATATTAATAGACAGGAGCTTTATAAACACAAAATCAGATTACCATTGTTCATGCGTGAATATACTTAACACAACAATCATGCCATTTTTATTTTTCTAGCTCTTCAGCTATAGTTTTTAAGTTTTCAATAATATTAATATGTTGAGGACAGACTCCTTCACACTTGCCGCAGGCTATGCAGTCTGAAGCCTTTCCCCCAACCATAACCGAAAATAGATAGTTTCCCTGGGCACCTACAAAATCATTGTGAATCATTTTGCGGTTATACGCTGCAAAAACATTAGGAATGTGTATTTTCTGAGGGCAGCCTTCTAGACAATATTCACAGGAAGTGCAAGGAATGCACGGTATTTCACTGAATGCCTTCCGCGCCTTCTCAACAACGGCTCTCTCATCTTCATTAAGTGGCTTGAAATGTTCCATATATGAAACATTGTCTTTTACCTGCTCGATTGAGGACATTCCGCTAAGTACAGTGATGATATTATCCAGAGAAGCTGCATATCGGATTGCCCAAGAGGCAACAGATGTTTTTGGATTCGCTTCTTCGAATATTTTTTTAACGCTGTCAACAGGATTTGCCAGTGCGCCCCCTTTGATCGGCTCCATAACAATGATGGGTTTGTTGTGTTTCAGCGCAACCTCATAGCATTTGCGTGCCTCGATTGAGTTACTCTCCCAATCGGCATAGTTCAACTGGAACTGTACAAATTCCATCTCAGGATGCTCGGTTAGAATTTTGTCTATTGCATCCGCCTTGTCATGAATTGAAAAACCTATATGACGTATGATCCCTTTTTCCTTCAGCTCCCGGACATAATCCCATATACCGAAGTCATCAAAAGTTTTTGTGCGGCTTTCTCCCAAGTTATGAAGCAGGTAATAATCTATATAGCCTGCTCCAGTGCGCTTAAGTGAAGTCCAAATCATGTTCTTAGCTTCTTCTTCAGTTTTTACAATCCACGCAGGACATTTTGTCGCGATTTGAAAGCTCTCGCGTGGATAGCGGTCAACGATTGCTGTTTTCATCGCCTCTTCAGATTTGCCTCCCATATAGGCCCATGAGGAATCAAAATAACTGAATCCTTTGGCCATAAACAGATCTACCATTTCCTTTGTCTGTTCAATATCAACTTCTTTATCAATCATAGGAAGCCTCATAAACCCGAAACCTAATTTCGGAATATTTTCGCCTAAATATGCCATACAATACCAACCTCCATATTTATCTAGTATCTAAAAATAAGATACTTTTATTAGTCTACTTAATGATATTTACAGTTCTTTCTTTTACCATTTCGCCCCCTTATTTGTGATGATCACATCACTATATTTTAATCATAGTTTTTTATAGATCTTATAGTTAAGGTAAACATGGTCTCAATAATTTCATCTATGTCTACTCCCCGATCAGTTATTACTGCATTTTCTTTTTCTAATATTATTTTTATTAAACTCATAATATTTAAATATAATATGTATGAAGTATTTATTACATTTAAATCATTTCTTATACTTTTATCTTCTATGCCTTCTTTTAATATATCTGTGAGTATAGAGAATAATTTAGATTGTTTTTCATAACATGCCATGATAACTTCATCGCGTGGTAAGTTTTTAACACTCATATTATTAAAAGCCAAAATAAACTTGAAGTAATCTGGATATTTATTTAGAAAATCTATCTTTGCTTTACCTATAACTAAAATCTTATCCAATCCATTTTTTAATGAATTAAGCTCTAATGCTGCTTGTTCCATTTTCTCTGACATATCAAAAGCCCTGCAAGTAATTTCATAACATAATTGTTCCTTGCTTTCAAAGTAAGAGTAAACTGTTCTTTTACTATATTTTACCTCCTTTGCCACATCATCCATAGTAGCTCCATCTATTCCTTTTAAAAAAAATACGGTCTCTGCTGCATTAACAATATTCTCTCTTCTTATTTTCTTTTTTGCTTCTTTTCCTATTCCATTTTCCATCTATAACCTCTAAAAACTTATTTTATATTTGCAAAAATAAACTCCAAGTTTACTTTTATGTTATATTATTAAATTTCTTTTGTAAAGTACTTTTTTAAAATATAATAAAATTCCACATAAGTCTATTTACTTATAATAAAAGTGTCATAATGATGACACTTTTATTATATAAACCCTTTTGAAATTGTTCTTAACGCTTTGTTTATACTATAATCTATTTGTCTCTTTTATCTATCTAATTCCCTCGCAACTTTCTTCTTTTCTTTACCCTGTATATAAATAAGACTAATAACTTTATAATCTTTTTCAAGTAATAGTCTTAATATGTTGTCTATATTCTTATTTTATAATTCCATTTTTTTCATATCATTAATTGTTTTATTTTATTGTTTGCAATTTATCTTTTTCTGTTGTAATTCCCATAGTACTTACACCACAACTAATTATTATTCCAATAAGATTTATAATAACTATTAAAGTGAATTTTTTTCTCATTATAATTTAAATTTGTCACTCTCTTGACACATTAAACTATTATAATAAGGTTACAAAGTTGATAATAGTTTTCTTCATAAATATTTACCCTTATAAATATATAAATAAAGAGTAACATTCATATTCCCCGTATGATATGTTGCTCTTTATTACATTTTATGCATTTTTCAACTCATGTATCGTTCAATATTGTCGTGCAGTTCTATTCATTGTTTTTCTTTTAATCTAACAATTTCATTTCAATTATTATATAACAACTTTAATCCTCATATAATTCTTACTTTGTTTATTAATACTCAACAAAAAGGTAACATATCATTTCACCTAATATATATGAATTATAGTATATTCTAAATATCAAAAATACCACAAATTCATTTCTGAATAATGCTGTATTCTAACTACTATATATTTTATAATTTTCTATTATTTTTTGCTTTTAAAAATAAAATAGTACAACTATAGTACAATTTTAAGTTTCATTCATTTTTTACCTAACATAATTTTTATTTCTCCAATCTATTATGATACTTTCTTTGAATGCTTTTCTTTTAGTTCCCCTAGTTGCGCAATTTTGTGCAATTTTTTCTTATTTAATTCCTCCTTGAGAATAGAAAAAGGAATACTTAAAGCTTTTATTGCTCTAAGTATTCCTTTATTTTCATTATTATAATATATACTTATATCTTAATTTGATACCTTTTAAGTTTTACATAAGAATATTACGGATTAGCATAACTTTACATTATAACCCTAATCTTATTTTGGCATATTGCTTGCCTTATTTTCCTTGTTGTTAGCAATACCATAAAATCTTCTAGGCTTTAATTTAATTTCATTTAAAAGTGTAAAACCTAATATCATTATTCCACCTATAATCTGCATAGGAAGTATTGATTCCCCTAAAATAGTTACTGAAGCAATAATCGCAATAAGCGGATCAACATAACTTAAAATCGATGCCTCTTGACCTTTTAGATCTTTAAGTGATGAAAAGTACAGACAATAGCAGATTCCAGTATGGATAATACCAAGTATCAGAAGATTTATTATCCCAGTATTCTCTAAACTGCCTATATGTATACCTGTTGTTGCGAACACATATGGAGTAAGAATAATAATTGCAGCAAAAAATTGTATTAAGGTTTTGTCAATACCAGTAACATTTTTAATAAATTTATTAAATAGCACAACAGTTGCGTAAAGTACTGCTGCACCTAGACCAAAACCTATACCAATAAGGTTATTACTATATTTTCCTATACCACTGACACCAATTACCATAATCAATCCTAATGTCGCCATAACAAAACATACCACTTGTTTAATTGTCAGCCTTTCTTTGAAGAAAATTGGGCATGCTGCCATAACAATTACAGGTGCAAAATAATAGCTTAATGTTGCAATTGAAACTGTTGTATATTTATATGCCTGAAAAAGGAATATCCAGTTAAAACCCATTGCTATACCTGAAAGAAAAAGTGCAGGAAGATCCTTTTTTATATCTGAGAACGAAATTCTCTTTCCACTTATAATCTTATATATGCAAATTACTACTGCTGCTGTTATTGCCCTAAAAAGCGCAATTTCCCCAGAAGAAATCGGAATATTTTTTACAAAAATCGAAATAGTTCCAAAAATCGCCATTGAAAAAATAATTTTAAGTTTTGCTTGCATCTTATCGTTCCTCTTTCATTAAAATATTGCCATAAAATGTATTATTATTTTGATCTGTATATTTCATCACTTCTTCTCCTGCAAAAGTAATTTCCCCCTTCTCTTTTAAATATCCTTCTTCTTGTAAAATATCCCACACATGGGCACCAACATGTCCCAATAAACGATTATTGCAAATAAAATATACGGCTTTTTTATTTTTTATCATTTTACGTTTCCCCTTTTCTTATATTTATCTCCATTTAGTTGACTGCGTCCAATATTTATTGTAGTCATTTTTGAGGACTGTGTCAACTAATTTTATATTTTTCATATAACAAAAAAACACAAGAAATTTTGCCAACTTCTCATGTTTTTTAAGACTGCTTTATTTTTTATACTTAATTTAACAATTTTATAAATCTAAATCCCAACGTTCTTCCACAACGCCTTCTCCCCATTCCGATTTATCATAACTTGCAGTTTTTTGGAATCCGCGACATTCATAAATATGCCTTGCTATTATCTGCGCACTGATTGTTAACAGAAAAACATGTTTATACTTCTTCTCTCTGCAGAAATCAAGTGCTATATCCATAAGTTTATTTCCATATCCTCTGCCTCGCATTTCTGGTTCAAGCATAAAAAAGCGTAATTGTGCAGTTTCATCATCCACCTTTGCTATTGCAATACTTCCAGCAGGATTTCCATTGCATTCTAAAATGTTTAAACAATCAGTTTTTAAATTAAAATTATTTGCAAACTGGTAAACAATATTATCAACATAATCAAAAAAGACATTTGATAAATGCCGTTCAGCATAATATAGAGTCTTATGGCGTGAAATTACATACTCTATATCGCTTGAAGTGAATGGCCGGATATTGATAACATCTGTAACATCCGATAATTTATTCTTAATCATCATCATTGCATCAAAAACAAGTTTTTGATTTTTTTCATCCATTTTATTAAATAAGTTACTGATTTGCTCACTCTGTATATCATTTAATTTATTAAAATCATTTCGGCCCTTTTCAGTAAGCTTAATATAGTTAATACGGCTATCTGCAGCTGATTGCGTCTTATCTATAAGTCCCTTTTTTTCAAATCTTGCAATCATGCGGCTCATAAAACTCCTATCAATGTCAAGCTGATTTACTAATACATTAGCAGTACATCTATCTGTTTTGCCAATCTCAAACAGTACCCTTGCTTCTGTTAAGGAATATCCTTCAGCCATAATCTGCCCGTTCAAGAGATTTAAAATGTTTGAGTAAAATCTATTGAATCCCATAGCCTCAGAAATCATATCCATTGAAATCATACTTACACCTCCAACAATCCAAAATTTATATATTAAAACTTTACCAGTCACATTTATAAAAAATATTTATATTTATTTTTTAGATAATACCAACATTTACCCGTTGATATTTTAACACATTTATGAAAGAATGTCATACTGCATCTTTCTTAAATCTATTTCTTATTTGTACCTGAATTATAAAAAAAATTATCATTATGTTATCAAAATGTTTGCATAATATTATAATTCTGATGAATAAAAATACTATTATAAAATATATTATATATATAGAACAAAACTTACAATATCCACCTTTATACGATAAGTTATTTTTAATAATTCATTATCCAATTACGGTAAATTTCGCATTTATTTATGATATGGTTCACCATTCATAATCCTAAACTTTTTTCATTATTGTAGGTCTTATATATATTCGCTTCAACTGCTCATTACAGTCATACTGCTATAAAATGTTTATTTACGTTTTATAGTTTTTTCAGTTGTCTCCCTCACTAAAAATGAGATTTAATATTAATTTATTTTGAGTACTTACTCTACATAAATATATTATTATTATAATATATTTCGTCGATATTTTTCCATAAAATATTAAAAATGCCACAACCTCATTTCTAAATGTTGTGGCATTTAAAATCTGTTATTTTCTCTTTGTATAGTCTGTAATACCTAGTCTATTTCCAAATGGATCTTCAAATTCTACAGCCATTCCTGTCATTATTTCAAAAGGTTCAGACAAAAATTTAACACCATTTTCTTTTAATTTACTATACTCATCTTCAACATTTTCAACTTCAAACCAGATTGTTGGCTTAATATCTGGGAATAGTCTTTCATCTTTTAAAATAATTGCCGGCTCTTCGTCTCCAATATTAAAAGCAATCATTCCTTTTTTAGAAAAATCAAATTTTAATTTTAATCCTAAGGTGCTTTCATAATACTTTCTAGCCTCTGCTAAATTGCTCACTCCCATAAAAAAGTTATCATAGTTCTTCATTATAAATTCCTCCTATTATTTTTATTCTCATCTATCTATTTATGTATTTCATGCATTAAAGTTTATCTATTCTGTATATTATTTAATACTTATTAAATATAATACTTTATAAGTTATTTATTAATAATTATAGGAGGTCTATATAAGTGTCCTTTTCAAATAAATCTTCTTCCAACCGCCAGGCTAACGAAAATATGCTAATTAATTCTTCTCACATAGGAAACGATACTATTGTTATGGTTGGATCCTTTGGTTCTATTCTTGTTTCTAGAGATGATGGATTAACTTGGCATTCAAAAACTTCAGGCACTTCTAATGATCTTAATTCAATTGCCTTTGGAAATAATACCTTTATTGCAGTTGGATCCTCCGGTACTATTCTTATTTCTAGAGATATCGGTAAAACTTGGCGTTCAAAGACTGCTGGTACTTCTAACGACCTTAATTCAATTACCTTTGGAAATAATATATTTATTGCAGTTGGATCCTCTGGCACTATTCTTATTTCTAGAGATAACGGGGTAACTTGGCATTCGAAAATTTCAGGTACTTCTAAAAATCTCACTGGAATTGTATTGGCTAACAACAACTTTGTTGCATATGGATCTTCAATTACTGTTATTTCCACAAATATTGGCCGCACTTGGCATTCTACGTAATCCAGACAATTAACTAATTATAATAAGCTTACTAAGTTGATAGTAATTTTTTTCATAAACATTTACCCATTAAATAAATATAATAATAAAGAGTAACACTCATTTCTTTTGATGTGTTACTCTTTATTATGTTTTACGTAAGTCTTAAACTACTGTGCGGTTTATTAGAATTTCGTATTGAAAAATCGTAAATTCGATCTCTTGTATGATTTCTTTCTAACAATGTTTTCTTCATTTTTGGCAAAATAGAATATCCCATCGATTTTAATACTTTATATCCTTCATCAATAGCTTTAACAATTTGAGTTGAAATTTTTTTGCTTTTAGCAACTTTATGTAAATTTCCATCACATGCATATGAAGCATAACAAAGAGTATTATAGATAGACTTAAAATTATACCAGTAGATCATTATTTAGTTTTTAATTAAATATTTCCTGTATCTATCTACTTTGACTGCATATGTTTTGTAGTCTCTTTAACTGCTTTTGCAACAAGCAAATAATAGTCTCCTCATCTTCAGTTTTTGTTCCAACATACTCTAGCGAAACAATATCTGGATTAGACTGATTAAGTACCCATTCTAACAATCTATAATCTTCTTCCTTCATAGATTCATGTGTATCTGCTGGAAAACCATCTTTATCAAAACCAGAGCCATTTACGTGAATTTCTACAATTCGATCAAGAGGTAGCTTAGAAATATAATCATAAACATCCAATCCATGATACTGTGCAGTAATCTTTGCATGTGATATATCAAGTAAAAATGATACATTATTATCTACAAGCAATCTGTTAATTTGTTCTGGCCTAAAATAGGGATAATGATCATATACTCCCCTATCTTCTGGTGTATCTGGAATGTTTTCAAGTAGTAGCGGAACTGACATGTTATTTTTAAATATCTGAATGTTTTCACACATTTTCTCATATATATTTTCTTCTGTCATTCCTTGATACATATCAGAGTTTTTAAGTGTAAGGTGTAATCCATAATGAGGAGAACTACAATCTTTAATTAATTTATTTGCTAAATCAAAATCTACTATTTCTATATTATTCATTCCAGTACATTCAAAGTTTCCTAAGCCATGAAGTAGTATTGGACGTAATGATCGCATTTTAGCAAACTGTTCATTAAATGTTCCATAAGCACCAGCTTTAATATAATCTACGTTAACCGCATCTCTTTCAATAAGAATTTCCAATGCTTTCGACCAGTTGCACCCAATATACATAATAAACCTCTCTCCTTATATATCTCGCATAACATTTGCTAACCGAAATTATTTGATAATTTTTTAATTACAATAAAACATATAATCTTTTACCAGTATAAATTAATTATAACATTAATTGCAAATCCTACATTATTCAATTTTCAAAGAGCATTTCTTAATTTAATACTCACTTTAAGAATATTGTGGATTAATTAATATCTCTTACTTTCAATAATAATATCATCTGCAATAACACTAAATTCATGTAAAGTTAATAAGCCTTGAGAAGAGAGAAATAGAACTTGAAATTCAAATCCTCCAGTATCAGACAAATGTACTTCTTCATCAATCCATATATCTCCTACAATATCATCTACCGTTTCAAGTTGAATAACATTTTTAAATATTAATATATAGCATTCTAGTTCTATAATTAACATATCATTACTTTCTTTTTTCAATGATAATAAAGTATTATCATGAAAATAATAATTTCTTAATTCTTGCAGACTTAATGGCAATTTCTGTTTTATATTTTCATATTCAGTCTTATATAGACTACATAGATTTTTCCACTCATTTGCCATTTCTTTAATTCTTTCATAAAGTTTTTGTGACACTTCTTTATCAGTAAATTCTTTTCCTTGAAGAATATCCTCTTTTACTTCTGGAATATACTTAAACAACAATGCGTCAAGCACTATATCATTCTTATGGCCGCCGTTATAGAACTCATCCAACTGACGCATCCATTTTTCTTTATTATCAGTCCTTAAAGGGAACCTCCCTCTTATTTGCGTTTTTTCATATATCTCACTTGTAAAGTACCTCATAACTAATATACATGCCTCCAAATATTTATTAAGCTTTAATATAATATTAAGCTTATGTTACAATTTACCATTTATTGAACATATTTAATTATTTTTAGATGATTTATTTAATATAAATGTTAAAGTAGTGTCTTGCATGTTTTTTTATTAAGTACAATACTTGTGATTATCATTCATTTTTTCTTGATTTTTCTTTTAATAAAAGATAGATATTGAGCAAAATTCCTAGTGTCCCAATAACTCCTGATATAATACGATTTTACAATATGGTATTTATTTTTATTGATTCATGATATAAGAATATTACGTGACTCATATTTTACTCTTTGAAATGTGCAATAAGAAATTTTTTAATGTCCTCATTATTGTATTTAACATTTCTATGCTTTTTAATACATCTAAACATTCAAGACTATGATTTCCTTCATCAATTTGTACTAATTTAATATTTTTCCTACTCTCTAGTGCATTCATATTTAAACTATTAATTTTTCCATCATCTTTACCTGTAACAACAAGACATGGATAATTTACCATATATTTAACTGTCTCATTTACTGGCGTTAAATAAACATGCACTTGTTCATAATCTCTCAATTCTTTAGATAATCTATTTTGGATAATAGTTCCTAAACTTTTACCAATAAAAATTATTTTTTTATAATTTTCACTCAAACATTTTATTAAAACTTGTTCTGATTCTCTAACTAAAATATCAAGTTCTTCATTAATGTCAAAATTTTTATGTAGAATTTGAAATCCATAATCTACATAAAGAACATCTAATCCAAGTTCTAATGATATTTTACTTGAATAATACATAAGTGGTTTATCATTTGTATATCCTTCTCCTGGAAGAATGACAGCCAAAACATCACTATTCTGCTTAATACATTTATTTGATAGAGTTTCTCCCCAGTAGGATTTAAATTGAATATTTGTTTCATTCATAGACATATCCCTCCATTAATGTTGAGTAAAAATAATTCTTTCGCAACAAAATACTATTATAAATCAATTATAGCATAATTTGTAAACATCATATTATTCAATTATCAAAGAGCACTTCTTAATTTGATACGCGCTTTCTACATACTGCCTAACATCTTAGAATTACGTAATGGAATAATCTTTATTCTGAATATATTTTTTTGCCTTTCACATAATAAAATTTGAATGATTTAATATTGAAAGGCGGTCAATCTAATGAAAAAATTTATTATATTCTCAATTTTATTATTTTTATCTTTTAATATATTATTATCAGCATCTGTATTTGCAGTTACTAATTTTAAAGAGGGTATTTATCAATTATCTAATTTTAATGTTTCACCTAATAATCGGTATACTATTCAAAATATTTCTCCTAGTCAAAGTGTGTACGTACTCCTTTTTGATGAAAATCAACTCCAAATACAGTCTATACGCTTAAAACCTAATTCAGAAAATTATAGTCTACTACCTTTGCAGCCCAACTACAGACTTATAGTAGTTGGTAACGGAGAAGTAATTATTCAATAAAAGGCACTTTAAAAGTGTCTTTTTTATTTAGTGTAACACGTTAATTTACAATTTACGCAAATTCCTTTATTGATTCTGGAAACAAAATAGTAATCAACTTATTCATCAATCTTTTCCGATTTCTAGTCACAGTACTCTGATCTTTCTCCAGTCTTTCAGAAATCTTCTCATCTGTTTCAAGCTTATCTTTTTGTAAATTTAAATATTTCAATTGTATAATATCAAAGTATTTATCTTCTCCAAAGCATTTTCTATTCTTCTCAAGTCTCTAATTTCTCTGCCTTGTATTTTTCTATAAGCTGTATGTACCTTTCTTCTGAGCTTATACCTCCACCTAAAGTTTGATAAATTATTATAGATCCGCTGGATTAAGGTAATCCATTCTGTTTAATATTCTCTATATCCTCATAGCTTTCACAATATTTAACCAATAATTTATACAATATCATTTCTAATATATTTTTCATCACTTTTCCTCCAATCTATATATTTCATAACTTAGTAGAATTGCATAATAAAAAAATCGCAAATTCAATCTCACTTGAATGATGCGATTTTCAAAGTAACTATTTACTATATTATTGTAATTAAGTTTATACATAAAATATTCTACAATAACTATCTTGATTCAATATCTATTTTTTTAAGTATATCTTTAATATGCTTAGTAGCCTTACCTAATTCTTCATCAAAAATCATATGTCCACTATAATTAAAATTTATAATCTCCAACTCTTTTATTGATCCTTCATATTTCAATATATCTTCAGCTGTTAAATTGGACTGGATATCAGATTCTAAATCTGTTCCTCTGAATATCCATACTGGACATTTCACATTATTTAAATCGTTATAGAATTCTTTATACGTTGATTCCTTTTCTATTCCTTCTAATGCATCAGAAGTAACATAATTATCTAACTTAATTCCATTGTATATCATATTAATCCAAAATTTTGCGGCACCTTTCTCTAATTTGGAATGAATACCTGGATAATCAACAATAATAATTCCATTAGCAATTTCTGCATTAGCTACCAAATAGCCAAGCATATATGAAACACCTTTTGAAAAACCTAAAAATAATGGTTTATTAATTGGCTCATTTCCAATTACACAAGCAAGGTCAGACACATGATCACTCCAATCAAATCCTGACTTTGGTGTACTGCTCCCACCACGTCCACGATAACTAAGTGCAATACAATGTCTTCCAGTAAGACGCGAAATTAATGGTAGTGCTCTAATTGCAGGTTCCCATATTCCCATTGATAATATTAACGTTGATTTCTCATTGACTTCATTACTTACATAATACTCAATTTCAGTTCCATTATTATTTACTATTTTTCTTATTATATTTCCTTCCATAAATTACATCCTCTCTCCTAAAGTAAATCAAACATTAATTATACCCGCCAAGAATTTCATTTTCTTTTTCACTTAACTTGCAGATATTTCATTATTATATCATAATTTACAGACATTACATCATTCAATTTTCAAAAAGCATTAGTTATAAGTTTCTACTCCCTTTCTACATATGATTATTTGTACTCTTCTTTCCCTATCAAAACATTTATTAAATAAATTAACCTATCAGAATCTTTCATATCTCTTTCTATACTTTCTTTCGGCATAACACTTGCGCATTCTTGGCAATCGCCTACTAAGGCCACCGCTGTTTCACACATAGCTTTTTTAATTAGTTCCCAATCTTCTCTCTTAAATCCGTTATATATAATATCTGTCTCAACATTATTGTTTTTAAAGTTAGAAATCCAATTTAATATATCCAATGCCAATTGATTATTTTGTGTAAAATTTGAATATGTCTTAAGTGCTTCTACTGCTGCTGTATCTTTATTAGGTCTTAATACAAAGCAATCATCTACTATACTTCCATCTTCAATTTTAGTATCATTGTATTTTACTTTTAATCCTTTCATCTTCTTAAACCTCCTTAAAATAGTAAAATTGCGTAATAAAAAAATCGCAAATTCAATCTCTTGAATAATACGATTTTACAATTTAGCCTTTAATCTTATTAATTCATTATTTAAGAAAAATATATATTAACTCAACTACACATTATGCTTTGCAGAAGTGTTATTTTTGTTTCATTTCAAAAGCAATCCACCGTCCGTCTATATCTTCTAACACAAATTCCATATTATGAAATCTAAATACCTTGACTTCCTGTAAATTCTAACAAATATTATGGTTACTTAACTTTGTTTTCTCTCTATAATTTCACCACTATTTTTCAAAATACTATTCTCTGGAATATAACCCCTCACAGAACATAATGGATAAACAATACTACTTTTTCCTAATATTGTCCCTGGGTTTAAAACTGTATTACATCCTACTTCCGCTGAATCACCTAATATTGCACCAAATTTTCTTAAACCAGTTTCAATAATATCTGTACCATATTTTACTTTTACTAAAGTTCCGTTGGACTTCAAATTAGAGGTTATAGCACCTGCCCCCAAATGGGCTTTATAACCTAATATTGAATCACTAACATAATTATAATGCGGAACCTGCACTTTATTAAATAGAATTGAATTTTTAATTTCAGTTGAGTTTCCAACGACAACATTATTACCAATGATAACATTTTCTCTAATGTAAGCGGAATGCCTGATTTCGCAATTATAACCGATAATCGCTGGACCTTTTATCAGAACACTTTTTTCAATAGTAGTGCCTTTTCCAACCCATATAAATTCCTCTATTCTTTCAAAATCATTTGGCAAAGTTTTTGCATACTCAAAAATGAAAGTATTAATTCTTGTAAGAACTTCCCAAGGATGCTTAACCCCTCCAAATATTGCTTGTGCGTCTAATTCTCTCAATGTAAAAAGTTCATCAACGGAAATGCCCATAATAATCCTCCTTAATGTATTTCACAATATATTACTATAATGTTTTATAGTAATAATCCATAGTAACTAAAGATTTATATAATAACCTTTCATTTTATTCTACTTCATTGCTTTTGAATAAAGTTCAGCCCATGCCGGAAAAAAACCAGCGTTAACAGCAATATTCTGCGAATTAATATGCGATTCCACAGTACCATAGAATGGTATTTTACCTCGCTTTAAAATCTCATTTTTTAAAAGCCCAACTAAGTTTGTTCCTATACCCATCCCCCGGTATTTGGGCAAAACATCAATTCCTATCTGCCATATAGTTTCACCATCTGAACTAGCTCCTGCCATACCCATTATATGGTTTTCTTCCACGGCAGCAACTGCAAGCATATCTGGGTGATTTTTATCGAAGGCAAAAGCCTCTTGAAATCTATCATCATCTTTAAATTGAAAAATATCTTCATACTCATACCATTTTACATCAGTAATTGGCTTTACCTCTACTACATTGGAATTCGGAAGATAATAATGATGAACATCTGCAATTTCATGACCAAATTCCTGTAATTTTTTATCAATTACTCGAAGCTTTGGATATTCAAAAAGCCATGCGGCATTTTTCCTCACCAATTCTTCTTGACACCAGGGCATAATTTGGGATGATGCGCTGATAATTGCTATATTGCCAAAGCAAACTGCTTTAAAAAAGCATCCATCGCTCTCATATATACGCCTTCCTGTAATAAGTCTATTTTCAACTATTGTATTTTCTTTTTTCAAAAAATCAGACAACTGACAATTATAATCTATCATCAATTGAGCTTTAGCAATTTCTAAAATATCAGCTTTTGTATTCATAAATTTATCCCCTTTATATTTTCTAACTAATCTCTATTTAACTTTATTTTCCTATTCTACATCAATTATAACATAAATTGTAAATATCACATTTAGCTATCTATTTCATATAATAAAAATAGATCTATATATTAATTTTATTAAGTCCATATATTGCAGCTCCTCTTTGCAGGAGCTTATTTTTTTATTAATAAGCACTATGAACTTTCTACATCTTGAATATTTGTTTCCCAAGTTCACATAATAACAATATACTTTAGATAAAATTTAACTTTAAAGGTGGTAAAAATGATGAGAAAATTCTTCATTATATTTTCTATTTTTTTATTTCTATCAATTAGTCTACATACAATATCTGCTTTTGCTCAACAAACTAAGACCTTGACTCAAGGTATTTATAATGTAAGAGATAATAACTTATTAATAGGTTCTGCCATTACTGTGAAAATGGCAGAACCTAATGACAAAGCTATTATTCTAGTTCTTGATCCCGAACAAACTATACATGCACTAGTAATATTGGATCCTACAATTCCTCAACAGGTTTTACCTCCTCTTGACTATGACTATTCACTTGTAATTTATGGAACCGGCGGTGTAGTATTATCATAAAAGGCACTTTTAAAGTGTCTTTTTTAATTTATTACTTTAAATTTACAAACTGCTTAGCATAATAGAATCGTATAGTAAAAAAATCGCAAATTCATTTTCTTGAATAATGCGATTTTATAATTTGCTATTTATTTTTAGTGATTCATAATTTGAGAAGAATGTGCAAAACATTATATTCTGATAAATTTAAATTTGTTGCTTGGAAATAACCATATTCAAATCATCCCACAGCAAAACCGATGAATTAGATGGTGTCCCTTCAAAATAGTCAATAAAATCTTTATAGAGCTTTGCACCTAAATGAGTATATATTCCTTCTGCTCTATCATTTTCTTTTACAATGCAGATGGACATTTTTTCATATCCGTTATTATAAGCATATTTACCAATTGTAAAAATCAATTTTTTCCCGAGTCCACCACCTTGCAATGATTGCAAAATATGCAACGAATCAAGTAACAGACATTTCTTCAAATCAGCATATGGCTTGTATGCTGCAAAGCCAATTATCATATCATTTTCGTCTACGGCAACAAAGGCACCTTGCTTATCTGTATGAATATATGATAACCACTTTTCTTTTGAATGTTCATATGTCATGCTTTTCAAAAAAGAATCTGGTAAAATGCCTAGATAAGTTGTCCTCCAATTTTCAGTATATATTTTAGCAATAGCTTGTAGATCATTGTCTGTTATTGGTCTAATAGCCATATTTATTCCTCCTAATAATAGTTTTGATTAAAATATTATATCACTTTAAACCTCTTAGGTTCCTCTCTTGCTTTTGAGTTGGTTTGATTGCGATGTTGAGACCAAAATAATAGCATAAACTTAAGATATATAATAAACTTTGCAGTAGCACCATCTTAAATTTATGCACCTCAATATGGTATTTACAGTTCCCCCGCATAATTTTTTTGTATGGCGCAACAAAAAAAATCGCAAATTCAATCTTTTGAATAATACGATCTTATAATTTGCTATTTATTTTTAGTCTTTATAATTTAAGAAAACTACAAAGAACTTATGCAAACTAACCATATAAGAGTTTTATATCCATATAAACACATAAAAATCATAAGGCAAACCCAATAATACTACATACTTACCATCTTTTGAGAATGTTCCAAAGCACCAATCACCAGATAAGTATTCATAATGAAATTGACAGGATATTTGTCCAGTTTTTTCTTGGACTTTAATAATTAATTCATCATTATCCATTAATAGCTCTTCACCTTTAGGGCTGTGTAAAATTGCTCTCCTCCAAAGAGTCCATAAATAGTATATGCTTTATCTATATATGATAATATATTTTGCTCTTGTCAAATAATTCTCCACCCTCTGGAATACTATTATCATTAACTACAATCTCACCTGAAGAAAGATCAATAATATGAATACCCTCATATTAAATAAGTGCTATTTCATTGTCTAAAGGTAGAGAAAACCCAATAAACCGTTCTGCGATATATTTAGGTAACCTTACTGCTTCCCACATATATTAACCTCCAATGGATACTTGTGCCATAATCTATTTACCTTAATTAGGTCGTTATTAGTTACAAGTTTGTAGCAACTACAAAACTGTAATTGATGTAAATTGTAAGAAATTTATGTATAACTATTAAATATATAATCTTGAACCTTTTCAATTAATTTGGGTTGAATGAGCGGATATGTCCATTCTGTAGGAAGACCATCAAACATACAAATATTTTCTATTTCTGATATTGGTAATTTTTTAAAAGTCTTAATATCTGCATAATATAACATTCCATAACTTTCTTCACCAGTACTATTTACTCTAGTTTTTCCAATAACAGAATATACACAAACAGGTCTCATCTCATATTCATATGCGCCTGTTTCTTCAAATAATTCCCTTTTAGCAGTGTCTATAATTCTTTCATTATCTTCTCTGTGACCACCAGGAACCTCGTATGTATTACGTTCTTTATGTTTACAAAAAACCCACTTATCATTGTGTTTTGCAACAATTACAGCAAACTTTAGCAAACTATCTTCAACACTTTTGTAAAAATTCACTTTCATAATATAATTCCCCCCAATTGCTTCATCATACTACAATACTATAGTAAATACAAAATCTTATTGCTATACATTTTAAGAAAATTGCACATTGCAATCTATTTCTAAATTATAATTCATTATTTAATTTGTTCTAATTTAAAAACTACTGGTCTAATTCCATCTGTGCAACATATTATTTTGATTTTTGAATTCTTATACCACGTATTATCTATATCTTTACCTCCTGCCAAAACATTAACTGAAGAATAAATATCTTGCCAAGCATAAGGACAAAAACCGTTTGGCATTTTTGCTCCACCTTCATAAATAAATTCATTATCAATCTCTAATTCAGGACAAGCACCAGTGGAACCCCCTTCTATCAAATATTCATCTGCATAATCTCGGTAAAATTCTTTTTTCAGCACAGTAATTTTTACCCTCATCTAAACCTCCATTATTACTATCAAATTCTTATTTATTATTAATCATATTTTGCCATTCTACGTTAATCATAGCATATTTAGAAAAGATAGTATTATTAAATTTTTAAAGAACATTTCTTAATTTAAAATACACTTTCTACATTAGGTGCAGCTTCACCGAGTATTAGAATTGCATATTAAAAAATTGCAAATTTAATTTCTTGAATAATACGATTTTACAATTTGCTATTTATTTTCATTCGTTCATGATATACGAATGTTATGAATTATCTTTATTCCTATAAATTTTGACTAAAAAATATATATTGTATATTATTCCTATGATTATGGGTATTAACGGATAATTATATATTGTATATAATTTATGTAAGCTACCATGTATAACATCAATCTTCAAACTTAAAAGTGAGTATTCGACACTATTTATATTTAGTGTTTCCGCAATATACTCAGGTTTATAAAGAGCTTGGTTCACATCTCTCATAAAATTTACAGTTGTTAGTATAGTAAAAACTAGAATATATAAATTTCTGCTTATAACTCGTAAACTTAATTTGTTATTCATCATTAAACATCCCTTCATAATTCAATAATATAAATTATATTTTATAATTATAAATAATAATCAAAATTAATATTTTTCTTTGACTATACTTACCATTATATACTTATTGTACTACAAATTGTAAATGTAGGATTATTCAATTTTTAAAGAACATCTTTTTAATTTGCTGCGTGAAATCTACATCTTGAATATTTATTTTAAAATTTGACATACTACTAATGAAATATTTTTTAATAATCGTATTGCAAAAAATAACTAATGAGTTCCTCTTTGCAGGAGCTTATTTGTGGTTTGCTTCAAACATAGATGTTCAGTTACTTGGTAAAGGCGTGAAATTTATCTTATTCCTTAATTTGATTTCTTTATTATAATGTTTTGATAGTTAGAAGGTAAATCTAAATAATAACTTTTAATATGCTCAAACTTTTCAATTGTAACTTTATCTCCACCTTCTATTTTTAAAGTAATATAATCATCCCCAATATTAAGATGAGGTCCAATATAAGAATCTACTTCAAGTTTTAACCTAAAAGAAAAGGATCTATATCCCATTAGCCTGTCAGCATTTAACACATGAACATAATATGGTGCGACAATTGGCGGTTCTGTCAAGAAATTTTTGTAATAGTCATCCACAGACTTTTGAATATCTGGGAGGAGTAGTGAAACAAAGATATCTTGATATAATTCTTCTATTGACTGTTTTGTTGGGTTAAATATACTGTATGAATTTGATAAATTGTTTTGCGTAGATTTAATCCTTGCTCCATCTGAACCTATGATATATCCATTAATGGTTGTATCATGTACCATATAACCATCTTGTCCAAAATAATACCATTTTCCATCAATCTCTTTCCAACCTACTGACCATGAACTTCCTTCGGTATTCCACCAACCATTTGAATCTTTTTTCCATTCCGCACTTGTCCCTATTGGATTTAATGCCAATACCGAAACCACTAATAATAATGAACTTACTATTAATTTTATTATTTTCATTTTTTATTTACCCTCACTCCATTTTTATTTCTGCACCATTTTTTACTATTACGTTTTATTTTAGAATTGAGTAATAAAAAATATCGCAATATTGATTTCTCGGAATAATGTGATATCTCAAGCTGCTATTTATTTTTGTATGCATAACAGTAATAGCATTCTTTTAGGCATTTTACTTCACGTCTCTCATAATTCAAGGCTTCGTATTTCTACTACTTAAAATTATTTATTAACATTTTCTCAATCTTAGTTAATTTTGAAAAAATATAAATCTTATCTAATATTTTGAGAATAGGTTTTTCTTTTTTAATATTGCTTAAGTATAAACATCTGGCATCAAATGGGCTAATTGAAACTTCTAACATTACATCTGTGATGCCCTCTATTTCTTTATCTATTTGTTTTTGTCTTATAAAATACAAAAATTTTTCTAATGCTTCTTCCTTAACTTCTGTTTCAATAATAGATTTATAATATTGTACCGCTCTTGAATCAGTAGTCACCTTAACTTTGTATCTAAGACTTTCATAGGATGTAGTAACTCTCTTTTCCATTTTGTCTAGAATTTCATTCAAGTTATCATCCTCTTTGTATTGTGTTAAACTAATACCACTCGATATCATTACATTGATTTCCACCCTCAATTCTATACGGCAATCAAATTCTAAAATTAAAGAACCATCTTGTTTCTTCTTAAACAAATCTAAAAAATATTCCATTGCCTCATTTCTATCATAGGTCTGTAATTTAACATCTTCGTATCGCTTAAGGCCTTGGAAGTCATATACAATCTTATAGTACGGTCTAGATTTTCTTATCATATTTTGCATCCCCTATATTAATAATAAGTTTCATTTATTATTTCATAAACATTTATTTTCATATAGATTATTATTCAAATTCATCCAATCGCTACAAATTTAGTACTGTACAAGTTAGTTCTATAAAAATATATTTTACCATCATATATTAATAATAACATATACTGCAAATGCTACATTATCCACTTTCCAAAGAACATAATTTATATTAATTGCTTCGTTAAATACTAAAACTACTACCGATGCTTCTTTAAATGAATTAATACTTAACTCACCAGTATGAGATTTACTAAAGCTTTGAATATTTATGCTGTTTAAATCCCTTAAATTATAAGGCATTAACTAATTATAATAAACTTACAAAGTTAAAAATCAAACGCACAAACAACCTCTTCACCTTTCCCTATTACTGGATCTCCTTCAGTAAGCCTTATCATATCATCATTTTCATCTTCATCAATAACACTAATTTCATTATTCTTTTCTTTTTTCTTAGGTTTACTTTTATTTCTTACCTTCTTATTATCTAAGGAAGTTACTACATAATCAGTTGAAGCTTCTTTGCCTTTACAATTTTCCATATTTAATTTTTGAGTTTTTTCATTCTTTGTTTCCGTTTTATCTATATTACAGCTATCTGTAGCTAAGTTTGCCTTTGTTTCCTGGCAGCTTTTATTATAAGTATTAATGGCATTTTTATTATTTATAATATCATTTTTTATATCAATTACCTTATTATCCTTATGTTTATTATCACCTTCAACATTGGCATTATATTCAAAGCTGCTATCTTGCTGTTCTTTTTCATTATCTCCAGCTTGTTCTGCCTTATCATTATTTTGGACTTTTTCTCTTGGCTTAATATTTTGGTGCTTTGCAAAATTTTTTACTTTATATACTTTATCGTGAGTAAGTTCAACCATTTCTAAATCTATGAAAGTTTTTACAGCTAATTCTATTTCAGATACTTCTCTATTGAACTCTATCGCCAAAGTCTCTAAAGTATATGGTATATTTCTAGATAAAAATAATTCTCCTTCTAAATTTACCTTACCTGCTAAAATTACAAGCCTGGTCCAAACATAATTTATAAGATCTCTTTTTTCCATTCTATCTATTATTTTAAACTTTGTATCTTCATACATATTTACATTGAATTTAACACATTTTCTTTCTCTCATTTTTAACACACTCCTATATAAATAAATTATCTATATAGGATATATGATCAAAAATGAAAGTTACTAATATAAATCAAAAAATTTTATATGTTTTACCATATAAATTAACTCTTAAAATAATTATTTATCAAACAACTGCTCCATTATCACATTTATTTCCCCACGCATCAATTAGATCATCATTTTTATAAATACAAATAATTTCACAATTATTTGCGCATTTTCCACACTCTACACCTCTAGTTTCAAAATTCATTTCTACTATATCAAAATCAAAATCCTGTTCTTTTCCTGAATTTTTTGCAAGTATTGCTACTCCTAGGGCTCCCATTAAATGTGCATACTTATCAACATAAATTTTTTCACCTGTTTCTTCTTCAAATGCTTTTATTACTCCGATATTTTTACTAACCCCACCTTGAAATACAATTGGTGATTTTATTCTTTTTCCTTTTCCAACATTATTTAAATAATTGGTAACAACAGCTCTACATAGTCCAGCTACAATGTCTTCTTTTTTATATCCTATTTGAGCTTTATGCACTAAATCAGATTCAGCAAAAACAGTGCATCTAGCAGCTATTCTAGTTGGTTTTTTTGATTTTAGTGCAAATTCTCCAAACTGCTCTACCTTAAGTCCAAGCCTTTCTGCTTGGGAGGATAAAAAAGAGCCTGTTCCTGCTGCACATAAAGTATTCATTGCATAATCAACTACTATCCCATCTTCTATTAAAATAATTTTGGAATCCTGCCCCCCAATTTCAAAAATTGTTCTTACATCAGGATAAATAGAAATTGTTCCAATTGCATGTGCTGTAATTTCATTCTTAATAACTTGTGCATTTAAAATCGTTCCTATTAACTTTCTTGCTGAACCAGTTGTTCCTACCGCTTTGACTTTAATATTTTTTCCTTCAACTTGTTTTTTCAAGTCATGAATTACTTCTTCTACGGCATTAATAGGATCCCCTTCCGTCCAAATATACTTTTCTGCTATTATTTTATTATTTTCGTTCACTATTACACCTTTTGTAGATATAGAACCTATATCTACTCCTAAATAACATTTATCCACTTTTCTTTCTCCTTTTTCATCATAAGCATGTCATAAAATGCTTCTAATCTTGTTTTTATTCCAGTTTCAGAGGTTTGTGAATCAAAACTAAAATACAATACTGGCATTTTATAATCATTACTTATGTTTTGTAATATTGGCATTGCATTAACTTCTGGCGTACAGCCAAATGGTTTTACATGTATGACACCATCATATCCTGCTTCTGCCAACTGTTTTGTTCGTGCTACGCTGTCAGTACCATCAGCCCCTATGGCATATTTTAAATATTTGCCAGAAATCTTAATTAATTCTTTTTCTTTCGGATGATTTTTAAATAAATATGTAACTGTTATAAACCTTTTTACTTCAATTCCTTTTTTAGCTAACTCCTTTTCAACAAAATAAGTGCTAAATGGTTCCATTGAAGTATATAATTCTCCAACAATACCAACTCTAATTGGATTTTTAGGCTTATTAATTTCTAAATTTCTAAATAATGTATTATATTTTCCATATATTTTATGTATATCCCTAAAGCTTTTGACCGTTTTTATTTTACTAAAAAAATCTTTTTGTAACCGCTCAAAGCTTCCTTTCACAACTTCAAATCCTATATTTTCTCTAATATACTCTTCTATTGCATCTATTTTTTCAACAATTTTTAGGGTGAGCATAAAATAATAAGCAAACTTTGAAAAAGAAAGTTTTGTATTTAGCTTTGCAAATGTACTATATGCTGAAAAAGGATTTACATGATCAGTATCTAAAATACTTAAAAATTCAAAGTCATAACCTAAATCTCTCAATATTTGTTCTTGTACTTCTCCATAATAACCAAACCTGCAGCCTCCACCAGCCTGTATTAAAAAATTCGCACCTTTTTCTAATGCTTCTATGTAATTTCCTAGATTATACTTAAAAGGAACACAAACAAAATCCGGACTATATTTTGAACCTAACTCTAAAGTTCTTTTGGTTATTGGGGGGGATATTAATATTTTCATATTTAATGTATGCTTTATTAAAAATTCTATTGCAATATAATAATTTCCCATATGTGGGAAACTAATTATTCTTTCTTTATTGACCATTTCTTACTTCCTTCCTATTTTTCTTTTCTCTAATAATATCAATAAAACTTTCTATCCTCGTATGCAATCCTGCTTCTCCCTGCAATTCGTCTAGTATAATATTTGTCATAGGTATTCCTTTAACTTTTCTAATGCATAACTCATTTACCAGAGAGTCTGGTCCACATGGAAATGTAGAAATAAATATAATTCCATCAATCTTGTTTAAATAATATTCAATTGCACCTATTAATTCTTTGTTATATGTCCAATATAGGGTATTTGAAATTGCTTTTGACTTTTGAGATGTTTGTTTCTTATCAGCTACATCTGCGTAAATAGGTACAACCTCAAAGCTCTCTAAATATTTAACTATTGGATATCCTAAAAATCTATCATATATATTATATGGATGTGAAACTATTAGCATTTTCATTTTGTCAGTGTTATTTAACAACTGCTCTTGCTCTTTAGATCTCTTCTGCTCATAAAAGTTATAAGCTTTTCTAGCTTTTAAATATGCTCGTAATACAGTTATAGGATTTTCTCCTAATATTTTGCCCATTTTCATAAATGCTTTAAGCTCACCTTCATTTTCTTTTACATCTATGTTATAGTCTAAAAATTTTACATTTTTAAATGTATTATTTACAATATCGTACATTGCATTAAATTTCGTGCAAACAGCTTCCTTTTTACCAAAGTTAACAATCCTAGGAATTAGTATATAATCAACTTTATCAATTAGATAATGTACATGCCCCATATAAATCTTAGCCGAAAGGCAGCTTTCATCTATTGAATTAGTTACACCGTCCTTTAATATCTGTTTATTTGTTTCAGGACTTATTAAAATTTTACATCTTAATTCCTTAAAAAAAGTTTCCCATAAATTTTTGTATTTATAATATAAAAATGCTCTTGGTATTCCTATTACAATATTTTCTTTCACAACACTCATCCTTTCAACGAATATAACACAATAGTGATTTTAACCAAAAGAAAATAAACTTATTCAAGAATCTGACACCCTAACACTATATACAAAAATAAAGCACTAAAAATTTACTAATATATGAACTACTCCTTCATCATCTTTTTCATAATCTGTGCTTGATTCAAACTCATGATTACGATTTTCTTCCACATGTTCATTGCTATTGTTATAAATATTTTTATATTTTTCATGATTACCATATCTATCGTATCCCATTTTGATTCCTCCTAAGTTTGTAATAATAAAATCTAGCCATTACATATTTATGTGAAGGAAAAGTAGTAATATATTTTGCATTTATTATTAATTAACCAAAAATAAAGAATTATGACCACAATCTATAAGTTTATTCCTTGAGGATAATAAAATAAGTTATATGGATCATATTTTTCTTTTACGGTTTTTAACCAAGCTACGTTATTCCCAAAATAATTATATAAGTAATTAGGTATATTAATATCACAATAATTAAGGTATCCAAAGCCTGCATATGGAAGTAATGATTTTCTTAAATTATTTACCCATTTAATTGTCACATCAGCATAAATACTACATTCAAGATTCCATTCGGCATCAATTTGTATTAATACCTTGGCACCTCTATGAGGATAAGCACTAGATAAATATTTATTTTCTGCAATCTTTCCTCCTAATAGGAGAAGTCCAATTTCTATGGTTGGCTTTATAGGTGGTGCATTATCTAAATAGTCAAATAGTATTTGACAAGGTTCTTTTCCTAATTTCTCATATGCAAATAATCCTGTAATCTTAAATCCTTTTGGTGCAGGCACCAAATCTGGATATTCCTGTACATATTCCTTAAAACCAATATGCTTTGTTGTATAATTCATTTTATTAGGAACTTTTAATATAACGTCTAAAGCTTCTTTCATTTCTTTTTCTGTGCTTCTTAAGCCTAATCCATATAGCCCAATAGTATCTTTATTTATAGAAATCCTGATCGTATACCTATTATCTAAATATTCCCCTACCTTTTGAAACGCTTGAATTACTTCATATCTTCTCTCTTTAGGCCATTCAGCAGTCAATTCTGTTACTTTATAGGCCGGATATACTTTAAAAGTCATTGATACCACTACCCCAAAATTGTTACTCCCTGCTCCTCTTAATGCAGCAAGTAAATCTTGATTTTGATATGAATTAGCAGTTATTATACTACCAAAAGCATCTACTATTTGTGCTTCTATCAAATTATCGCATGCTAATCCATATTGCCTTTGTAGAAAGCCAACTCCTCCTCCTAATGTAATTCCTGAAACACCAACAGATCCACAACTTCCTCCAGCAAATGCAAATCCAAACTTGGCTATCTTTTTATAAAGTTGATCTAGATTATATCCTGCACCTATTCTTATATAGCCTTCATTAGTATCTATTTCAAAATTAAGTAAATTAGAAACATCTATCACAACGACATCATCTCCGACAGAAAATGATTCATAGTTATGACCACTACTTCTACAACGTATATTTAAACCTTGCTTTCTCCCCCAATTTACTGCATTAACTACATCTATTACATTACTAGGGTATACTATTACCATTGGATAGTAACTAAAATATAAATTTTCATCCCTGCGAACAAGATTATAACTCTTGTCAGCTTTAGTTATAATAATTCCTGTTAACTCCTCTATCATATTAATCTCCTCCATCAATATTAACCACATATTATACATCACATATAATGTTATAATATATGGAAATAGCTTAGGAAGCATTCTTAATATATTTATTCTCGACCTACAAGGCCTTTGCAAAACAAAAAAGCACATCCATATACTTCAATTCATATATAAATGCGCCTTTTCTCATTTATTTAATTTTATCGCCACTTATCGCTACTTTATCGTTATTATTCTTTTTTATGATAACCTTAAATAACATCCCTGTCTCCATGAAAATAGGTTCTTCAAGACCTACATCAGTACGAGATTTTATAATCATTTTTATACCTGTGCCCCATTCTCGATAAAATTAATTTCCTTGAAAAAAGGAATAAGCACACTAAATAAAGACATACTAAGTATCTATAACCTAATCTGCCTTTATAGCTGGCTTTGCAAATTAGAATTTATGTTTTACGAATCAATATACATTCTGACAACATTTCCCCTTCAATTATATAAGTATCGATCAAATCGAAGCTTTTCTTACAGACAAATTCTACATATTCATCAGATTGCCATTGGTGAAAAGTATGGAATCCAATCATCTCCATCAAACAAATTCGTATTTTATTAATTCTTCCTTAATATACAAATGTCGGTGCAATAAGCAATCCTCCTTTTTTAGTACACGTCGAATTTCTGTTAGTGCCTTATCAGAATTAGGCATAATATGAAGAGCATTTGCAATTTCTATAAAGTATTTTCAATCAGTCTTTTAATCTCTACCTTTGGTAAGAAGCCTACAAATTGATTCACCTTTTCATTATTTTTAAAGACAACCACTGTGGGTATATTTGAAATGCGATATTTATCTGCTAACTCCACACTTTTATCTACATCTACTTTTATAAAATTGACTTTCCCTTTCATTTGCTCTGATAACTCTTCAAGAATCGGTGCTATCATTTTACAAGGTCCGCACCAGGTTGCAAAAAAATCTACAACCGTAACTCCACTTTTTATTTCATTTCCGAATTCATTATTATCTACTATTTTCATATTATATTCCTCCATTTTCCTTTATCAGTGCTATAGATTATTGACGGATAAAATTTGTAAGTATCTTATCTTCTTTTTCTGGGGCTTCTATATTATCTTTTCCATACTCAACAAGTTTAAGCAGCCAAGCCATATTTTTAGCTAAGGTCCTCATTATTTGAACCCCTTCTTCATCCTGTATAACTTCTCCTGGAGTTGTGCCATGAATAACGTTCCAGTATCTTGATGATGGCATTAACATCTCAGAATAATTAATGTACTTGTTTAGCTGATCAAGTGCAGCCGTACCTCCAGAACGTCTAACTGCTACAACAGCTGCAGCAACCTTATGTCTTAATATGCTGCCATTATTTTCATTAACAACAAAGGCTCTATCCAAGAAAGATTTCATTGCCCCGCTTATTCCTGAATAATGTACAGGAGAACCTAGTATTATCCCATCTGCCTTTTTCATTTTTTCAATCCATTCATTTACAGAATCTCCCTTTAAAATACATTTTTCATTTTGATTTTTATAACACCCCCAACATGACATGCATCCCCTTATAGCTTGACCACCTACATGTATTATTTTAACTTCTATATCTTGTTTTTCTAATTCCTCTGCAATTAATTTTAAGGCATGATAAGTGTTTCCATTTTTATTTGGGCTACCATTAAAAGCTACAACTTTCATTATTAACAACTCCTTTTTTAATTCTAATTTTTATTCAAAATATTATAATATTCTCATAAAATTATTATTAGATAAATACTTCAAGTAAAGTAAACGAACTTCACTATTTACATAATTATTCAGATTTATATCACCTTCTTTCAAAAAGTAACTTTCATAAATAAGCGTTTGTAAGCTTCCTAATTAGCTTTTTATAATTTTTAGATATAACTTGTTATAGTATATATTAAAGAGATTTGATATCTTTAATATACCTAAAAACCTTTCAAATTCAATTAACAGAAATTTAAGTAGTAATTCTTTAATCCTCTAACAGTTTTTTCTCACTATTTCTTAGAACACCTCATTTTGTAGTTACTTTAGAATCAAGTATATTGTAGAGTCTATTTGTCGCTATTATAAAGACATAAATTAATTTTGTCAATATTTTAAATTTACTAAATTTTGTAGATTATAAATATATGCATAAAATAATTATTGACAAAATAATCTATTATATTTATTATTATAGATAAATAAACTCTGCAATATCTTTTAGGAGGTTTTAATTTGAAATATACAAAAGCAACAAATTATGCTCTACATACAATTGTATATATGATGGAAAATGCGAAAAGTGAGAAACTAAGCGTAAGTGCTCTAGCGGAACACTTTAATTTATCTACTACATATCTTTCGAAAATTTTAACTCAGCTGGTAAAAGCTGATTTAATTGAATCAACTCCAGGTGCAAATGGAGGTTACGTTTTGCGTAAAGACATGAAGTCTATTTCTTTTATGGATGTTATTAAGGCCACTGAAGGAACTGGCTCATTATTTGTTTGCAATTTAAATGAAAATAGCAAATGTTTGATTGAAAAAGTAATGGCAGAAGCTGAAAATGTACTAGAAAATTATCTAGAAGATAAAAAACTATATGATCTGACTAAAAATAAATCAAACTGCAAAACCAACAAAGAATAAATATTTACCCATTAATATATGGGTTTTTATATTTGAATTGTAGATATTATATATCTTTAATATATCTAAAGGAGAAATTACATAAATGAACAAAATACAAGAACTTGAACAAAAACCTATTGGAAAATTACTTATACAATATTCAGTTCCAACAGTACTCAGTTTACTAATTAATTCACTTTATATAGTAATTGATCGGATGTTTATAGGAAATATATCAGAAGTCGGAACTCTAGCCTTAACTGGAATTGGCCTTACAATGCCAATTACTACAATAGTAGTAGCGTTATCTGCTCTCATATCAATGGGGGCCAGCTCTAATATCTCTATAAAACTCGGAGAAGGCAATAAAGAAGAAGCTGAAAATTTTGCTGGAAATGCATTATCTCTAAGCATTGTTTTAGGGCTTTTGGTCACCAGTTTGTATCTGATATTTGAAAATTCAATATTAGGATGGCTCGGTATAAACGGTGAAATATTATCTTATACCAAAGATTTTATTACAATCATCATGGCTGGTACTATTTTTAATATGCTGGGATTTTGTCTGCCTTTTATCGTTCGTTCTGATGGAAATCCTATATTTTCAGCTGCTATTACAATTACAGGGTGCATTCTTAATATATTACTTGATGCCTTATTTATATATGTATTTCACATGGGAATAAAAGGTGCAGCTATTGCTACTGTCATTGCTCAATTTACTACCGTAATTCTTGGACTTTATTATTTCATAAAATTAAAAAATACTTTGATACTTAAAAAGATCAATTTCAAATTACATATTTCAATTGTAAAAGCTATTTTCTTAATTGGGTTAGTTCCATTTTCTAATCAATTATCCATAAGTGTTGCACAAATTGTAAGCAATTATTCCTTAAATTTATATGGTGGAGAACTAGCAATTGGCGCAATGACTGTACTAAACTCCATTACAATGTTATTTTTGATGCCAGTTTATGGAATAGCTCAAGGCTTCCAGCCAATCATCGGTTATAATTATGCCAAAAAGAACTATGACAGAACCCTGAAGACTCTTGCCCTTGCTGTTTTATTTAGCACCGGATTCTTGGGAGTTAGTGCTATAATTATGCAGCTATTTCCCAAATTCGCCGTTAGTCTTTTTACGCAGAACCCTGAACTTGTGAATATTTCTATAAATGGCTTAAAAAAATATACAGTGCTTATCTTTCTTATTTCCATTCCTACCTTTGGCTCTGGCTTCATGATGCTAACAGGTAAACCTAAAACCGCCGTACTATTAAGTATATCAAGGCAATCAGTGATATTAGCACTAGCTATATTTTTCTTACCAAAGGTAATTGGTCAAGACGGACTATGGTTCGCTCAACCTGTAACAGACCTTTTATCTAGCATTATCACAATTATATTATTCATAAAAGGATATAGTGATATTTTATACAAAAAAGCACATCAACAAAGGTATTTAAAAAACAATATCTAGAAGTACAGCGCAATATTGCAGATGTAAATATGAAAAAAATATCCCAGTAAGCAATTTTCATAAGCTTTACTGGGATTTTAAATATATAATCTGTTGTTTATTTCCATTATTACTGATTCATAACATATTATTTATTCAGCTAAATTTTCCCCATCTTTAAATGCTCTTAAAGATAACTCATTAAATATTTCCTCATCAGTTCCACAGTAGTGGATGCAATCCTCTAATTTCCAACCAAATACATCAAAAATATTATTAACATATTTAATCGCTTCTGCACCTTTTTTAGGATCTAAGCTTCCTTGAGCAAATACAGTTATTAACTTTTTACCTGGATGTCTAGGAATAAACTTATTGGGAAGTTCTTCAACCATTGGAAACGTACGATCTAACCAAGTTTTTGCCTGACTTGTAATTTGGAACATATATATTGGAGAACCAAATACAATAGCATCTGCCTCAGCAATAGCTTTATACATTGGCTGTAAATAATCATTAACAGCACAGCCATCATGAGTACGACAATAGAAACATCCTTGACATCCACGAATTTCAGTGTTATTTAAATCAAATTCAATAACCTCAGCGCCTTTTGATTTTGCTCCTTTTGTTACTTGATCTAATAATTTTGTAGTATACCCATTCTTTCTTGGACTACCCTTAAAAATAACTACTTTTGACATTTTTCATCTCTCCTAAATATAAAAATTTAAATCTTATGTTATCTATATATTCCTTAGTATCTTTTCAATCCAACTAAAAATACGTTCATTGGCAATTAATTTAGCTCCAGCTTGGCAATGGAATTCAGCACCTTCTTCAGCTGTAAATAAAATAAAATCTTTGTGGCAGATAAGTTCTTCATACAACTGCTTTGCTTGATCTCTAAGCAGTTTGTCATTTTCCGAATCAACGATTAAGGTAGGGCATTGTATTTTTTCTGCTAATCCTTTCATATAAAAATCTCCAACCTTTAGAATGAATTCAGCAGGGGTATTTACACCAAATACATACATTCCATGTGAAAAGCTCCATTTTGCTTTTGAGTTTAATTCCATTTTTTCCTTAACAGCTTTATTAAATCCCTCTGAATCAGAAAGTGCGAAATTTAAAAATTCTTCTCTTGGCATATTAAAGATACTTGTAAATCCTCCTAAAAAATCATATACTCCTCCATTTGCTATGCAGCCTGCAAGTCTATGTTCAAAAGCTGCAGCTCTAGGAGCAAGATACCCGCCTAAACTTTGTCCCCATAAGACAATCTTCTTTGAGTCTACTTCTTTTCTTGTAATCAGATAGTCTACCACTGGAGTTATAACCTTCTCGTAATCATGTCTGAAAAATAGTTGTTGTTTATGTACGGCCTCTCCTTGCCCTGGCCCCTCGAAAGTAATACAATGCATACCGTGTTCAAGTGCATCCATTGCCATTCCGTAAAATGCTTCCTTTGTTCCATCAAAGCCAGTCATAGCAATTAAAACTGGTTTTGGTTCCTCTGAATCCTCTAATTTATAAAAATGTCCTGTAAGTGTTGTATTTTCATAGGGGATTTTCACTTCTTCAATAACAGGTTTATTAAGTTTTATAACATTAGAAAAACAATCTAGGCTTGCACTATATAATTCCTCTATCTTTGGGTCTTCTGGATTTTCATGAAGGTAGAATTCTGCAATTCTATAATAATTAGAAGCTCTAAGATAAGCTTTTCTTGCACTTATTAAATGGTCATTTGAGTAGCTTTCTTTTGCAACTCTTTGCAAACGCTTGGCTGTTTTAGTCCATTCTTCACACCAGCTCTCATAATCTCCTTCTTTAATCTTTTCTGCTGTTGAAACCACCTCTCCTATATCAGCAGCTTTGAAAGCAGTGTCTCCAAGAAGTCCCAATACCTTGGATGCGAATTGATCATCTTTAAAAATTAAATTATTCATATTCATTCTCCTTTACAGCATTTATTGTTTATGCAACATATTGTTGCTATAATTAAAATATATCAGATATAGATTTGTATTCAACCAACAATACTTATAGTTTGTTTTATATACAACAAAGGAGTGAAAATGTTGCAGAATAAACATGATATTCGAACAAAAAGGACACATCAGCAAATAAGAGATGCTCTTATTGATCTTATTTTTGAAAAACATTTTGATAACATCACAGTTGGTGATATTACTAATAGAGCCATGATTAATCGTTCTACCTTTTATAGGTATTATCAAGATAAATACGACGTTGTAATAAAAATTTTTGAAGATGCAATGGAAAAAATGAAGAAAGATTTAGGTCTTCCTAAAGAAAGCCTTAAGAATCTTAATGAAGACCAAAGATCTGATCCCTGGGTGAAACTATTTGATCACTTTGCTGAAAACAGTCGATTATATCTTGCAATGCTGGATGATTCATGTAACATATGGTTTATGTCTAGACTGCGCAGCAACATCATCTCAATGTTAAGAGAGCGTGAAAAATTGCGAAGCTCTTTTCTTGTAAGTGATAAAGACTGCTCCCCAGAGATTCAAGAAATGGCGTTCTTATTTACCGCTAATGCTTTAATCGGTACTATTGATTGGTGGTTAAAGTCAAACTGTACTCCAGATTCAGAGAAAATGTCTTATTTATTTAGATCTTATTTTAAAAACGGCCATGTAGGAATGCTTAATAAAAATTAATGTTGTGATTCAAATTTTGCATAAAAAAGACTAGACATTTCTAATTCACTTGAAATGTCTAGCCTTATATGTTTTATTAATTAATCAATTTCTTTCATTACGAAACTGATATGGTGTTAGCTGTGTATTTTTCTTAAATACTTTACTAAAATAGTTTCCACAAGAGAAACCACATCTTAAAGCAATTTCATTTACTGAAAGTTCTGTGTTATGTAACAAATGCATTGCATGCTGCATCTTAAGGTTTATAAGATATTTTAGTGGATTTATCCCTGTTTCCTTTGTAAATCCTCTGGTAAAGTGGCTTAATGATACACCAAGTTGTCCTGCCAAAGCATCAATTCCTTCAAGTTTTGAAAATTCATTTTTCATAATCTCTATTGCAGTTCTTGTCCTTATAGAATATTCATCTTGATTATAGGCTACCTTACTACATAATAAGCATAAAAAATGAAAAACAGTTTCGCTACCTACAAAAGGCTTAATATGCATCCCATCACTTAAATTTTCATAAAACTTTAATAAATATTGTATAACACTGCTCTTTTCAGGAAGCGTAATAATTTTACCCATTTTTCGTACTATTTTATCATAATATGGCTTCACAGCAGTTCCTTCAAAATGTATATATAAAAACTGCCACCCCTCTTCATCTAAATCCTCTGGACAATAATATTTTTCGTCATCTGGAATTTCAACAAAAAAGGCCTGCCCTTGCTCAATATAATATTTTTCATTCTTTGTCTCAAATATTCCATGCCCTTTTAAGGTATATTGAAACAAATATCCTTTTATATCTCTAGAATTATTATCAAAATAATAACTTGAAGTCCTCCTCTTTTCAATCCCCATATCCTTCAATTCAAATGGAGGATTTGGAATCTCATCAAAGAATACAAAACCATGTGACCCAAATTTATACGCCATCAAAAATTCACCCTTTTTATCAATTTATCACTCTTGTATCAAATTCAATCTATGTAATACACTTAATATAAAGCATTATATATTAATAAAAGCACTTACTATCATTATATCAAAAAACTACATTATGATCATATATTATAAGTTGTGTTAAAGAGTTTACATTGCATATTTTATGTCCGTATGCATGTAAGCGATAATGATATAATTTCATTATTGCAATTTATATAGTAACTTGTTTTTTATTTAATTTCTATTTTTAAGCGTGCCTAAAATGCAATGTTTACTTTTATTAAGGCGCGCAATAATCTTTTAATTTATAAAATTTTATTATAAGAGAGGATTTTTATCATGTTACTAAAAAACACCTTTGCACAAACTCCACCAATGGGCTGGAATAGCTATGACTATTATGACACTACAGTAAATGAGGCTCAAGTTAAAGCTAATGCTGAATATATGGCTAAATACTTAAAACCACATGGGTATGAATATGTTATTGTAGATATTCAATGGTCTGACCCACTTGCTGGTACTGACAGAGAAAATTTTCAATATATAAATTTCAACCATTTTAATATGGATAAATATTCTAGGCAGTTTCCCGCTGAAAACAGATTTCCATCTTCTAAAAATGGTGCTGGCTTTAAACCTCTTGCAGACTATATTCATAATTTAGGCTTAAAATTTGGCATTCACATTATGAGAGGAATTCCAAGATATGCTGCACATATGCATTTAAAAATCAAAGGTACCGAGGTAACTGCAAATAAAATTGCAAACCCTTATTCTATATCTAAATGGAATCCAGATATGTATGGCGTTGATTATGAAAAGCCTGGTGCTCAAGAATACTATAATTCTATTTTTGAATTATATGCAGAATGGGGAGTTGATTTCGTAAAGGTTGATGACATATGCAATACTAATTTCTATAAAGACAACCCTTATTCAGCTGAAAAAGAAATTGAAATGATCCATAAAGCTATATTAACTTCTGGCAGAAATATGGTCTTAAGTCTTTCTCCCGGACCTGCTGTAATTGAAAAAGCTTGGCACTTAGAAAAGTATGCAAATATGTGGCGTATTACTGATGACTTTTGGGATAACTGGGAGTTACTTAAAAATATGTTTGAACGTTGTGAAGTATGGCAAAATCATGTATCAACAGGCTGCTATCCTGATTGTGACATGATTCCCGTTGGGTACTTAGGTAAAGGTTTTGGCCATGAGCGCTATACTAACTTTACAATAAACGAACAAATTACATTAATGACCCTTTGGTGTATCTTTCGTTCTCCTTTAATGGTTGGAGCTGAGTTAACGAAATTAGATTCTAATACTTTAGAGCTTTTGACAAATGATGAAGTACTTTATTTAATATCAAATTCCCATGGAGCAATTCAAATTGAACGTTCTAACGAGCATGCTATATGGTTTAGTAAAGATAATAATGATGAAATCTATTATCTAGCTGCATTTAACTTATGTGAAGAAACTCAAACTATAGAGGTTTCTTTAAATGATCTTGGAATTAATTCAAATGTTTCTATACGTGATTTATGGACGCATGAAAACTTATCTCCAGCTGAAGATATAATTATTGCTAATGTTCCTTCACATGGCGCAGCACTATATAAATTAGTTTAAAAAAACTTAATATACTGGACAGTCAAAAATTCTGTTCAATTAACAAGCCTGTAGATCCTCATAAAATGAAGGATTTGCTTGCTTGTTTTTAATTATTTTAGTTATGCTTAAATTCGCATTTTTACATATAATGCGAAAAATGTTTTTACGTAAGTAGCTTGCTTTTTTTTATAAAACTTTTGACTGTTCAGCTATTTCATGGTCATCATAATACTAATAAGGGTAAACTACCCTATATATAGTTTCATTACAATAGGCATATTCTTTCTAAAAATTCATCAAAATATTTATAAAATTCCTCTTTCTTTGCTAAATGGACATTGTGGTCTTGATCTGATATTTCATAAGCTATACAATATTGTATCAAAATAAAACATATCAATATTATTTAGCTTGGCCATGTTTCTGTAGATTTTTGTTTTTAGCATATTACTTCCCTCCTACTTTATCTCGCTTACATTTTTTAATTTAATTTCTGCACAGCATACTTAACTAAATAGTAAAATAGCTTTATATCAAACTGTTGTCAGTTAATCTTCAAGTAATCTCCATTTTAATTTTTCTGAAATTATATATGTTGTTAATGGCTCAGCGAGGATATTCCTTTCGTAAATCTCCTTTGGATTTGAATAATACGATTTCACAATTTCCTATTTAATTTTATTGATTCATGATATAAGAATGATGCTTATTAACACTATCTAACATTATTCTCCGTCATAATATTCAACCTGTTGATTAGTTTTAAAAATCTTATCTATGTTCTTGCCCCAAATGCCTATTTTCCCTGAATCGGGATAAAACGCTACATCAATGTCATTATATGTATCAAAATCCAAATAAATCAATGCTTCACTTTCGGATATATTGGTCAATTTATGTGCAGCTTTTTCATTAGCTGGAAAAAATAAAAAATCTCCAGCAGAAACCTCTTTGCACTCAGTTGGAGTTTTTAGTAATCCTCTTCCGCTTATAATATAAAATGCTTCTTCATTTTTGGTATGATAGTGATAAGGATAGGCTGATTTTCCCGGTGGTATTTCATATACAGATATTGCACATTGTTCAGCAGCACCTTTAGAAACTAATTCACGCTTGTAATATTCATAACCTTCATGTTCGCTTTTGTGTTTACTAGGAATATCTTTAATTTTCACATGTAATAATTCATTCATAAAACTTTATCTCCCTCATTTTTAAAGTATTTACTACAACCAATAATATCGCAACAAACCACCATTATAGATCAATTATAGCATAAATTGTTAATATAGTATTATTCGATTTTCAAATATCAGTTTAATAATTTACTAAGTCAAATCTAAATTAGTTGAAGCTGGATATAGCATTAGAGCTGCATATAAAAATCGCATATTCAATTTCCCGAAACATATGATTTTACAATTTTTTATTTATTTTTTATTTCATAATATTAAGCTAATTATATTATTAGCTAATTATTTAAAAATTTACCCATTAATATAAGATCCTCATATCCTTTATTTGTTTTTATCGCTTTTACCTTCCTACCCTCTTCAATAAACCCAAATTTTTTATAAAGCGAAATTGCTTGAGCATTATTTCCAAAAACCTCTAAATCAATTTTTTCAATTTTATTAAGTTCTGCCCATTCAATAACCTTTTTCATCAGTGCACTACCTAAACCTTTATTAGAAAATGTATTCAAAATAGTTATCCCAAATAAGACAGTATGATTTAATCTAACTAATTTACTTCTATCTAAAGTAGCTGAACCTATTATCTTTCCATTAACTTCTGCAACTAAAAAAAATGCTGCATTTTTTATGTACTCTTCTTCTTGTTCAATAGTAAAGTTAAATTCATCAGGTGTTCTTGGAAAAAATGGGGATTCATCCATAACCTGTTTAACTAACTGAATTATCATTTCAGCATCTCTTGTTTCTGCATTTCTTATAAATAAGTTCATATTATTTATTAAATCATTCATAATCTTTCCTCCATTTAATGTGAATAATATTACTATTATAACACAAAATGTAAATATTATATTGTTCAATTTTCGTATTATTATTATTTATTTTCAAGTACAAGTTTAGCAAATTCTTCATAAGAAGCTTCTTCAACATTCCTAACATTCCTCAACTCTTCTGAAACATCTCTGAAAAAGCATGATGGAAGTTCACTTGCTTTCAGTTTTTTTTCCATACAAAGATTGCAACCTTGATTATGGTTATGTGGATGTAATTTACAATTATAATTTTTACATGTACAAAAATGTGTATCCATTAAATTTCTCCTCACTTGCTATTATAATGATTATATTTTCTTTACAAAACTATTTTAATTCCTCCCCTTAGGGCTGAGTCAATAATAACTTAAGATTATAAAAGTATACATTATTTTTTACAAACTTGTACTTATAATCATTGCCGAACCACTCATTACTGTTAATGATTATATCTATTATAAATATCGAATTATTCACTTTTCAAGGAGCATTCTTGCTTAATTACTTCACAATTTCTATAGTTGATGCTGATAATCTGCATCCCTTTATTAAAACGACACATAAAAAAATCGCAAATTCAATTTCTTGAATACTACGATTTTACAATTTTCTATTTATTTTTATTGATTCATGATATATGAAAATTACGACTTAAAAAACATTGTAAAACAAACCCTTATCCGATTTGTTGCTTCGATATGTGCGTATAGTTTAATTTCTTAAAATAATCCGTAGTTGTAATCAGCAACAGCACCATTATAATTTATAATCTCACCATTATGATTTTTGCCATCAAGGATTATGTCTGTTATTAACTTACCAGCTTCCTCTGCGGTCTTCATGTGTGGTCCTGTCGAGTTTCCATTTAAGTCAGTTGTTGTTCCGCCAGGCATGATCCCAAAAATTTCAAGGGGTTTTCCAGCTTGTTGGAAATTCAAAGCAAGGGTTTGTGTCATGGCATTTAGTGATGCCTTACTCGATTTATAGGAAAATGGATTAAAGTAAGGTGTCATGCCGATAGGAATTGTGATATTTACAATTCGCCCACTATTTTTTCCAAGTGTAGGTAATAATTGTTTAGTAAGCTCAAATGGCCCAAATACATTTGTTTCCATGACGCTTCTCAATTCATCCAACGTAAATTCATAGCCTGGTTTTCTCATGTCACCTGGAATAGCTGCATTATTAATTAATATGTCAAGATCAGAATGCTGTGATTTAATTGTGTTTACAGCTTCTATAATAGTTTCTTGATTCTGCAAATCAATATTTATATAAGTTGCTTTAATGCCTTCACTAAGAAGTTCATTAACCGCTTCAAGTCCGCGTTTTTCATCTCGCGATCCTATTAACACAGTCCACCCACTTTTCCCCATTTCATGTGCTATTTGTTTACCAATCCCTTTGTTCGCTCCTGTGATAAAAACTTTCTTTGACATATCTTAGCCTCCTAATCTTTTCTTTGTTTCATTTATATTTTTATTAACTACTTTAATATGAACTTTTATGTGTTATATACTAATGCTATCACATAGAGTTATGTCTAGGTCAAGTGTTTTTACAAAATTATAAGGGTATTTATAAATGGGCTATTCTATTAAAATGCAAATTAATTTATTTCTAGTTCTTTATTAAATTTGCACCTAATTCAAATGCTTTTTGACAATCTAAAGGAAATTGAATTTTTCTATGTGCTGCTTTTTCTTCCTCAGAGAAAGATTCAACTTTATATTTTGAGTAATCATCAAATTGATAAGTATTATTTGAATACATAACTACAGGTTTTGTAAATATATGTCCAATATTAGATTCCATGCGCTCGAAAGTTTTTAAATAACCAATTTGCTCCATTACTTCCTCTTTAACATTCATTGTATAAATGAATGCTGTTGGCATCCTCTTTGGCGCCAATGAAGTACCCTTATTGTCATACACAAGATAGGGAAATAATAGTCTTTCTAAAAATGATAGGAATTTACCTGTTACATTACTAAAATATACTGGAGAACTAAAAATAAGCCCATCAGCTTGAGATACTTTTTCCAAAACTTCTTGAAGATCGTCTTTTACTGCACATTTTCCATAACTTTTACTTCCAAGTCTTTTACAAGCAAAGCAACTTATACACCCAGTATAGTTTAAATCATATAAATTAATTATTTCAGTTTCAATTTCTTCATCTTTTGCAGATTCTTTTACTCCATCTAAAGCTTTTTGAAGTAATGTAGCTGTATTTTTATTTTTTCTTGGGCTCCCGTTAATACCATAAACTTTCATAATAAAACTCCTTTTTCTATATATTTCTCTTTATAATGTTTTATTTTTAACTTTTTGTTATAATTAATATAGCATACGAGCAGAGATATACAAGTATGCAGTTTTTTCTGTTTCAGTATAAAAATTTGACAGAAAGAGGTAAGGCCTTACTTCCCACATTTAAGGAATTATATATATGGGGCGAAGACCAACTAAAACTTGATACGTCTAAATCAGATTATAAATAATATAAAATAATAGGGATAGTATATAAATTTAAGTATAAATAAATCTATATATTGTCCTTATCATTATGTATTACTTACTCATTTCTTTCTTATATATTTTTAAATATTCCCCTGAATATTCAATACCATCTTCAAGATATTCCCATCCAGTTTTTTCATAATAGTCACAAATATCAGTATAAAGAAACAGTTCTGTAAAACCTACTTTTCTACAATACTCAACCAAAAAATTCTTTAATTACTTTATATTCAGTTTTCTATCAGTTTTAATATCTCATTATTTATTACATCAGGATGTGTGTGATATATGGCATGTCCTGCACCATCAACTACTATTTGTTGACCATTCTTTTAATTTAGCTTGACTGTTATTCCATATATCATCCGTCATATTTAGCTCTAATTTGAATAATGTGATTTTACAATGTGTTATTTAGTTTTAATCATTCATAACTCAATAAAATTGTGTGTTAATATATTGAAGACTCATAGTTTCATTATCTTGAATTTTAGAAAATCCAAATTCAATTTTGTATTTATTGATTTTATCAAAGTATGTTTTATAATTACGCACTAAAAAAATCACATTTTCACTTATGAATAATGTGACTTTTTAATCTATTTTTTACTTTTTATTAATTCATATTTTATACATATCCATATAACATAAAATATTGTATGGATATTATTGAGCTTTATTAATAAGTTTTAGCTTATATACTATATTTGAACCTCTATCTCTGCTAAATTCAATGCTTTTCCGCCGACCTTGACTTCAATAACTTCTTCCCCTTCAGTTCGTAAAGCAACAATTATTTCTGAAGGCTTTCCCATTGAATAACCTTGCTCAATAATTATATGATTAGCATTGTCAGATTTAATTTTATCATATTTAAGTAGATAACATGCAAGAGCACCATTAGATGTACCAGTTGCAGATTCTTCAGGTATTCCATAGAGTGGCGCAAAATTCCTACAGTAGGCATTTGAATCATTAAGAGATTCAAGCGTAAAAATATGATATCCAATCGTATTATATTTACTGCTAATTTCTGATACTTTTTCAAAATTAGGCTTTATTGCATTAACCATATCTATATTCTTAATTGGTATAAGTATATCCCTAAGGCCTGTAGATACTATTTGCACTGGCAGTTCTTCAATCATTTCATTTATAGTAATATTCAATGAATCTGCAATTTCTTCCTTAGATATTGTTTGATGATAACTTGGAGCATTTTGGTTCATCATTATTGAAAAATCTTCTTTTAACTCCACACTTAAAATTCCTGCTTTAGTTTCTTGAAGGTACTTACCAGGTTTAATTACTCTTTTACTTAACAATGTACTAAAGGTTCCTATCGTGGCATGTCCACAAATATCAACCTCTTCATTCGGTGTAAAAAACCTAACTTTAAAGTCTGCTAATCCTGATTTCATGACAAATGCAGTCTCACTAAAACCAATTATACCTGCAATTTTTTTCATACTATCTTCTGATAAATCATCTGCATTAAGCACAACTCCAGCAGGATTCCCTCCCTCTGCGCATTTTGCAAATGAACTTAATGTATAAGCTTTCACCTTCATAAAAAATTCCTCCTAAAAATTCCGCATAAACTTTCCATTTACACCAAATTATTGATTTAGCACATTATTATGAATACATTATAGCATGTTTTCAATTTATCACTTTATTGGATTTTCAAATAACATTTTTATAACTACTACGTCAAATCTACATATTGTTTCAGATCTACATTCATTTGTAGAATTATGCATAAAAAAATCGTAAATCCAATCTCTTGAATAATACGATTTTACAATTTGCTATTTATTTTTAATGTTCATAATTTCTGAAAAATACAAAACATCTAATATTCAAGATATTTTGATTCAAATGGATACTTGGCATAAGCTGTTTTATGTTTCTTAAACCCCAATTTTTTATAAAAGTTTTCATTACCAAACGTTGAAGTTAGGTGAATTGACATATGTTCTTCTCCTTTTAGTAGCAGATCCATACACCCTTTTCCAACACCATTTTTCTGGTATTCAGGCAACACTCCTACATCAAAAATAGAACCATAGGATATGCCATCAGATAACATTCTACAAGAACCTACCAAAGTATTTCCATCCCATGCTGTAACAACCTTATAACTCTTTTGGAAAGCAGCTTGAATTTTATCAAATTCCCTGCTTTCTATAAAGCGTCTTAACAACCCAACCCTTTCATATAAATTGAAAAGTTGAGGCCAATCAATATACTCTAATCCAATTTTATAGGAAATCATCTTTATCACTCCTTTAGATTTATACTACTTCTTCATTTACTATTCCGCATCAATTATAGCATATTTTGTAAAATCACATCATTAAATTTTCAAAGAAAATATTTCATCAATTACTTCACAATATTAGAATTGCCTGTTAAAAAAATCGTAAATTCAATCTCTTGAATAATACGATTTTACAATTTAATACTTATTTTTTTAATTCACAATTTTAAGAAAACTACGTACTATTGAATTTCTGCAAAAATTTCATGTATATTTCCATCTGGATCAGCAAATAGTGCTGTTCTTTGACTCCAAGGCATATCTTGTGGTTCATGAATAGGAGTTGCTCCTTTAGAGATTAACTTATTAAATGATTCATCAACATCATTAGGATTTTCACATGGGAAAGCAAGCTCAAATCCTTGTCCAGATGACTCTTTCCGATATTCGTTACTATACACATACATAACCTCTCTCATACAAATAGCAAACCTTACTCCATCGTTTTCAAATTCAACATAATTCCCAAGGTCATTTTCAATTCTAAATCCGAGAACTTGATTATAGAAATTCTTCATTTTATCTATATCATTTGTCCAAATCGTAATAAGATTAATTTGTGCTTTCATAATATATTTTCCCCTTCTCAATTTAACATATAGTTCGCTTTAATTTACCATTACAAATTAATTATAACATTTTTTGTAAAAATTGCATTATATAATGTTAAAATTTGGTATATTTTAAAACTTAATACTATTATTTTCGTAAATTTAACGCATTGATTTTGGGTCAAGTTAAATGCCTTAAATAAATTCTCCTTAGCCTTTAAAAATAAAAAATAAACTAAAATCAAGGAAAAACCTATTCCAAATACCAATACACAAATATGAGGTATACCATAAGTTACAATATTTGCAACATCGCCCCGTAAGAATATATTACGAACTATAAAATAATTAAAGAATTCATTTACATTCCAAAATAAAAACAAGTATAAAACATAACATAAAAACTTGTTGAGATTTCTGTAAAAGAATATCAACAATATTATTATACTTACAGCAAAAATAAAATTTACAATCAAACCTGCTGCTGATATTAATATTGCTTTATATTGTATTAATTTTGACACCTTATCATAATCAACATTTTCACTTATTCCAAACATAAAAATTTTTGTACTATAATGAAGATCAAATGGATTGTTTTTAATATCAAAAAAATATGCAACTATTGAATGACCTAATTCATGTGATAAAGTTGTTAAGCATGAAGTTATATACACAAGTATATATGGAATTATATCTATAATAATCATTTTAAATCTTTTCATTTTTACTCCTTATAAACTTATTACTTTATTTATACTAAAATACCATTATAGATAAATTATAATATATTTTGTAAATATAACATTATTAATTTATCAAAGAACTATTTTTTATTTACTACGTCCAATCTACAGTGGATGCAGGAAATCTACATCCGTTTTTACTATTAAGCAGTAAAAAAATCGTAAATTCAATCTCTTAAATAATACGATTTTACAATTTGCTATTTAATTTTATTGATTCATGCTATAAAAAATTGCACATTAAAATAAATGAAAAGTATTTAAAACCTTGGGTTCTACTTATCTAATTTAAGTTGTTCTTCCCCCCATAGATATAATTCATTCAATGTGGGAAGTAGTTCTTTACCTCTTTCCGCTAAGGAATATTCCACTTTAGGAGGAATAGTTTCATATTGAGTTCTAACAATGAGCTTATGTTCTTCTAATTCTTTTAAGGACTTTGTAAGCATCATATTAGTAATGCCGTTAATCTTTCGTTTTAGCTCATTATATCTAGTAGAATCTTTAGCTGATAAATACCATATGATAGGTAATTTCCACTTTTGTCCTATAATATCAAGTGCATATAGAACTGGATATTCTGTTCCATATATATTATCATCAGGGAATTCTTTAATACCAATTATATAACTATTCATAAATACAACTCCTTTAAATTTGCAGTATATTTTTTATACTTACACTGAAAAAACTGCATACTTGTAAAACTTATATCACTATGTTAAGTTGATTATAACAAAAACATAAAACATTTGAAAGAGGAGAGATACTATGAAAATAATTGCTATTAACGGAAGCCCAAGAAAAAATAAAAACACTGTAACTTTATTAAATAAAGCTCTTGAAGGAGCTAAATCACAAGGATCAGAAATTGAATTGATAAATCTTTATGACTTAAAATATAGAGGATGCATCAGCTGCTTTGCCTGTAAAAGGAAGGATGGAGAGCATGGTAAATGTGCAATGAAAGATGATCTAACACCTATTCTTGAAAAATTAAAAACAGCAGATGCTATTATTTTTGGTTCACCAATATATAATATGAACATTACTTCTGGAATTAGTGCACTTTTAGAGCGCTTCATATTTTCAAATGTTATATATAGTACAGAAATACCAACTGTTTATCCGAGAAAAATTCAATCAGGATTTATTTATACTATGGGTATAACAGAAAAATATATGGAGGATACTGGATACAAATTAATCTTAAAGCCATATCAGGATTCTATTTCAATGGTGCTTGGAAACCCAATAAAGCTGTTATATAGTTATGATACTTATCAGTTTACTGATTATGAGAAATATGAGTCTTCTATGTTTTCAGAAAAAGAAAAAGCAAAACATAGAGCTGAACAATTTCCAATTGATTGTCAAAAAGCCTTTGATATGGGGGTAAGCTTAGCTATAAATGTTTAATAAATTTTAAAGATGTTGTGAATAAAGATAAATTCATATGATGATTGTATTAACTAAATGGAAGTGCTTCAGAATGAGGCACTTCTGAACACCTCTTTGTAGTAGCTATTTTTTATCAATAAAAATCAAATGTATATATAACATCTATCTTCGCATAATAGGAATTGAATAGTATATTTAATTCTAAAATATTAATATTATGAAAGGTTGTTAAACTTAATGAAAAGATTTATTTTATCATTTTTTATTGTATTATTTCTATCATTTACTATAATCGGTTCTACTACCACTCCTAATCCTCTTACCTCAAATGTGTTTAAAGAAGGTATTTACAAATTAAATACTTATGAATCGATTTTAAAAGATAAGATGTACAAAGCTGAAAATGTCTCTACAGATAAAAGTTCCTATTTAACTATCTACGATGATAACTTTATGCCACTTCAATCAATAAGGCTACAACCACAGTCTATAAAATACGACTTAACCCCATTAAAAGCTAATTATACAATGGTGATAGTTGGTGATGGCGATATATATTTTTCATAAAATTAAACAGTAGATGTGTTTCTTCTGACTGCTGCTCTTATATGAAACGCATTTTTTTTGGCAATACTTTATTTTGCCCTCCAAATACATATTCACCAAATGGAGCCCCAAATGTAATGGATAACTGTAATAAAGCCATTCCAAACGTAATAACAGAACATATAAGTGAACTAACATAACCTATCATATTAACATCTCCTCGATTTTTTATATTGCATTTGTTAATATAATAAACCCTGTAGTATACTACCTAGTCAATACTCTTTTTATTCTATTTTTCGCTTTATTTCAATACAACTTCTTATATTATAATTCTCAATATTATAGACAACCTTTTCCAATCCCCTTTTTAAACTACGCAAATCTTCAATTTTATTGTTAATTACCTCTATTTTCTTGAATATCATTTCCTTGAATAAATCATTTTGAGAATTCAACTCTTCTTCCGGAAAAGAAATAATATTTTTTATTTCATTCAGAGTAAAACCAGAATCTTTTATTATTAAAATTACTTCCATTACTTCAATATGACGCTTTGTATATATTTTATAACCATTTTCCTTTTTTTCAGGTAATGGTAATAATCCAAACTTTTCATAGTATCGAATTGTTTCCTTATTTACTCCTAGCAATTTAGAAATTTGACCTATTGTATATTCTTCCATTTATCCTCCATATAACTGATTACTCTCACAGTTTAAAAATATTTCCTATCTTTATAGTGCAAATTATTACATAAGTCTAAGTTCAAAGTTAAATATCTATATTTCATATTTCCATATCTTTAGCTAATGCAGCAAGCTTGCTTAATGTTTTCCAATTACGCACAGTTGCTTCTACATTCAATTTATAAAGATTATTAGCAAGCTTTGAATTTCGAATACTATGATTGAATAAAAGATATACATCTCTTCCTATAATCTTATATTTATCACTTTCACTACTATAAACATCTATGCACTCAATCTTTTCTTTTAAAGGATTATGTTTTAGTAATGCAACATATAGACTTTGTACTTTTGACAACGTCTCTGCTTCTGCTACTTCATCTTTTGAGAATGGGCAATTCAAAATAAGCTGTTCTAACTCTTTAGATGTCCTTAAAATAACTTTCACAGGAATCCCAAAGACTGCCTCAATCTCATGTTCAATTTTATTGCACAGTGCTTCCTCTGTTTCATTTGATTTGAATAGAACATTTCCACTTTGAATATATGTTTTTACTTCACAAAGTCTAATTGATTCAAATACTCGTTTCAAATCTGCCATCTTAATTATATTTTTCCCACCTACATTAATACCTCTTAAAAGTGCTATATAAACATTCATATTGTGAATTCTCCTTGATATAAAAATAAATCTTAATATCCTGTTAGTATTAATAAAGTATACCACAAATTGTAACCATCTCATTATTGAGTTTTCAAAGAATATATTTTGCTGTTAGTTTAGAATTTTTTCTAAAGAAATCTTAATTATATACGATAATTGTAATATATTGGTTCCAAAGTATATTTATTTAATTATTAAAAACTAATACAATTAATTCAAATTGGAGGGATTCATAATATGTCACTAACAATAGGAAATGAGTATAGTTATTTAAACTATCCAAATAATATTACTAGAACTACAAATAATATAGATAATAATTCAGTAACATCACAAGCTAAACCTTCACAAAATTCTACACAAACAAATGATTCCGGTCTTCATACAGGTACGATACAGTTTGTAATGAAAAATGGCATGGCAGAATCCGCATATGTAGATGGAATTAAAATGAATCTTTCAGATATGTTTTTAAAGGACAAGAGCCAATTAAAAGCAAGAATAAATGAAGAATATAATAAAACTGATGCAGAAAAATTAGAAGAAATATTTGGATTATAACTATAAGAATTGTAAAGGCAGGTTAAGTATCTATAACTTAATCTGCCTTTACAATTCTTATAGCTGGTTCTACAAATCCAAATTTATTTTAATATTCTTTTATAATACTGGTACACAAACTTCACAGTAATGATTATTTATCATCTGCATTGCATAACGTTCAAGAATAGTTCTTCTATCATCAACTTCATAATTTCTTTTTGATAACTCAGAAAATATTTCAATCCACGCTTTTTGCATAGCATCCATTGTATGATTTATTTTAAATACGCAATATTTTCCACCGATAGTTTTTCCAAAATTAACATCCTTATTATCAGTCTCAAATTCATCAAAAACAACTAAACATGCATCATAACGACAATCTTTAGATTCTGTAACCTTAGGATCATCTTGAACTATTCCTAATATGATTGAACTTTCATTAAGTAAGTCTTTTTCTCTAGATAAGCTTTTTAATTGTTCCATTACCTGCATATTTTCTAACCCATAAGGGCCTATTTTTCGTATATAAGCAATTTTATATGATGGTATCATTTCAATATTAATATCCATAACTTGCCTTCTTTTTTAATATATAGTACATCGATGTCTGAATTCATCATATAATGCTTTAAAATGTATTTCAACTTATTTTTTAAAATTTATTCTCCTAGCTCTTTTTTTAAATCTGCTATATAAAGTGATTGTTGCTTTTTTAGATACAAACCCACAAAAAAATTCATTATAGGATTGTTTACTGATACCTTTTCTGTAAATTCAATCTGCGTACCATTATTAAGAGGACTAAAAACACCAATCCAATGACCATTCATATTTTTATTAGTCATATCAAATTCATATCGCTCATAAGGTTTTTTTAAGGTAATATTAAATTTAGTAGGGAAATTACCTTTTGTATATTCTGTAAATGAATTTCCATCTATTGAAACATCAATTTTACTTAAATCTCTCCTCCAATAATATTTATTATTGTTTGTAACTACTTCCCATACCTCTTTAATATTTGCTTTAAATGTCGCTGTAATGGTTGACTTCTTCATAATACACATTCTCCCTCATGAATTACTTCTACCTTGAAATAAATTAAACCATATTTAGTAAAAATAATATTATTTAGTTTATAAATAAACTTTTATTTCTCTTACATGCTATATCTATTCCATTTTATAGATATTTCCTTGTGCATTGATAAAGTTTAATGGACAATATCCAATTAAAAGCAAAAATAAATGCTGAATATATAATAACACTGATGAAGAAAAATTGCGATTATAACTATAAAGCAATAAAGGCAGGTTAAGTATAACTTGATCTGCCTTTATAATTAATATACCCTGTTCTTAAAATCTAAATATTACTTGTCTAAAAATATTTTTTTAGATCTTCAATAGATTTCATATCAAATATTTCTGTAGCTATTAACTCAATATTCTCCTCAGATAAAGATTTTAATTTATCTTTATATTCATCAGGTATCATTTTAAACTTTTTTATTAATTGCTTAATTAAAAGTTCTACTTTCCCTTCTTCAATTTTTTCTCTATCTCTTTCTAATAAAGTCATAAATTCCACCTCCACTGAAATATCATTTTTAACTTTCTGTACCCTTTTATGTAATCTTTTAACTAGATTACCTTTAGCATCTTCTGCTACATTATCTGTTGAATCTTCTACATAAGCAAGAAATTCCAGTAACTCTTCACTTAAATCCTTTATAATTCCCTTTGTATTTAATATTATTTTTTCTGTTTCATCATTTAATACTACTTTATTATCTTCTAAACATATACTTTTAAAAGTATATTTATGGCGTCCTTTATTAAATAAATCAAATGTACATATGAATATTATATAACTCTTAGCGAGTTTTCTATAATCTTCGCCTTTGCTTATTAAATCTAAGTCTATATTCCCTTGATAATATCTAAGTCTTTTGGGTAAATTCTTGTGCTTTCCTCTTTGCATTTCAACATTATAAATTGTATTTTCTTCATCTTTTACATAGACATCTAACCTGATTCCTTTGCTTTCAAGCAATAAATCTATTGTTTTCTGTTCTTCAACTAATTCTACTTTTTCTATTTCAATATCTAAAATATTTTCTAATAATTCCTTGCAGATTGCCTTATCACTCATAACCTTTGCAAACAAGAAATCATCTTCGAGATTTAGTTCTTTTAAAGTTTTATGCATCTTAGTTACCTTCACCTTATTTTTTATCTTTTGTTTGATTATTAACCATATTATAACTAATTAAACATAGTAGTTCAATGTATTTAAATCCCATTGTTGATGAAACTATCCGCTATTATTATGAGTATCTAAAAAATAAAAGTAGACTAAGTATCTATAACTTGTTCTGCCTTTATAATTTTTATAGCTGGTTCTGTAAATTGAAATTTATGTTTTACAAGTCAATCAATATACATTTATTTTTTATTGTAGTTCAAATTCTGCAGTTACATGTGAATAACCTATTGAATTTTCAATTTCCACTAATACTCTGTACTTTCCTGCTGTGAGATTTTTAAAATTTTTTAGTATGTTTAATTCACAAACACCCATATTTATTCCTTTTGCTGGCAAAATTGCTGCTACATCAGTAAAAGCTGCACTTTCTTCAAATTCCAAATCATGCCACTCATTATTTTCAAATTTATCTATTTGATAATACATTCCACCATATTCACATTCTAAATTCGTATTATTTGTTATATTAACCCTAATCTTTTCTGTACCGAGAGGATATACACTTTTTTCAGTCTTCATAGTAATATCTTGTAATTGTGATTTACCTTTAGTTGTATCTAAAGCTCCGTCTGCACCTAAATAATATCCATCAACAATTTTATCCTTTGCTAGAGCCCCTTCAAAGCTAAAATAATAATACTTTCCATTAACTAATTTCCAGCCTTTAGATGCAAGATTTTCCTTATATAATGTATCTCTTACTTCTACAGGATACCCCTCTGTTTTTAATGTATTTTTAAATTCATTAATGTCAAAATTTTGATTCTCATTAGCTGCAACATTTTTTGAATTTGATGCAGCTTGAATCCATGCACCATCAGAACCTAATTCGTATCCATCTATTACTGTATCGTGTGCCATATATCCATCTTGTCTAAAATAATACCATTTTCCATCAATCTCTTTCCAGCCTACTGACCATGAACTTCCTTCTGTATTCCACCAGCCATTTGAATCCTGTTTCCATTCTGCATTTGCTTTTATAGGATACATTGTAAGCATTGAAGCTACCGCTAATGAACTAGCTATTACTTTTGTTAATTTGATTTTTTTCATTTTCAACCCTCTATTTCCATTTAGTTACTATATACTTATAATATACATTCATTACATATTTTTTTAGTACCATTTTATTCTATTCTTAAAGAGCACTTTTTACTATATCAAATCTACATATTATAATTTATATCTAACATTGTCACTCCCCTGACACATTAGTCAATTATAATAAAGTTACAAAATTGATAATAATTTTTTTCATAAATATTTACCCATTAAATAAATATAATAATGAAGAGTAACACTCATTTCCCCTTTTGATGTGTTACTCTTTATTATATTTTTGTGAGTCTTAAATTAATATTTTGTAGCAAAAAATATCACAAATTCATTTGAATAATGTGATATTTCAGTCTGTTATCTATTTTTATTAATTTATGAAATAAGTACACCCTAATTATCTAAATAATTAAATCCACTTTCTATTTTGTACTGATTTTCCATGTCCAAAATGAATACATCTATTTCCTAAATCGCTAATTTTTCTAGCACTAAGTTCAAGCTGCATTTTATCTTCATAAAGCAAGGATATTGTTGGTTTTAACATATTCATTAACGAATCTCCAACAATCAAATCTCTTTGCTCAACATCAATACCTATTGAACCTTTAGTATGTCCTGGAAGCCCAATTATCTTCCCTTCAATCCCAAAGCATTCTAATGAATCTCCATCTTTTAAAAATATAGTAGGCTTAAATTTTTCTACAGAATTACTTTTAATTGTTTTTTGAGAGAAATAACACAATATTTTCCCAATTGCCCCTCTTCCATACATAGGTTGCAATGTGTTATCATCAATTAGATCTTCGTCTCCAATTCCAATAGCAATTGGAACATTTAGTCGTTTAGACAAAACTGCTGTGTTTTGAATGTGATCAATATGTCCATGCGTCAGTATAATACATTCAACATGGCTGTCTTTGCAAACATCATAGATTTTTTCTGCATATCCTGCTAATCCAGTATCAACAAGAACTGCATGAGCTTTTTCTTTAATCAAAAAGGCATTTACATTTCCACATGGAATTCTAATAATATCACTCATATCTACATATAATCCCTTTCTAAATTACTATTTATCTTATAGTAAATTATAACATATTTGTAAATAACATATTATTTAATTCATAGTTAAAAATCATATTTCATTATGAATTCAATCAATTCACTTTTTAAAAAATCCAAAGGCAATAAATATGAGTATTAATATAATAATCGGTACAAATAAAAGTACACCCATACGCCTACACTTTTTACTGCCAAAATTAATAGTGCTTCCTAAGCCCTGCCTCTTGTCAATATGTTCAGACGAATTATTTGGGGATTATAGTAGAAAACACCCAATTTCCAATGTTTAGAATTATCATCTCTATTCATTAAAAATAGGCCTCCATTACATCTGTAAATATTAATACGCAATAATTTACTATTAGAAATCGATTATAGTATATATCTTTTTTATTTTGTTAATTTGTATAAATATGTTCATGATGTTCTATTATTCAGACTGGGCATCAATCTCATAATCATACCAATTGTCTCCCACTCCTAATAATAAAATTGAATTTAAATCATTCATCTCCAAACCAAAAACCTCTGATGTCCCTTGACTATTTTCATACACAGAACCGAGTAGTAATATATATCACATTATTCAATTTTTAAAGAACATGTATATAACAAAGCAAGAAAACTTTCTAACCAATTTTCTAATTTTAGCTTATCTACTATGATTTTTGTATCTTCTTCTAAAGAGTAACGCTCATATGCTCTTTTGATGTGTTGCTCTTTATTATATTTTACATAAGCCTTAGACTAATATTTTATAACAAAAAATAATAGCACTCTCTAATCCTGCACCTACCATATGAATGGAATTAAATGATATGATACCTTTTCACAATATTTATCATATCCAGATAAATTCTTAAATAAAAATTTTTCTTCATCAAGAAGCCTGGCCACAATAGTAAAAGTTAAAGCTGCTACAATAAGTAACGCCCAATATGATCCTAATGCAACTGCTGAAAATACCAGCATTAGTATTGCTCCAAAGTACATAGGATGACGGACTATTGAATACATTCCAGTTGATATTACTTTCTGGTCTTTATCAACTTCAATTATAGCTGAAGTATAACTGTTTTCTTTGAATACAAGAAATACTATGAAAAAACCTAACATAACAAAAATATTTGCTAATAAGCTAATATATAAAGAAATATTTGACCAATGAAAATGGTAATCAAGCCCTGCAATAATATATATAAGGCAGAAAAACACACTTGCCATTAATTGTATAGTTTTTTGACTCTTTTCCTTTTCAGCGCTTGAACCTGCAGTAAGCCGCCGTTTCAAAAGTTCTTGATCGTTCTTTAATAAATATATAGTAATCAATATTGTTGAAAGAGAAAAAGTAAGCAAATAAATCCATGCCTGAAAATAATTAATTGTCCATGCAGGTAAAAAAATCAATATCCCCATAATAACTATAAGCATTATAAATCCAGATATAGTTTTTCCAATTATATTATCCATGTAATCACCCCAATTATCAGCTTTATTTATAATATGTCCCATTGATAATGAGAAAATGTGTAGAATCGTCAATAGAATTTGAATATTTATTTTTTAAGTTCACATAATAACAATATGTTTAGATAAATTGAATTTTAAAGGTGGTTAATTTGATGAAAAGGTTCATTACTATATTTTCTATTTCTTTATTTCTATCAATTAGCTTGAATACAATATCTGTTTTTGCCCAACAAGCTAAAACATTAACTCAAGGTATTTACAATGTGAGGGATTCTAACTTATTAGTAGGTAGTCCTATTACTGCACGAATGACTTCTTCTAATGATAAGGCCATTATTATAGTTATTGGTCCTGACCAAAATATACATGCTTTAGAACGATTGGGTCCTGGTATTCCTCAAGAAATTTTGCCTCCACTTGACTATGATCAATCAATTATAATTTATACTAATGGCAGCGTAGTGTTGTCATAAAAGCCACTTCAAAGGTGTCTTTTTTATTTAATTTACCACATCCTTTTTACATATTAAAAACCAAAAAGCCGCAGCTTCAAGCTCTTGAATACTGCGGTTTTAAAACCATTACTTATTTATAAATTGATATTTATCTTCTTGTAAATTATAGTATATTTAATAAGAATCATATTATTTAATTTGTATATTCACTTTATTCAACGAATTACTTAAAGTTTTCTATATACAATATTTATGAATATTAATTTTTATGTTCAACATATTCAACTATAGTTCCATCTAAATGTTTTACAGTCATATTCATTCCTGTTGGAACCACTTTTAAATCTCTGATGATTGTAGCACCATTATTTAATAAGAAATCTTTAAATTCCATAATTGAATCTACTAAAAACGTTGCTTTGGTATCCTTAAATGGCTTTAGCGCCTCATCAGATCCACTAATTATTAAAATATTTCCTACCTGAGCTAATTCTAAATTTACTTGAGGATAGTCAAACCTCAAATTACACTTTTCATTTAAGACTTCTTCATAAAATTTTATTGATTGATCTATGTCATGTACATAAAATCTGTTTAATATTTGTTTTACCTTCATTGTTATCCCTCCAAGTATAATATAAATTATACATCTATTTACTCTTAAATATCAAATCCAAGTACAGATTCACAATCACTAAAAGTACAAAAATACCAACTGCAAAATTTTATTTGATTCCAAATTAACTTCGTCTTAACGTAAAAATTTGTAAAATTAATAATATTGGGTATTATGTTTTTATAAATCTTATATGAATTTTTAAACAGTATATACTACCGAACTGCTACACCATTTCTAAATTCTCTTTTAGGAAAACTAGCACCAGCTATTTTATTCTCAGGTATTGCTTTTTCTATTCTTTGAATATCATTTTCACTTAAATTAACTTTTATAGATTTTAGTGAGTCTTGAAGTGTAGTTCTTCTTGAAGCACCAATTAATGTTATAATATCATTGCCTTTAGATAAAAGCCAAGCAAGAGAAAGTTGTGGTATAGTGATATGTTTCTCATCCGCTATTTTGCGTAATTCTTCTACAAGTTCAAGATTTTTGTCTATATTTTCTTCAAAGAATAAAGGAATGAAAGAATTATATGCATGTGGTTTGCTTTTTGACCATGTACCACTAAGTAATCCATGAGCAAGCCCACCAAATGCAACTACGCCAATACCAAGTTCTCTTGCGGTTGGTAGAATTTCCTTTTCGATACTCCTATTAAACAAGGAATATTCCGCCTCTAAAAAACTTATTGGATATACAGAATCAGCTTTTCTTATAGTATCTGCATCAACTTGCGTAAGCCCAATATTTTTCACATAACCAGCCTTAACCAGATCAGAAATAGCTCCAATTGTTTCCTCTATCGGAATTCCTAAGTCAATTCGTGCTGGTTGATAAAGATCAATATAATCTAAATTCAACCTTTTAAGAGTATAAGTAAGATAATTTTTTATTGTTTGAGGCCTTACATCTAAACCATATATTGAACCATTAGGTGCACCTAGCATACCGAACTTTACTGATATAAAAGCTTTATCTCTCCTTTGACCTTTAAGTGCTTCACCAATGACCATTTCACTCTTTCCATAACCGTAAAAATCTGCTGTATTCAAATGATTTATTCCAAAATCTAACGCTTCATGAATTGTTGCTATATTTTCAAACTTATTATCATCAATTATCATCCCTCCGCAGCCTAATCCAAGCTTATTTAATTCTAAATTATTATTTCTATATTTCAATTTAATTCCTCCTGATCTATTTAACTCTATGGTAATTCTTATCATTCCCTAAATTTGGGGGTACTATCAAAAATCTTTTTTAAAGATCTCATAGTAATATGCATTTCTTCATCCGATAATTCTTCTTAGTTGACTAGTTAACACTTTCTCCACACATAATTTTGTATAAAATAATTCTTTTAAAACGATTTGTCATTAGTGTAATGAAGCTTTCGCCATGTGACATCTTATGTAATAATGTGACTCCATAACTCTTTATAACTGGAACTCCCCTAGAGCTTTCTAAATCGAGCTTTTCTATTTCTGTAGCTACATTATAAGAACTTTCTGCCCTTAGAAAGAAACCATCACGAGGCCTCTGCACACCTTTAGCTAAAGTAATACATTAATATTATCATTTGTCAATTTTCCAAATTTCTCTTCTAAAGCTGATATATCAATTTGTTCCATCAAGCAAACTCCTGCTAACCCCTCATCTTTCAAATTCGTACTTTTTACGAAAAGATATTTCTCTTGAAATAAAATATATGCTATAACAGTTAGAACAGCTATTATGCTTGCTATAATTAAATTAAACATTTGACTTATTAAATAAACATATTTACCAATTTTCTAAAACTTTAAATTCATATATCGACTAAAAATTATAAGTATTTTCGAAGTCAAAATATTTATAATTTTGGTAAGTTACCACATAATCCCAGTCTTAAAGTTGGATGTCTATATAATTTATAAACACTAATATTTCTATTTATATCTCTTTTCTGAATTGCCTTATAAAATAGAAAATCATCATTGCACCTAAAATACATCCAAGTACACCTTCTCCATTTATTTTTATTACATCTCCATTTATCAATCCAGATGTGTTTGTATAAATATCACCAAGCATCAAAGGGTTAACCACATTCCACACCGAGTGCAGAAATAGAACTGGTAATAAACTTCTTGAAGAATAGTAACAATAAGATGCAGGAAAACTATATGTAAAGGCAGCAAATGCTTGGATAACACATAAGAATAATGGATTACCTATTCCAGTTGCTTTTGCCAAAAGAAAAACAGCAGGAATGTGATACAATCCCCATACTACACCTACAATTACAGTTGCTTTCGTTTTACCATACTCTTTTGTTAATCTCGGAAGTAGATATCCCCTCCATCCATATTCTTCTCCCAAAGCTAAGAATAAACCGACAACTACAGACACTATTAGAATTATAATACTTTTGAATGTGAATTCCTTGTTTATACTGATATTTCCACCACCAGTAAGTTGAGCTATAAATGAGCAAATACCTATAAAAACAATTGGGTAGAAAATTCCAAACAATACTGATTTTAAAGTTGTGTCTTTAAATAAATTTGATTGATGATCATTTGTAATCTTATTAAAGATAATAGCTAATATCGCAGGAATGAACATGATTAAAGCAAAATCATTTTTACCTATATTAGGATTAATAAACAACATAATTGTAATAATCCATGTAATTAAAAGAACAGTAATAATATATACTTTTTCAGGATTTTTTCTTATAAAATTCTTAACAGTCATAGTTAACTCTTTTCTACAAAGGATAATCTTAATATTATTGCTATCAAGTTACCGATAATTAAAACAAATTTTCTATATTATTTTTACATTTTGCTTTTAAATTCAAAATATAAAATATTATATAAACAATAACCCTGTATCATAAGTTACTATTAAATTCTAAAAATAAGAATAAAATTATGATTACTGGTAGTATTTATTAAACAAAAAATATCACAAATTCATTATTAATAATAAATTTGCGATCTTTGGATCTGTAGTTTATTTAATTTAACAACTATTATCTTTTCAGCTGTTCAGCAAACGTCTTTCCTACTGGATCAGCGTCATCTAAGGATTCAGGATCTCCTGCAATCAGTCCTGCCTTCTCATGCCAGAACTCGCTAAACATTATATATAGTGATTTAAGCCTATCTATATCGCCACCTTCTGCTAATGTTTTTGCAAGGAAATCAATAGCGAAATACATGGTCTTACTTTCATAATATAGATGCGGATGCGGACCTGGGGCATCTATTACCCATATAATTAAGTTTCCTACCTTTTGCAGACCATAATGAGGAGTTATACCAAGTTTCTTACAAAATGGTATAAGCTGATCATTAAAGTCTATCTTTGAGCGGCAATTTATAATAACTAAGTATTTAGAAAGGCTATTTTTAGATAAAACATGAGCAAAATCCACACGCCCTGCATCTCCATATTGCTTTTCATAGACAAGATCAATACCAGTACATTCTTTAAAATTAGCAAGTGCACTTGGAAGAAAACGCGTAAGATCAAGTTGTGGATTCGATGCTATTGCAACGCTGCCAGCGATTTTTTCAGCAGTGAATAAACCCGATGTTCCTCCTGAAGAAACTGAATAAAAAATGATATGCTCATTAGGGATACCTAAATGCCTTGCCACTCTCATAACAAGTTCTGCCGTCGCGTCTCGATAATCTCGTTCATGTGTGCCATAGAACCAACCGACAGCGATATCTGACTCAAAATACATCGGATCTTCAATACTTAGCAAATGTCCTTTCAGAAATGTAAACCATGACCACTTATGGAATCGAGGGAGCGGTCCATTAGCAATTGTATTGTCATCTCGCATGGTATCGAGCACAACGTAGAGATAGTCGTATTTGCTTGCATGGTAAAAGCACTCAAAATGTGCACCGTCAACCTTAGTGTTAAACCTACCTTCCGGCACTCTGTCAAATCGTTCAGCATCGATATGCACACTTCTCACTGCAATGGTTGAGGCATCAGCAGACCGATATTGCTCAAATCTACGTGCCTCAAGCATTTCGGCAAGGTTTCCCTCATTGCCTTCGCTATCATACTCACAGATTATATCTTCAAGAAATTCAATTGTTGGGAGATCATTATTATCATCCAATTTTTTTTGAGATTTAGTAAAGTACATTTCATTTTCATTCTCTTTTTTCATAACAACCAATCCTTTATTTTTCCACTTTTAATTTCAGACATATTATATCAGAACGCCTGTTCGGGCGCAATGGTTTTATTGCAAAACAAACACCGCAAGTTCACTTTGCATTCACCTCGTCTTCTACAATAAACTATGAAGTGCACTTCAAGTCAACGATAAAATTTCAAATACCAACCCCATTATTTATAGCAGTAATTTTTAATTCAGAGTTACTACCATCAAACATCACATCATTAATCCAAATATTACCTTCAGCAAACATTATTCCTTTATAATTCACAAATAGATACTTGGTAGGTGCCTTACTAATTACTTGTTTATAATCTGCATTAAAAATTTGGTCATAATTTTCAATTAGTTCATCTTTATTTTGAATTTTGATAACTTGGCCATTTACTTTTACATTGATTGGATATGCTATTTCTTCAGCCAACTTTTCCTTATCATCGTTTACTATATAACTTTGAATTTCACTAATGAAAGTTTCTACATCTTGGTCACTTTTGTTATAAACAGCTATAGCATATCTTTTTCCATATTCGGCTCCAGGAAGAATATCTTCAAGTGATAATGCAAATGGATAACTTGTTTTATTATCTGCACTTATCCATGTTCCCTCGATTTTGTCAACTGTACTCATCGTTCCTTGAAATATACCTGTATTTTTTCCTGTTTCATCATATTCATTTAATATAATATTTTTATCTCCTGCTTTTCCTTTTAATTTCATTTCATCACTATGTTTCTCATAATAATATGTCCCAACCATATCTTTTTCCAATGGATAAAGACTCATTCTAATTGGAATATTACCATTTATTGTGCCCTTATAATCATAATATCCTTTTTCAAACTGACTCTTCGTAGTATCTATGCTTTCAAGTAGCTTAGAATTTTCATTATTATTTATATCATTAATTTCGGTGGATGTATCTTCTGACTGTGACTCCTTATCACTACTTAATGAGGTATTTTCACTAGTGGTATCATTAACATTTGATTTGCCTCCATTGTTAGAACCCTTCTCTGCTGCACTTGAACAACCGACTAATATTATAGCTACTGTAATTGTAATGATAATTTCTATTATTTTTTTCACTTTTAATTCCTCCACATATATTTTAAACAGTGTTATATAATTTATTTATGTTCCTGCCACTTGCATTCTGTAATATGCATATTGGTGAAAGTTGCTTTGAAAGAGGATTCTTCAGGACTACAGGCATAAATTCCAAAAGTAATTTCTTTTGCACCTTTACATAAATGGCATATTCTCATTTGTTTGAAATCAACACCATCTATGCTACACTCAATGCAGTAATCACTTCCTCTTCGGTTAAGTCTGTACCACATTTCCTTAATCGATGCAGAAATATCTGTTGTTGCCCAATCTGAATATCCTTGATTTGTTACAACACTTCCTAGTCGTTGATATTCCTCATTTTCATATTCTATTGAAGCCTTCAGCCAATTTTCGCTATCTAAATATATGACTACTCCACATTGGTCAAAACGATGCTTACTATTAAACGCCGTCTTTACAACAAATGAAAAAAACTGTTCATCTGTCTTTGCCTGTAATACTGGTGCACTATCATTTCGAAATTCATAATAAGTACGTTGCCACAGATCAGTTCTGGCTTCGGTAATTATTTCTACTTTTTCATTATCAATGCAGATATTATTTGGTTTTCTAATCCAAAATAGATCTTCTTTCAAAAAATCTTTCATAACAAACTCCTCCATAAATTATAACTTCTAATCAAACCTTGAATTGAAATTTGTGATTCTTAACCAATCTTATTAAAATCAAAATTTTGAAATTTACTTGATGTTTTTCCAGTTATGCTAAATATAATGCATGATAAGACGGTTAATTGAATTATCCAATAAATAATCGAATACATATTAAGGTAATTTAAAAATTCAGGAAAACATATAGATGCAATAAAATCATCAATGCAATGATATAGAATTGGAATTAACAAACTTCCTCTTACACCGTTATAAATCCATGTATATATAATGCTTAAAGAAATAGTTTGTAGAAGATATATTATAAAATTATCATATCCCTCAATATTAAACAAAAACATTGGTATGTGCCAGCAAGTCCAAATAACTCCTACTATTATACCTGATAATAATGGAGTATACTTTTTTTGAAGTGTTGGTAATAAAAGCCCTCTCCATCCAAGTTCTTCACCAAGTGGTCCTCCAAAAATTAAGATAACTAATAAACATCCTAATAATGATAAAGGATTATCAAGATTAAAACCAAATATTTGATTTTTTATATGAATTTTATAGTCTGCCCCTGCTATGGCGCAGATAAAAGACGGTATATAAAATGATGCTACAGAATAAAAAAATATAAAAACATAAAAAAACTGATTAACCTTCCAGATAGTTAACTTTTTTAACAGTTCTCTTAATCCTCTTATTCCATAAAAATAGTTAGTAAAAATTATAGCTACAATACTTGGCATTAATGAACCTACTATACGAAAAATTGCATTCAAATGCGAACTGCTTGAGGTAAATGAAATAATCCAAAATATCCATGTAAATAAAAAAGTACTAATTAAATATAATACTTTTTTATATTTATCAAGCCTCCTTTTAATACTCATTTTTAATTTCTCCCTACATATTTCTATTTACAATTTTAAAACTAATATAAATTAATTATAATTTTTTAATATTCATTTAGTCTTAACTACACCTTATATTTTTCTTAAAACTCATATAATTACTTTTTATTCAATCTCTGTTATAACTTAATCTACCTTTATAATTCTTATAGCCGGTTTTGCAAATTGGAGTTAAATGTTATAATGCCTTTTCAAAACATTTTAAATTTTCCCATATTACATTTTGAAAATGAAATTTTGTTGTACCTACATAACGATATCCAATCTTAGGATATAGTGTCGCAGCTGGAATATTGCCCTCATAAGTGTCAAGACGAATAACTTTATATCCTTTCTCTTTAGCATATTTCTCAATAAATTCCATCATTATTCTTGCTTTGCCCTTTCCACTTGCAAACGGCCTAATACATAAAGTATGGATGACCATGATTTCGCTTGGCTTTGCCTGTATTCCCCATGAAATATTATCATACTCTTTTGGCTTAACACTATTAAGCACTACACTGCCATACATTCCTTTTTCATCTTCTCCAACAAACATTGTACTATTATCAATAGCACTTTTAGCATAATCAGCTGTTGGATAAAGCCCCTTTTTCCAATTGGTATAAGACACTGTTTCTTCTTCATAATCCAGGATCTCATTATATATATTTTCTATTTCCAAAATATCATCTGCCGTAGCAACTCTAATCATCACTTTTCCCCTCCACAAATTACTATTTATATTACTGTAGATTATAGCATACTTTGCAGAAGTCATATTATTTAACTACAAATTGAACTTTATTCAACAAAAGTAATAAAAAATATCTAATGTGTCACTGTACTGACACATTAGCCAATTATAATAAAGCTAGAAATTCGATAATAAATTTTTCATAAATATTTATCTCATTAAATAAATATATTCCTAAAGAGTAACACTCATTTTCTTTTTGATGTGTTACTCTTTTATATTTTAAGTGATTCTTAAATGAATACGTGATTAATGCACCTTTTTAATTTCTTTAAGTAAACGTGGTTTACAGATTTTAAAGACAAAACGTTATTATTAGTGAAAGTTATGCAGCGCTGATAACCTTAAAAATAAATTAAGGAGGTCATTAAAATGGCAGAAAACATGAATGACAATGCACGATATATTTATTCTTTTTTTAAAAACAAGGGATGGACAAGTAATTCTATTTGCGGAATGCTTGGAAACATGCAAGGAGAATCTGGAATTATTGCAGATATAGATGAAATCAGCGGAGGTGGCGGATACGGTTTAGTACAGTGGACTCAAAAATCTATTCTTACTAATTGGGCAAGCCAAAATGGACTAGATTACAAGGCAGTTGATACACAATGCCGAAGAATACAATGGGAACTTGAAAATGGTCAGCAATTTTATTCAACAAGTGCTTATCCAATGAATTTTAGTCAATTCACTCAAAGTACAAGTACTCCTACTTATTTGGCAGAAGTATTTATAAATAACTATGAAAGACCTGTTAACCGCAACCAACCTCAAAGAGGTGTTTGGGCTGAGCAATGGTATAGTACCCTTGCAGGCGGAACTACTCCACCACCTAGTGGTACAACTTATACTGTTCAAGCCGGTGACACTTTGAGTGGAATTGCTGCAAAGTTTGGTGTTACAGTGGCTCAGCTTCAAGAATGGAATGGAATTTCAAACCCTAATCTAATCTATGTAGGACAGGTTCTTAAGGTATCTGCTGGAAGTTCTGGAGGAACTACCACCTATACTGTTCAATCTGGTGACACTTTAAGCGGAATCGCTGCAAAATTTGGAACTACAGTTGCTCAGCTTCAAGCATGGAATGGAATTTCAAATCCCAATCTAATCTATGTAGGACAAGTTTTGAGAGTAAGATAAATTATTTGTAAATTTTCGTGACAGAATTAAAGCATAATTTTTTTTGATTTTTTCTAATTTTTTAAAATCATAAATATTAGATATTTAATTCTAATAGGCAGCAATGAAAACGTTGCTGTCTATTTTTTAATTCAATAATAACATTATGTCCTATCCATGAAAATAACCGGTTCTCGCTGAAACCACAACATAAGGTACTTCTTTACCTTCTTTTATAACATAGGCTTGGTATAAATCATCTTGCAAAGGTTCTAATTTAACGACTTTTTCCTCATATGTGTCATATAAATCTTTTTTAAATAGATCTTCCCAATCCTTTGGAATAGGTGCATTTAGAGTTATATACATAGCAAAACTCTCTACATCATCAGCATTACCTCCATTAGCTATATATTGCTTATATAAACTTTTAATATCAACTCGATTTAGGAATGTTTTACTCCATTTTATTTTTCCTGCTTCTGGTTTATCTTCTTGACCATTAATAATGTATTCTTTAACTTTTTCAGAAATATTCTGTTCTGAATAAGCCTCATCTTTTGTGTTATCGTCAGAAGATATCTGTTTTTCTTCTGAAGTATCACCATGGCTTTTAGTTGGACCTTGACTGGAGTTATTAGTATTATCATCCAATTTATTTGTACCATTAGAAACATTTGATGAGCACGCTGTTAAAAAAATAATTAAAAATAGTAAACAAAATTTTAAATTTTTCATGATAACCTCACTTCCATATATTATAATATCCAGACACTAACAAAATAATTATAAACTTTTCAATTGCAGATGTAAAAAAATAAAAATTATCAATTTTCTACTAAACAGCATTTAGATAGTCTCTTATTCTTGAAATAGCTCTTGTTCTATTTTCACATACAGCTTGTCTGCTTATTTTTAAGTCAAAAGCAATCTCCGCATCACTCTTATCTCTTAAATATCGATTAATTAAAATAGACCTTTGTTTATCTGTAATTATTTCTTTGGAAAGAATTTCTTTTACTAAAAAATTATCGAATTTATTATCTTTTACGCCTCTATCTGGAATAATATCAATACATATTTCTGAGCTCTGCTTCCCATTTATAATATGTTTTTTTAATAGATTTATACGTCTACTAATTAAAGCTTTATTTATATATACCACTAACGTTCCCTCTTTTTCACTATCGAATTTACATAGATCAAGCTTATCTATTACTTGTATAAATTCTATTATCAAATCTGTTCTTGCTTCAGCGTATCCTAACTTATATTGATACTTTAATATTATAGGCATAAATTTATCAATTAGAAATTGCATAGCCTCTTTATTACTCATCTGTGCCAATTTTATTACATCATACATTTTAGTATTCATTCTTTTTACCTCCTAATCATGAAAAACATGTTATTTGAAAAATAATGTCTTAAAAATGCTATTGAATTTATATCCTTTGGCAATAATTAGTGCACAGTGTATAAAATTTGTTAAGAAAGTTTAATAATATGGAAATTAAAGAAGAAATCATAATAGATATGTTTTGGCTGTTATTCCTAGTATAAGGATATTGTATCGCTTTAGATCTAATAAGTTGATATGCTTAGCTTATTTGTAATTAATTCAATCCTAAATTAAAGATTAAATCATATCATGCTTTATTTTGATATGTTCATAAATTGATCTCACTGCTTCAGAAAAATTATGCTTAAAATATATAAATACTTATTTACTTGACATCTAAAGTTATCAATTTAAATGACTAATACAATCTCATATTGTATTAGTCATTTTTTTACTTTTTTTCATTCTTTAGGTTTACACATTTAAAAAATATTTGCTTTTAGTAGGTAATTAGAACTCTTAAGAGAATTTAGGAGGTGCCAAATGCCTACAAATTTATTATTATCTAATATCAAAACATTTCATAACAATCAAGAAGTTTTTGGAGATATTTTGACTCACTTTACCTCTAAGATTAAATATCTAAGCTATAAACTAAAATATCCCGAAGCAGAAACAGATCTCATCATATATTTATACGAACTTTTAAAAGTAATAGATGAACAAAAATTTAATACGGATAAAGATATATTAATGTACATTTATAAATGTCTTAATAACAAGTCTATATCATTATTTCATAAGATAGCTAAAGATAAAGAATCAATGACTTTTACATCTGAAGCAGAGACATTAGATGTAATCGACTGCAATGAAAAAGATGATGAATATTCAGACATAGTTTTTAACGATCTGATTTCATCACTAAATCCTAAACAAAAGGAACTTATGTTTTATAAGTTCTATTTACAATTATCAGATATAGAAATTGCAAAACTATTTAAGATAACAAGACAAGCTGTGAATAAATCTCTAAGAAAGGCTTTAGAGACATTAAGACAAGAATTATTAAATTAGAACGGAGGTGAGAAATTATGGATGAATTGATAAAAACCGCTGCAACTCAGGGAATCTGGGTAATGCTTAGCTGTGTACTTATAGTATACATACTAAAAGCACAGGAAACTAGGGATCTAAAACAGGAAGAAAGGGAAAAAAATTATCAAGAGATAATAAAGCAGCTTACGGACAGATTAAATACTTTAGATTCAATAAATTCAACTATTAGTGAAATAAAAAATAAAATTAATTAGATTTCATTCAGTTGATAATAATCTTTTCATAAATATTTACCCCATTAAATAAATATAATAATAAAGAGTAACACTCATTTTATTTCCCCTTTTGATGTGTTACTCTTTATTATATTTTACATTAGTCTTAAACTACTGTGAGATTTGAATTGTGCATAAAATTGAATATTTGTTTCTTAAATTCACATAATAATAATAATAATAATATACTTTTGATAAAATTTAACTTTTAAGGTGGTCAAAATAATGAAAAGATTTATAGCCTCTTCTTCCATTTTTTTATTCTTATTATTTACTGCAAGTACAATTACAGCAGTAGCTCAACCTAAAATATATTCACAAGGCTTTTATTCATTGAAAGATCTTGGCTTATTAGAAAATGTTTCTTATAATGTTCAAAATAATGAGCCTTATGTTAAGGGACTAGTAATTATTATTGATACTAATCAAGATATACAACAAGTTATAAAAATTCAACCTAACTCCAGTAAAAATCCTTTAATCCCACTAAAAAATGACTATAAATTTATAATTTCTGGCAACGTCAAATTAACCTTTTCTTAAAAGGCACTTTTTAGTGTCTTTTTGTTTATTTTACTTCAAATATTCTGAATATTCAAAGCTAGTAATAAACTTAATTTTTTTTATTCCTGACTTTTTTACTAACTATTTATTCTTATTATACTCCGAATAAATCAAAAACTTCAGCGTCGGCTATAACACGATCACTCTTCTTATCTGCATTTTTCAGCATACTTTGCATTTTATCTTCCATCGACTTTTTAAGAAGGTCCTGAAAATCAATAGCACGCAGCTTAAAAAATAATACAGGATCTTCATCTAATTTTGAACCAACTCCATATAGTACTGCTGCAATATGTTTGCACATTCTTGCTGAATCAGGACATGTACATTTAAAATGAATTTCTTTTGGACTTGGAAATATTCCATTTCTTGAATTACTAAACATTTCATCAAATTCTTTAGGAAAACTCCCCAAAAGAAGTGTTTCTAAAGTATCTATTTTTCTATTACAAAGCTGTTTAACTTTTTCCCAATTCTTTTTATCTAACTTATCAATAGAAATTGTAACATTATAAGGCTTTGAACTGCTTCCTTGAACTATTGCTTCTACTTTTCCTTCTGAAATCTTTAAATCAAGCACTGCACCACTTTTTACATAAGTTTTTCCTCTGCTTATTCTATTTTTAAAATCTGCATAATTCTCTAAATTCTTATTCCAGGCTTTTCCCCACCATTTTGATGCTATCTGATTTCCACTTATAATTATAGGTGATATATGAGGATTTGTTTTTCTAAGTTTTTCAAGACTTTTTTGATTCTTTTTAGCTTTATCTGCTGCTGATTCTGGCTTATACCAACCGTAATATCCCATTTATTTATCACCACCTAACTTAAATAATTCCATAAGTTCCTTATTATCAAGCTCTGTAATCCAACTTTCACCTGATGAAGCTATTATATCTCCAGCTAATTTTTGTTTTTCTTCTATCATTAAGTCTATTTTTTCTTCAATGGTTCCTTTTGTTACAAACTTATGTACCATTACATTTTTAGTCTGCCCTATACGGAAAGCTCTATCTGTAGCCTGATTTTCAACAGCTGGATTCCACCATCTGTCAAAATGAATTACATGATTAGCACTTGTAAGATTTAAGCCAACTCCACCTGCTTTAAGCGAAAGTATCATATATGGAATGTACTCTTCTCCATTAAAGGCTTCAACCATTTCACTTCTTTTCTTAACGGAAGTGCCTCCATGAAGTACTAAGCCTTTTCTATTAAAAATACTTTCAAGGAATGCTGATATTGGCTCTGTCATTTCCTTAAATTGAGTAAACACAAGCACTTTTTCTCTCTTTTCATATATATTTTCACAGATGTCTTTAAGCTGCTCAAATTTTCCACTATTATCTAGCTTATATTCTTCAAGTCCTAAATATTGATCTGGATGATTACATATTTGTTTGAATTTTATGATATTTCCAAGTACAAGGCCTTTTCTTTCAATTCCTTCTGAATTATTTAATTTTGCTTCCAGCTCTTTTACAAGTTTATTATATAACACGATCTGCTTTTTACTTAAAGATGCATACTCTTTTATTTCTATTTTTTCTGGAAGATCTGCTATAACACTTTTATCTGTCTTTAATCTTCTTAATATAAATGGATTTATAATATTCTTAAGTTTTGCATAGTTACTATTATTTTCTCTTAAGGTCTTTGTAAAGTTTGTAAATTCTTTAACAGTACCCAAAAGCCCAGCATCTAAAAAATCAAATAATGACCAAAGATCAGAAAGTCTGTTTTCTATAGGCGTACCTGTCATTGCTATTTTTGTTTTAGCTTTAATTTGCTTTATGGTCTTAGTTTGCTTTGTTCCTGGATTTTTTATAGCCTGTGCTTCATCTAAGATCAATATATCCCAAGTAATCTCTCTTATTTCTTCTAAACGACTTGCCATACCATAAGTAGTTATATATAAAAATGGGCTATCTTCTTCACCTAACTCTATAGATGTTTCTTTTCCATGAAGGACAGCTATTTTCATTTCAGGCGCAAACTTCTCTATTTCTTTCTGCCAGTTGCCTATTAATGAAGCTGGAATAATGAGAAGTGCTTTTCCCCCACTTTCAACTCTGATTTTCTCGAGAAAAGCAATAATCTGTACAGTTTTACCAAGTCCCATATCATCAGCTAAACATGCTCCAAAACCTAATTTTTGCATATAAGTAAGCCAGGAAAATCCTGTTTTTTGATATGGTCTTAAGGAAGCTTTAAAACTTGTACTTGGAGTATTTTCTTTTAAAATATCTGGATTTTTCATAGTATCACGTATCTTCTTAAGCCAAGTTCCATTTGATACTTCTAGATCCACAGAAGTTTCATTTATTCCAAGTTTTTCTCCTGCATTAAGCTCCATACGCATGGCCTCTGCAATAGTTAATCCATCAGCTTTAGCTAAGGTGTCAGCCTTTTCATATGCCTCTAATACTTCTTTTAATTTATCTTTATCTATTTCTATCCATTTCCCTTTAATTAAGGCTAACCCTTCTGCTTCTAAAAGTAATTTTTTAAGCTCTTCCTTAGATATCTTTTCATCTCCAAAGAATATTTCTGGTTCAAAGGATAATAATGCATCCATTCCAACCTTTGCTGGTTCTTTTTCACCAATTGAAACTGAAATCCTTAGGAAATTATTTTTCTTTCTCCACCAGTTTGGTATTCTGCACATTATTCCTGCTTCCTCATAAATAGGAATCTCTTTCAAAAGGCTATATGCATCATCTTTTGTAAATTTAAGTGGTGAAAATAATTCTCCGCTTTCCATGAGACTTGATATGAAATCACTTTTGTCTGCTGCCTTACTTATTGTTCCCATGAGCTTAAGAAGTTTCTCTTTATCTTCTTTATATTCTAATAAGGCATTTTTCAAAGGCATATGTTTAGCTTTACGTCTTCCTGCTTCTTTATTTTCTGTTGAATATGTAGCCAAAAATGCAAATGGATAATGGTCCTCCTTGTTTTCAACTAAGTGAAAAAATACCCTTCCAGCAACATTTATATTTGTATTTCTTTCTATTAGATATTCCTGTACAGTACCTTTAAATTTAGCAATTTCTCTTCTGAATATATCTGCTGTTTCATTCCACACCTGCGAAATCCATTCATCATTTATAAATTCCATTCCTATTGAAAAAGGTACTCTATTCTTAATTTCTTCAATTTCTTCATATTCCAAAAATAATTCAGTATCCTCACGAGTTATCTCTATATCAGGCTTTCTTGAAATCTCTTTTATTAATTTATTTACTATAAAGTATAAAAAACTTATAGTTTCTGACATCCATTCTTCTTCATTCGTAAAACCAAGGTTCCATAATGCCTTATATTTATCTTCTATAAATTTTGTATACCACACTTCCTGATTCTTTATATTATCTTCTGATAATTTTTTCTTAGGAGCTATCTCGTAATCTATTTTAAAACCTGCCTCTGTAAAAATTGCTATTAGTTCTTTAAGACTCTTATCCAAAAAATGTCCTCCTAATATTCTTTATATTTTGAATTATAACCAAATTACAACAAAGTATCCCCATGTAATTCCATCTTATATTTTGCCATAAAAGCTCTTTTTATAATGTATATGGCCATTTTTCTAATTGATATTATAACATAAATTGCACACGTCTCATTCTTGAATTTTTAAAAATCATTTTTTATAGAATTTCTCATTTCAAAAAGCATTTGGAACTTCATTATAAACATCGCCTTTTAATATTAATTTATTAATCGGAATTTGTATTCCGTTGTCAATATTCAAATTTTGAAGTAAAATTAAAAAAGAAAGGTGGTTATCTGAATGATAAATAAAGAGTACGCTGTAAACAAAACAGACAATATTCCACAGCCTAATGACAATAATTCAAAATCCTTACGAGCGGATGCAAAACAAAATAGAGAGCAGATACTTGATGCGGCATATAAGATTTTTTCTGAAAAAGGGACGTCAATTCCTATAAGTGAAATTGCTCGTCAGGCTGGTGTAGGCATCGGTACAGTATACCGCCATTTTCCGAACAAAGAAGCACTGTTTGAGGCAGTCAATATTAGTTATAAACAGCAACTTACACAAAGAGCTAAGTCTCTTATTAATAATATTGATCCAGGTGAAGCTTTTTTTAATTTCTTTATACATATCATAGAAGATGGATTTACTAACAAGGCCTTAAAAGATGCTTTAAATACCAGAATAACAGATTTTGATGTGTTGCAGGATTTTCAGTCAACATTTTCCACTCTTCTCACCAAGGCTCAGAAAGCCAAGGCTGTACGTGAAGATATAGATATAAAAGATTTAATCACCCTCATAATGAGTCTTTTGTTAGCTATAGATCAGCGTAAAGGTGATTTAGATACAGAACAGTTCAATAAATTACTTTCCATTGTTAGCGATGGACTTCGTTATAAAGATACCAATGATAAGTCAAAGTAAATATAGCTGTTATTAAATCTCAACATATTATAATTTAAATTTGTCACTGTTCTGACACATTAGCCAATTATAATAAAGTTACAAAGTTGATAATAATTCTTTTCATAAATATTTACCCCATTAAATAAATATAATAATAAAGAGTAACACTCATTTCCCCTTTTGATGTGTTACTCTTTATTATATTTTACTTTAATGTTTATATATCATAACTATTCCGGTCATATCTTCCAATAATATCTTTTCATCTATGAGACTATTACTGTCTTCATTCTTGCAAAAGTTACAGCACCTCTAATACTTCCCATTGAGTAAGTTTTTATTCTACTATAATATTGATTTCCTGCTTCTATAGCTCTTTTCTTTAATTCAGCATCATTAGGAGCTTTACTTAATTCTAAAAGAAGCTGATAATATATCTTTTTATATGGACAATTATTATATTATTTGTTATTCTGAATGTGAAAATTTTTCTAAATTCTATAGAACATTACAGTAGAAGGAAGGTTGTCTTGTAATGAAAAAAACTTCTATATTAACTTTAATTATAATTTTAATAGTTGTTGCTTCAGTAGCTTGCGGATTGAAGTTCTTTTTTCAAAATAATCATGTAGCAGAATCGAAATCATCTGGTTCTATGTACGAGAGCAATGATACCAAAAGTCTAAAACCAAGACAAATCATACTTATTCGTCATGGAGAAAAAGAAAATTCAGATGGTTCAGTACAGGATGTTGATCTTTCTTCTAACGGATATAAAAGAGCAAATGAGCTTTCTGATTTCTTCAAGAATCATCTTCCTGATAATATTAGTAAACCGGATGCTATCATAGCTATGAAGCAAAAGAATAATAAACATAGTAACAGACCAATTGAAACAGTTACTCCACTGTCAAAAGCACTTAATATACCAATAATAGCAAACTCCAAACAGTCAGATATCAATCAAGCTGTTAACGACATTAACAAATTTGGTGAAGATAAAGTAGTGCTTGTGTGTTGGGAGCATAAATCCCTTACTAAGATAGCTAAATTACTAGGAGCACCTGTAAATAGCTGGGGATATAATCCTCAAGCAAAAAAAGATGATGATAAAAATTATGATGCAATTTGGGTAATAACTAAAATAAGTGCTACAAAAGCTGAATTAGAAGTATACAAAGAATTTTCAGTTCTTGACAATGGACAAATATCATATGATGGGGTGTCAAATTTACCATTGTTTAAACAAGATTTTTAATTAACATAGTACTTCTTATTGTCATAAGCTAGTTTAATTTCTATTTCTATATTATAAATCCCTTTTAGAAAAGCATGCTTTATTGGATACTATATTCCCAAAATTTAATATATTATGGAAATTTATTTATAATAATGTTAAAATATTATATATTGTCATTTTATATTGGAATTTAGGGGTAATATGGAGGGGTAAATATGAAAAAATCAAAAATAACAAAATTGTTAGCTGGTACATTATTGATGGTATCAGTCCTAGCATTAAATCCAATAGCCGCAAGTGCAGAGTGGAAACAGGATAACAATGGCTGGTGGTATACTGAAGGGAATTCATGGGCTAGAGGCTGGAGAGCAATCGATGGAAGTTTATATTACTTTAAGGCAAACGGATATATGGTAAATAATGCTGGTAATATGTTTTTTGACCAAGAAGATGGATTAAACAGTAGTGGTCAATTTGCAAATGTAACAATAAGTGGTGACTGGGCTTTTTGCAGATCAACAGGTAAAATAGTGGCATATTTAGGCTCTCAAAGCATTATAAATATTCCAGACAAGATCGATAATATTACAGTAACAGGTATAGGGGCTTTTGCATTTGCCTCTACTAAAACAGCAAATGTAACAATTCCTAGTACAGTAACAACTATAGGAGCAGGTGCATTTGCTGGTTGTACACTTTTAACAAACATAACAATACCAAACGGTGTAAGAACCATTTCTGACCATGCATTTGCAGATTGCAGAAGCTTAACTAATATAACAATACCAAGCAGCGTATCAAAAATGGGTAATGATATCTTTCTTGATTGCTTAAGTTTAACAGATGCAACAATACAAAATGGGCTAACTTTGTTAAGTTCTGGTACATTTTCTAATTGTATTAAATTAACAAATATAGCACTTCCAAATAGTATAACAGCCATAGGGGAAAGTACCTTTGAAAACTGTATAAGTTTAAAAAACATAACTATTCCAAGTGGTGTAACAACCATATATAATACAGCCTTTTCCCACTGCATTAATTTGACAAGCTTAACACTTCCTGAAGGTCTAACATCCATAGGAATGGGGGCATTCAAAGACTGTACTAGTTTAACTAGCATAACAATTCCAAATAGTGTTCAAACCATAAAAACTCATGAGAATGGTCCTTTGAATACTGTAATAGTAACTAATCTATTTGAAGGCTGCAGTAATGTTAAAGTTTATGTAAAGAGTGAAGCAACAAAACAGCTTTTAGTTGGTTGTGGGGTAAGCGCAAACCAGATCATTGTAGCATCTTAATAATATACAATAATTAAATAATTTTTCTAATTATAAAAATTTTAATCTCTACTTTTTAATATTTAATGCATTAAAATATCCCAGTAAGCATTTTCATGAGTTTTACTGGGATTTATGATTTACTTTGATGATTTTTATGTGTAGTACTGCATAAGTTTTTCAGCTCCTATTTGAGGATGAGTATAACGTCTTCGTTTTTGAGTCTTATCCTTATAATTAATTGCCTGCTTTGGACAATGTTGAATACATGCAAGACAACTTTCACATTGGTGATGAAATACAGGTTTGTTATCCTCCAAAGTTATATTTTTAGCAGGGCATACATTCTTGCATATGCCACATGAAGTACAGCTGCTATTTACGTTAAATCCTATATCTATTGTATTAATTTTAGTAATTTTATTAATATAAACATGATTGATAAATCTGTTACTAGAGCCTGTCTTCTTTATTATCTTATTTTCTATATCATTAACAATTGATACCATCTTTTCATTTGATTTTTCAGTAATCTTTTCAACATTTTTGCTCATATTGTAATGAGTTATAGCATTTCCAAACATTTTAATTCCAGCATTATAATTTAAATGAATTCCATTGTCCTTAAGTAAAGAACCTGTCATTGGAATTGCGTTGCCTGGCATTCCCCCATATGTAGCTATGGCAAAGTAATACGTAGATCCTTGCTCTTTGAAATTGGCTTTTCGTAAGAAATCTGCGACCATAACTGGCAAGCCCCAATAATATACCGGAAAAACAAAGCCTATACGTTCAAAATCCCCTTGTATTTCAGTTTCTACTCCTCTATTTATGGCTATAATTTTGCACTCTGGTAACTTCTTCGCTATCTCTTCAGTTACCTTTAGACTATTTCCTGTTCCAGTAAAAAAATAAATTCTATTCCCCATGATCTTTCCCCCAATCCTTGAAATATTTTTTCCATTAATGCATTAATTCTAATAATATGTGCAAAATCCTGTTTTTATTCCATAACAGTAGTTACTTTATAATATTTCAAGTCTAAAATATCCTGCATTGTATAATAGCAATATCTAAAAATTATTCACTATATAATCATGAAAAAGGACTGTAACTAGATTTTGTTTTTACACAAATCTGGCTACAGTCTAACTAAAAGCTTAATGGTCATTATCTGGATTGTAATTGAGATAATTTTATCTTTGGATGATGGTAGCGTTGCTTATTTTGAGTCTTATCTTTATAATTTATTGCCTTTTGGGGACACCAGTGAATACACGCAAGGCAACGTTCGCAGTTATGCTTAAACATTACTTTTTCATCTATAATCTCAATATTTTTTACTGGACAAACTGAAACACAAATACCACATTTTGTACAACTTTCTGAAATGCTATAATCTTTATCTGTAGACTTGTAATTTGCACTTGCCTTCTCATGTGTATTCTTAAAATAATTTGAAAGAATACCTGAACTGTCTTTTATTTTGCCTTCTTTTCTATTCTTAATGTCTTGAATGATCACAGCAAGTCGACTATCAGCTTTTGCAAGCTTTTTGTCTAGTTTATCATTGTTTATATCTACCATCAATATGTAGTTTGACAAAAAACGTAGCTTAGAACCATAATGCAAATATGCACCCTTTTCCTTAAGCAGATTGTTAACATTACTCAAACATGTTCCAATAGCCCCCCCACAAGTGACTATTGAAAAGAAATAAGCATTTTTATTAAAGTTGCAGCTTTTTATGAAGTCATATACTATATTGGGTAGTCCCCACGAATAAACAGGAAAAACAAATCCTATTACTTCACTACTGCAATTATAATTCATTCCAGCTTCTGGGATTGACACCACATCAGTGTCTCCTAAAGCATTAGCTATATCAAGAGCGGTCTTCAGACTATTTCCTGTTGCTGAAAAATAAAAAATTGTCTTATTCATATTCATATACCTCCTAAACAATTGAATAATAAAACTATAAATTTATTTTAATCTGACTTACTCCATGATATTTGCCTGTTCCAGGTTAATTCTTGCCTAATCCTCCAGAAATGTCTCCAACTCCAACCACCATAACAAAAATTGCAGGAGACTGTGGAGCCGGAGATTTTTTTACGCATCTGCCTTTCTTAAGCGCATGTGAGGAAAATATAGCTGGCTAATATGATTAAATCATTATTACTTTCCTATTTCTGAAGCAAACTGATGACATCTCTCTTTGGTGGATTTCCAAAAAATCGACTGTAATCTCTACTAAATTGCGAATCGCTCACGTATCCCACCATCCGACATGCAGTCGTCGCATCCATTGAACTAGATACCATCAGCCGCCTTGCTTCATGAAGCCGCAGAGCTTTTTGATATTGCAATGGACTCAATGATGTAACTAACTTAAAATATTCATAAAACGATGATTCGCTCATGTGCACCAGTTGAGATAAATCTGCAACTTTTATCTGCTGTGAGAAATTATCGCGGAGCCAGTCAATAGCTTTAGCAATTCGCTGCACACTAGAATTTTCAAAGCCAATTTCAGCAATGTTAGCACCGATGTTGCTGCGAAGGACCCTTAGCAAAATCTCATCTAATACAAGTGGAGCAAACAACTTAGTATCATCTGGATTTGCCAGGCACTCAATTAGTCTCTTAACTGCATTTATAATACCGAAATCAGCATCAGCTATATAACCCGCTCTGGGTTTGTCAATTGGAGGTAATCCCTGTGGATATGCTTTTAGAGTCAATTCTGCAATCCTTTCTGGATCTAATTCTAGCCCTACACTAAGGAATGGCTCAGAAGGGCTGGCCTGTGTAGTCTGAAATGCAACAGGAAGTGCAACGGGGAACATAAGCATACGTGACCTCCCCACCTTATAAATCTCCTTTCCGAGCGTAACGACCTTCTCCCCTTGTACAACAAGTAATAAAAAAGGTGACTGGAAGGTTTTTACTATGTCCGCCTCTGTTCGTGAATAACGGTTTACATGCAAACCTGGAATACGCTGATTAAAACTACCATCATATGGACTATGAGTATAGATCAAATGTGCTAGCCTAGATATCTCTTCTTCAAATTCCACCTCGCTATTACTGGATTTTCTGGCAATCGTATGTTCTTCTAGCATATTCATAATTTCAAAAACAACTCCTTTCTATATCTCGTTCTACGAATTGTAATTTATCTATATAAATCTAATTTCATATAAATTAAAGTATCCATTGGATTATTATTATATGACTCAATTTCATAAAACCCTAATTTCTTATATAAATGTATAGCTTCTTTTAAGAAAGGTAGCGTATCTAAAAGCATACTTTTATAACCAATTTCTTTTGCATCATCAATAATCTTTCCTATAAGCTTAATTGCAAGCTTACGTCCACGGAAGGCAGGTCTAACATATAATCTCTTTACCTCACAGTTTTCATCATCTATTTTTCTTAAACCAATACATCCAGCTACTTGATTTTTAACTTTTACTATATATAATCTACCATTTGGCAATCCATATTTATCTGTTAAATGTTCAATTTCAGAATCATAATTTTGCAGTTCTAAGTATTTTGCAACACTTGGATTATTTTTCACAAGCATTTCTGTATATTCAAAAAATAATTCTTTAATTTCTTTAGTATTGTCATAAGCAAGTTTAACTTCTATTTCCATATAATAAGCCCCTTTCAAATTTACTATTTATATACTTAAATCTCAAGTCGAATTTTTTTATTCTCTTATTGCAATTCCTTTTCAAACTCAAGTTCGATTAAATCTTCTCGCCATGAATTATTAGCCTTTTCTGATATCTTTATAAATCCTGCCTTAGTATACATACTAATTGCTTTATCTAAGTCACTTGTTGTATCTAAATAAACACTCTTAAATTTTTTCACTTTGGTAAAATTTAGCGCCTCTTGTAATAACTTCATTCCAAGACCAATCCCTCTGTAATGTGGATCAATCAAAAACCATCGAAGTTGAGCACGTTCTCTCTGACCTACTATACCAATACAGCCTATTATATTTCCATTATGCTTAGCACACCATAAACGGTCATTGTCTGAATTGTAATTAAGTAAAAATTTATGAAATGATTCAGCTACATATCCTTCAAAAGCAGTAGAATAACCATATTCTTCTCCATAAATCCATCCATGCATATATGTAATATATCCTATATCCCCAGACTGTACGTCTGTACTGATAGTAATATCCTCTAATTTAATATTAGCACCATCTGTTAAAATGGTTTCTATTGAGGTCATATTCTGAGCCAAACAATTCTTATCAATTTCTGTTAATGGTTTTATAATTTCAGCAATTTGTTCATCTGAACTATTATTTAATTCATCCATTTTTTCTTTTCCTTCTGATGTAAGGTATAAATACTGCGCCCGACCATCTTCAGCGGATTTTTCTTTTACCAATAAACCTACTTTATAAAACTTTTTCAATATTCTGCTTAAATATCCTGCATCCATACATAAAATATCTGACAACATTTTTGATGTACATTGATCAGTTTTTTCAATTTCATGTAAAACTCGTACTTCTGATAATGATAAATCACTTTCTAAAATATGCTGATCTAACAGCCCTAATACATTTGTATAATAGCGATTAAAACGTCTAATAATACTAATTCTATTTTTAAGATTTTTGTTCATATGAAAATGCCCTCCTACCATTTGTATTGAAATTCTACTCAAATTCACTGCTTAAGGAAATTATAATAATATTGGTTGCTTTTGTCAATTATATTAGTTGCTTTTGTCAAGTTATTTAGTGTTTAAAAGCTAGCCATTAAATTTTGTACTATAAAAAAGGCTCAACATCAAAATATGTTCTTGACAGCTTAAGCTGTCAAGAAATGGTTATTACATTCTAATAAAATTCTTCCTTTGTAGTAGTCTTTATTCCTTGTAAAATAGTGTCTGCGTTGAATTGCTTTAATTTTACCGTTTCTACCTTCAACAGCGGCATTGGTATATCTACAATGATGATAGTTAATTATTTCTTGTCTCCAGTTTTCAAAAGTAACCAAAGCACGTTCTACCTCAGGTATATTTAGTGAATGTCCTTTTTTACACCATTTATCAAATACATTTGTTGCCTGTATAACACTTGAACAACAGTCATACCACTCAATAAGTTCCTCTTTCCACTCATATACTGCTTTTAGGTCAGGTGATAATGACAACAACTGCTGGAGCATCTCAACCTCTTTTGATGTAAGATATTCATTCCGTTTTTCAAGTACTGATTTATTTCTTTTCAATACTGTCCGTGCCGCAGGAGTTAAATCACAACTTATGCGTTTTCTTACGCCTCTAAGAGCTTCCATAGCATAGCTATTAACATGAAACCTATCCGCAATACGTATAGCATCTGGGTATACTTCTTTTGCAAATGTGTGATAATATGGAGCCAAATCCATTACTATAGCAAAAGGTCGGAGCTCAAAAAGTTCTGGATTTACAGTCTTATGACTTCTAAGCTCTTCAAGTTTTCTTCCTGGAATTATTTCAAGTAATGTTCCGTTACGAAGGTCATGAATTCCAGTATTATAACTATGTCCTTTCCTTATAGCAAAATCATCCATTCCAAGTATAAGCTTGTTAGTGTTAGAACTTTCTAATATAACTTTTGCTTGCAATTGTGGAACAACATAGTCAATATAATTTTTATATATTCTTTCAACTGTAGAATATGGTATTTTCAATGTTCTAGCACAGTGAATAACCGTTGCTCCTGGTACTTTAGTTGCAATAAACTCTTGAAATTCATTAGTATAACGACTCTTTCCAGTCAGGAATGAATATTGCCATGAAAAAGAGGCATTACAATCCTTACAGGACATTCTTATTTTAGGAACCTTTAATATTACCTCGTTTTGAAATATAGGAAGATGCCTTACTCTTCTAATTCCAGATGAGCCTCGTCTTATTATTTTAAAACTCTTACAGCACGGACAAGGTTGAGTATATTCTGTAGGTTGGATTTCAATACAAATTCTATCTTCAAAACCATAGATAAAATTGATAACATTTATTCCTTGTAAATTTAATATATTAGTGATATCCTGTAATTGCATTTAAACTCCTTCAATTCTATTGGATTAGTCACTTATAGAATACAGGAATTTGAATGCATTTTTCATTTAATTTTATAATTATTTTATGTCAAGCACAGTTTTTAGTGTTGAGCCATAAAAAATATATAAATTTAACTACAAATAAATCAAAAGTTCAAAATATTAAAAAGCAAAAAGAGCGGTTTATGGCCGCTCCCTGCTTATCGTATACTTTATGCTCTATTTCTAGCATCTCAACTGCCTACCACGAAGCAAGCGGTTCCGCTATGTTTATTTTCCTTAATCAATTTTCTCGTTATCCTTGTTTAGTACTAGGAGATTCTTGAGGATTCCAATAATCCCTAAAGAGTTGGATTCGTCCATTCTTTGTGTGACAGACCTCAATATATCGCCTTTCATAAGCATTTCCAGTTGCTCTCATGATTCCGTGACCTGTCATTTCTACTACAACACAGTTTGGATTAATCATTCGATGTATCTCAACATCTGTAAAATTTGTGATTGTGACGTTTTCCATAATTGCCTGGCAGTACTTAATTATATTGTTCTTTCCCTCTACCTTCTGTGGTCGTCCAGGTGGAGCAAACGGAAATTCCATAACTGCATCTTCAGCCATTAGTTCAATCAAAGATTGAGGATTCCCATCTTTGTACATTTGAAGCATTTGTTCAAAAACTTCAGCGGCTCCCATAAAATCATGTTGCTCATCCAATGGCTGGCCATCCATTGATTTAGTATTTTTCATATCAGACATGTATTTTCCCTTCTTTATAATTTATTTAAGCTACAGGAACGATGCCTTAGATAAACAGAACCATCATTCCGCTTATAATTCACATTATACGGAATCATCATTCCGGTGTCAATATTCATTTTTAAGGTATCTAATATGATATTATTTAAAATTTACAAAAATCAAACCTACTATGCAGAATACAATTCCTACTATTTGATATAAGCCAATATGTTCTTTATAAAATAAAGCACCAATAATAATTAATAATATCGCCAATGACACACTTGTAATAAGTGAACCTTTACTAATATCCCAGCCTAATCTGTACATATAAAGAAATCCCATTTCCACCCCTACAATTGCTAATCCAACAACATAACTTGTCCAATTTATTTTATGTATATCAGTTAAAATATTATTTTGCTTAGATGTCACGCAATACATTGCTACAGCTACAATCATCCCCGTCATATAAGTTATTGCTAATGATAAAAATGAATTTACTTCTTTTGGTATATTCTTAGTTGTAACATGATAAACAACATTAGATACAATAATTATAATAATCGGAATAATATACTTAAATGACATGATCAATCTCCTCTCATTATAATTGCTTTTCCATATGAATATGTTCACAGAATTCATCTAAATATGGTTCTCCACTTGCAACATACCCTAATTTTTCATAAAAACCTTGTGCAGTGCATTGTGCTGACAATTCAATACTTAATCCACCCGATGTTTTCGCTAACTTTTCTAATTCATTTATGATTGCACTTCCCAAATGCAGCTTTCTATACTTCTTTAATACTGCCACTCTGCCTATAACAAAAATACTTTTCTTTTCTCCAGGCAATAATCTTCCAGTACCAGCTGCTTTTCCATCCATAAATAATACTACATGTGATACTTTATTATCCCATCCATCAAATTCATTTTTAAATCCTTGTTCTTTCATAAACACTTCTGTTCTAATATATTTTGCTTCTTCACACAATGAATTATAATTTTTAACAGTTATAAAATTATTTTCTTCTAACATAACAATCCTCCTTAAAACAAACAAAAGCGTTTAAATATCACACTTTCAAAGGCCTGCGGTGTGATGCTTAAACGCTTATTATTATCTTTATCCGGCGACAAAGAAATAAAGCTTTTTTATTTTCGTACCTATTATAACACTTCCATAAATAATTTCAACCATATTGAGAAGTAGAAATATGTCGAAGCTGTGGTTTACTATATATAAATAATATTTTAAGAGCCATAAAAAAATAGACTTCATTTTTACAATGAAAATATGATAAAGAATATTCTTTATAAATTACATATTTAATAACTTGTAATATATCACGCTCTATGATATATTATAATCACAAGTTACACATTTTTAATCATGTAACTCATAACTATATAATCATCTCAAGGAGGAAATGTATTATGGAAAAAGATAATAGAGATTTAATACAGGTTGATCAATCTAAATGTACTAAATGTGGAAGTTGTTCCAAAGTCTGTCCAACTGGTGCTATAGGGATGGATGAAAACGGACCAAAAGTAGTAGGACAATTTTGTATCTCATGTGGTCACTGTGTGGCTGTTTGTCACTCATCGGCACTTGATAATATAAAAACACCGTTAGTAAATCAAGTAACGCTAGAAAAAGCACCAATTCTTGATGAAGGCACTGCTGCTCTCTTTCTCCGCAGTAGACGTTCTGTTAGGGAGTTTCAAAATAAACCAGTCCCTCGAGAAAAAATTGAGCAGCTTTTAAATGTTGCTAGATTTGCACCAACAAGTGGTAATTCACAAGGTGTTTCCTATCATGTAATTGATGACCCTAACACACTACGCAAAATCACATCAGTTTCAATTGATTGGTTAGAGGAAGCATTGAAAAATCCGCCTTTTGCCGGATCACCATATGAAGCACCATTTACCGCACACGTAGCCCGTTACCGTGAGACTGGTGAAGATGTTGTACTGCGTGATGCTCCATGTCTAGTTATACCAATAGTTAATAAAAACTCTTCATCAACCGGTCACGACAGTACGCTCTTTTCACTCGCATATGCTGAACTTTATGCGACTTCAATTGGTCTCGGGACATGCATTACTGGTTTTTTTAACGCTTGTGCCGATTCTGGTTATAAACCATTGCTTGATATTTTGAACTTGCCAGAAAATATGTGCGTTACAGGAGGACTTATGGTAGGATTCCCCAAATACACCTATAAACGTTTAGTAGATAGAAATCTATTGAGAATTACTTGGGGAAAATAATACAGAAATAAATTATATAGTTTGCATTAATTTATAATTTTATATTATTAGAATGTGACTATAATTCAAATAATTATATAAAAAATGGCCGACTTATTATCGACCGTTTTTTATTGTACAAGAAAATATAGAATTTTTTAACAAAAAAAGCCTAGAAAATGAGGAATCAGGAAGGTTTCATTGAATTTATTTCTTTTCCAAATCAGAAATTAGTGTAGGTCCCTCAGGTTTCCAACCTAACAACTTTTGTGTAAGTGCATTGGACGTTGGATTATCACTTATTGTAAACTGTGCAAGCCACCCAAAATGCTTATCTATAGCTTCCTTGGAAATACTTTTAATTTAATTTAGTTTACTCGAAAAATTAAATATTGACAAATGGAATTTATATTCCGTATAATATTAATATCTGGAATATAGATTCCATTTGTAATAATTGGATTATAATCAGATAGCAATCTCAATTAGTGCAAAAAAATCAACAAAAAATACAAGGAGCAATACGTATGAAAAATAGAATTTATTTTTTCACTGGTACAGGAAACAGTCTTAAAGTTGCAAAAGACATTGAAAAAGCATTACCAAATTGCGAACTTGTTGCAATTTACAAGGACACTCTATTAGAGATACCTTCTGGTTATGAACGTATAGGATTTGTTTTTCCCAATTATGCTGGAGGTCCACCATCAATGGTGGCAAACTTTGTCCACGAAATGAAGTTTTCGGATCTAAGTGATACTTACATTTTTTGTGTAGCGACATACGCTGGAAACAATGGTGCTGTTATTTCACAAATGGACAATTTACTTAAGCAGAGAGGTTTACAGTTGAACTATGGTGCCAAAATTATTTCGTACCCTAATGCGGTAACAGGATATCCCATGCCTACAGAAGTCAACGACATTTTAAAAATGGCTGAAATTAATACCAAACCAGTAATTGATAGTATTGTTGCCAAAGAGCATATGCCTATTCCAAGCTTAGATGCGTCTGATAAAGAGAAATATGATACATTTATAGCTATGATTCATAGCAGCAATAGTAGCTATAATGTGAACAATGATTGTGTTTCCTGTGGGATATGTCAGGCTGTTTGCCCTGCAAAAAATATAACATTAGAGGAGGGAAAACCTGTATTCCATCAAGAATGCGAGTGTTGTATGGCCTGCATTCAACACTGTCCAAAGCGAGCCATCAATTACGAAAATAAGACACAAGATAGAGGGCGTTATACACATCCTGATATTGGTCATAAAGTTATTTCACAATATTACTTGCATCCAAATGTAAATGACTGAAATATCTGTCAACATTCAAAAAAATAATTCAAATTACTTTATAAAAAACTTATAACAAAAAACCTATGTTTTAATTTTAGTTTTAGCATAGGTTTTCACATTTAATCGAATTTTGGTTTTATTTTTTAACTTTCATCTTACTTTCGATACATATCCAACCCTTTCATTACATAAGGTCTCACAATATCTACAAGCAAATCAGTTCGATCATTTTCACCATCCTTAAACCAGGAATATGCACCTCCATAAATGGCTGAACATGTCATAGCTGAAATCATCTTTATATTAAGGTTATCTTTTGTTCTAAAGGTATCCCCTTTCAAAAATATGCTTTCTAACATTTGCTTAAGCATATTTCTTATTTTCTCGTCAACAAGAGTTGCAATAGATTTAGAATCCATTCTGCATGTCTTATAAAAAGCTAATATGTAATTGTACGTCATTATGATTAACTTGTTGCATATTTCATCTGTAAACTCCTGAGCATCCAGAATTTGCTCAGGAAACATTTTATTAAAAGCCTGTTCTATAATATCTTCTAACAAAGCATATTTATCTTCATAATGAGCATAAAAGGTAGCACGGTTAATAGCAGCCTTTTGTGCGATATCTTTTATAGTAATTGCATCAAATCCTTTCTTCTGTAGCAAAGTACTAAACGCTTCCTTTATTAATTGTCGCGTGCGCAAAACCCTTGGATCATCTTGATTTATCATATTGTAATCTTCCTTTCTAAAACATCAAATTTCAAAATCTGTTGTTTAAGCAACTTTTCATTTAATCTGCTGGTTGTAATCATAATAGTACCGTATTATGATGATATCACACACATGTTGCTTAGACAACGTGTAACTAATTTCTTGAGAGGAATGATAATATTGAATATAAAACAAAAAAGAATTTTAATATTTGGTGCCGGTGTTGTTGGCAGTATATATGCACTTAGATTTGCACAGTCAGGACTTGACGTTACATTATTAGCTCGAGGAAAAAGACTTGAAGCTCTTAAAAGGGATGGATTGCGCTATAACGATAATGGAATCATAAAAAACATATCAATTAAGACCATCGAAAAGCTAGAAGATGATGATATCTACGATTTTATCTTTGTTCCAGTGCGTTATGATCAAGCTGAAACTGCACTGTCTGCAATTAAGAATAATTATAGTAAAACTATTATTACCTTAACCAATACTATTGGATATGACCGCTGGCTTGAAATTGTAGGTGATAGATTACTCCCTGGATTTCCAGGTGCAGGCGGCGACATAAAAGATGGTATTCTGTACGCCCAGTTTGGTTCTGAAAAGCATCAAGGAACAATTTTCGGTGAAATAACTGGAGAAATTACTGAAAGAGTGAAAGATCTTTCTCATATATTTGAAGCATCGAATCTTCATTATGAAATACAAGAAAATATTAAAGCATTCCATATTTCCCATACGGCGTCCGCTATAGTTATTAAACATTTTTATACTAATACTGGTGTAATGGATGTAGAAACAGCAAATAGTGAAAGCACTTTACTTAAGATTGCCAAAGAATTAAAGCAAAATTTACACACTGTAGCTAATGCAGGAATTCCAGTAATCCCACAAGAAACAAAGTTAATGGTAGAATTGCCAGAAAACGATATTATCGCCATGTACCGCCAGATGCTAAGCAATGATTTTACCATAGATGTTTTGCTTGGAAACCATGCTGTAAGCGCAAAAGCAGAAATATTGTTATTGGACGAGCTGTTCCATAAGGCAATTCATTAAGCTCTGCAGCTAGGTTAAATATAAACTATATTAAAAATAACTATAATGCCTTTAATTGTAAAAAGCTCTCATATTCTCGAGGGCTTTTTGTATGGCAGGAATATAATAAAATTTTTCATTATATTCCTAAAATACCCAAGGCATATGCAGCAATTCCGAATATCATTAAGCTAATCATACAAATAAGAGGCGACACTTTTTTATGGAGCAGCCAGTATACTAGAATGGTTAATACTATCTCTAACTCTTCTTTTGTCCTATATAATTTTCTTAGAATCGGCATCATACAATAACAATAGCAAAGATTTTGCAGACGTTCATAATTCCAAGACAATTGATAAAATTAACTTCTCCAGAATACTTTTCTTAAGTCTCTTTTGGTTATTTTTATCTTTCTTTCATATTCATGTTCTTCCTTTGGACTCTCTCTTAACTCTTGTTCTATTTCCTTTATCAAGCATATTTGAAATCTGTAAATATACTAATGCCAAACTAATTCCTAGTAGAGTTAATCCAACTAAGGTCATACTTGAAAAGGTCATTACTAAGAATCCCATTAGAAAAAAAGCCGCCATTTTTTTTACATTTAAAATTTTAAATATCATGCAGATCTAAAATTAAATCAAAAAACAGTTGTCGAATGATAACTATTTTGGTAGAATACTTTTAAACAATAATGATTATTAAGGGAGATTTTATATGACTAAAAATGATGCTCAAGAATTAATTTTAAATATGGTGAACTTTTACAGCTTATTTAATGCTGAATTTATGAATCTTATTCCAGACTTAACTAATACAGAAATCACTCCTCTCTTCTCCAAAATATTAAATTTTATTCATTTTGAAGGTAAGACTACAGTCTCAAGAATAAGTAAAAAATTAAACATATCTGTACCTAATACAAGTAGAAGTATTAATACTTTATATAATCTTGATTATTTAATAAAAAAACAAGATGAAGAAGACAAAAGGATAATTTATTTATCCCTATCAAATAAAGCATTAAATCTTATTTCATCTATTGCTGCAAATGAAGAAGATACTTTTTTAGAAAGATTTAATGTTCTTTCTGAAGAAGAAATAATTGAGTTATCTCACTCACTATTAAAAGCTCAAAACTTGCTTGTAAAAATGCGTGATCTATATTCAGATAAGAAAAATATATAGAGGAGTTGATCTAATTATGTTTATGAAAACTATAAAAGCAAAATTAATTATTTTGATAGGTATATTACTTTTAGTTGTAAGCAGTGGCTTTGGGATTATTTCTTATATTAATGCTTCTAATGCTTTAGTATCAAATATTACAAAGACATTACCAGAAATAGCTATCCAGGCTTCTAATACGATTCAGGCCAATTTAGACAATCAATTAAATTCACTGGAAGTAGCCGCCAAAATTGCTTCATTAAACAATGATGAGCCCTATAAATTAATGGAAATTTTAAAGGCTGAAGCCAAATGATTAATTCAATAGCAGAACAAACAAAGTCATCATCGAAGAATATTAGTAAGTTACTATCTGATATTTCTAATGATACTAATATAATAACAGAAGATACAAATAACATGAATGCAGATCTTAACAATCAAGTTAACATTATAAATGAGACCTTAAACTCATTTGAAAATATACTTAATGTTATTAAAGCTATAATTCCAAAAGTACAAGCTGTAAATATGTCGGCTATAGAAATAAATGCTGAAAAGAAAGATATTCTTGATAAAATTGAAAATACATCTGCCATAGCTGAGGAAATATCTGCTTCTACTGATGAAATGCACAATCTATCTAATGATGTAGCATCAACTGCTGCTACTTTGAATGATATGACAAAAAAATTAATCAATGAGCAGAGTAAATTTACAGTTTAGTTACATTAACACTTAATGTAAGGTAATCCTTGCAACTTATTATATATTGCAAGGATTCATACTAATAGTCAATTACTGCTGATTTCTTTTAGAAATCATTCATCCTTAAATAATTGTTCATGCAATATATTTAATCTAATAAAAATATTTGGAGGTGTCCTTTATGATTAAACCTTTATTTCTAGCTCACGGTTCACCTATGATGGCAATTGAGCAAAACACATATACTAAGTTTTTAAATGGTCTTGGACGTTCTATTAGTCCAAAAGCTATAGTTGTTTTTACGTCTCATTGGACTACTGAAACACTTACCATTTCTGTTTCTGATTCTACCTATGATACTATATATGACTTTTATGGCTTTCCGGAAGAACTCTATAAAATTAAATATCCTGCAAAAGGTTCCAGCATCATTGCAAAAAAAGTTCAAAAAAAGTTAATAACTTCAGGTATTGCTGTAAAAACAGATTTGACAAGAGGCCTAGATCACGGTGCATGGACTCTTTTACAGCATCTTTATCCAGAAGCTAATATACCAGTTGTTCAAGTTTCTATAAATTATACTCTTCCTATTGATACTCAAATTAAAATAGGTAGTGCTCTTAGGGAACTGGTTGAAGAAGATATTTTGATTCTTGGAAGTGGAAATACAGTTCATAATCTAAGATTAGTTGATTTTGATAAGGATACTGTTGATTCCTGGGCTAAAAAATTTGATGACTGGTTGATTAAAAAAATAGAAAGCAAAGATTTTAGTGCCCTCAATAACTATCGAGAAGATGCTCCTAATGCAAGCCTTGCAGTTCCAACTGCAGACCATCTTGTCCCACTATTTATAGCTTTAGGCAGCAGTGCAAAATTAACCCCTAAAGTTATCTTTAGAAATTATCAATTAGGGAACCTAAGTTATCTTTGTTATGAATTTTAGATATTTTCAACTGAATGTTTTATAAAAATGGAAGGCACCCTCATAGGTGTCTTTTATTTTACTTTAGAATTGTTTATTAAATTTTTATTTATATTTGCATATATTCTTTTAACTTTCACAAAATAAAGATGAGGGATTTCAACTATTTCAGTATTAAATTATAAAGGGTGATTATAAATTGAAAAAAATTTTTTCTATATTTTCTATTTTTTTATTTCTGTCACTTAGTATGAATACGATAACCAGTGTAGCACAACAAAAAGGATTTAAGGAAGGTTTTTATAATATAAACGACTTAGGATTATTAGAAAATGTTTCGTATAATGTTCAAAATGTCTCTGATTATAACGGATTCATTATTGTATTCGATTCTGATCAAAAGATACAACAAGCAATATCATTAGAACCTCATTCAATAAAACATCCTCTTAAAACTATTAGAAGCTCTGATAGAGTTGTAATATTGGGTAAAGGAGAGCTAACGTTCCCTTACTAAAACTTGCAGTTCCTTATTAAATGACACCTTATAGGATCTTTTTATTTATATACAATTTCTACAGTTTTATGAATATTTATTCCTTAATTTCACATAATAACAGTACATTTAAGTTCGATAATAATAATTTTTAAGGTGGTTAAGCTAATGAAAAGATTTATTGCTATATTCTCTATTCTTTCAGTTTTATTTCTTAACCTAAATACCATACACGCTTTTGCTGAGCAAACTAGAACACTAACTCAAGGTATTTATAATGCAAGGGATACTAATTTGCTGATAGGCAGTCCTATTACTGCAAAAATGACCTCTCCTAACGATAAAGCTATCATTATAGTTATTGATGCTAGCCAAACTATACATGCACTAGTAAGATTAGGCCCTGATATTCCTCAACAGGTTTTACCGCCTCTTAATTATGACTATTCACTTATAATTTATGGAACCGGAAGCGTAGTATTGTCATAAAAGGCACTTTTAAAGTGTCTTTTTTTATTACGTTAAATTTATACACTATATATTTTCTACAAATATTACTTCATTTTATTAATATTTATGTTGTAGACATAATAATTTTAGACATAACACTTGTGAGCATAATTGGTACATTTATAGGTTATAAAATTTATAATTTCATAGTAAGCAATAATCAAAAAAAACTATTATTTCTATAAGAGGCAAATAAAAAAACACTACATAAAGATCTAAAAACTAGTAGTGTTTCTTTCAATATTATAAACTTTTCATCTATTTTATCATTGTAGTATCAAGTATTAAATCACATTGATTTTTAATATCCAGTTCTTCAAAATAATGCTCCTCCATGGGAATCCATTTATTTAGAAAATCCTGCAGCTTTTCCTTACCATTACGTTTTAGAATTCTCTCATACTGCACCTTTGGATCAACAGTTATAAAAATTTTATAATCATAATAATTTCTTAAGGCAGGATGAAGACTATAGCTTCCCTCAACTATGGTTAAGTTCTTAGTTTTTACTTTAATAGGCTGGCTAAACTCCCACTTATTACATAGATACTTCCTATATATTACAGGCTTATTATTTTTTAGAGGCCTTAATATTTCCTCCTCAAATCTCTCATAGTGAACATTCTCACCAGCCTTGCTTAACCTTTCTGAAGTTTTCATCTCAAAAGGCAGAAAAAAATCATCCATGTGGAAAAGTGTGCAGTCAAACTCTTCTGTAAGCATTGTTCCTAAAGAGCTCTTTCCCCCGCCACATCGTCCATCAATTGCTATTACTAGCTTTTCATTATCTTTTAATAAATTTTTAATTACCTCAAATACATCTTTATATTCACTAAAAATTAGTGGTTTACGTGCTTCACTCATTATTTCCTCCAAATATACACTTTTAACATTTACTATAAAGGTATCAAAATTATTCATTTACTTATTTTATTCTATAGGCAACCCATCTAGAAAATCTTCCTATAACTTCAAAAGAAACTATGCTGCATAATAACTCAGTTAGTTTTCCAAACTTCCTATAAAGAAAATTAAAAGCTAAAAAGGGAATCCATTGTTTTTTAGATTTTGGAAGCCTTCTCATTATATTTTTAAACGTATATATTTCTTTATAGATCCATAAATATCCATTATATAATTCTTCTGCTGTCATATTCTTTGGTTTATATACAACATGGGAAGTATTATAATTAGATAAATTATAATCTACTATTCTATTTTCCTCTAATAAAGCTAAGTATAACTTTGTACCAGGATACGGTGTCATTATATGTGAAGTTACTGTTTCTATTTTATTTTTAACTATCCACTCTAGAGTACTCTTAAATATAGATGCATCATCTTCGTCTAATCCGAAAACAAAACTTGCATTTATCATTATTCCCCTTTTATGAATTTCATCTACAAGCTTCTCATATCTCTTTACACTATTTTGAACTTTATGAACACTTTCTATCGATTTACTATTTATGCTTTCAAAACCTACGAAAAGACTTTGACATCCAGCTTCTTTCATTTCGTCTAACAATTCAGGCATGTCCACTATATTAGAAGTAACTGCTGCATTCCATTTGAGCTTTAGGGGTTTTATTTTCTTTAATAGTTCTTTGGTCCATTTTGGATTTCCAATAAAATTATCATCAATAAACATAATATGTTTTGTTTTTAGAGTTTTAATATCTTTAATTACATCTTCTATGGGCCTATTAATATAAGTTTTAAGGGTATTTGTACAGCTATTATAGCAGAAATCGCATTTAAAAGGACAGCCTCTGCTTGTACTAATTATATTTGTATATAAATACTTTTTATTATTAATGATATCATACTTAGGTGATACTATTTCCTTCCCTTCCATATTCTCCATATCATAATATACCTTTTTAATGGAATTATTTTCTGTATCCTTAAGCACTTTTGCCCAAGCTCTCTCAGCCATTCCTACTATTATTGAATCAAAGCTGTTAACAGCTCCTTCTGGATCTGCTGTTATATGTATTCCTCCTGCAATTACTGTTATACCACGTTTTTGGAATTCCTTTGCTATTTCTACTGCTCTATTCATAACATCAACAGTAACAGTTATAGCTACCAAATCTACAGGTTCATTAAAATCTATCCTTTCAACATTTTCATTTTCAATTTTAACCTGGTGTTCCTTTGGCGTAAGGTTTGCTATTGTGAGTAGAGCTAATGAAGGAGACATTCTTGTTTTTAATTTTGTATCCATAGGTCTCGGCAGCATTGCAGGCTGAATTAATTTAATCTTCATATATTACCTCCTCAAATTATTAGACGAAACTCCTTAGAAAAAAATTATAATTGCAGTATAAAATATGTAATTCATCATCTATAATTAAGTTTGTTCTATTTTTGAGTATCTATGTCACTTCTATACTCTATAATATCGCCAGGCTGACAATCCAAGGCTTTACATATTGCCTCTAAAGTCGAAAATCTAATGGCCTTTGCTTTTCCATTTTTAAGGATAGAAAGATTAGCCATTGTTATTCCAACCTTCTCCGTGAGTTCTGTCACACTCATTTTTCTTTTAGCTAGCATCACATCAATATTTATTATAATCGCCATGTTATCCACCTCAAATCGTTAAATCATTTTCTGATTTTATATCTATAGCTTCTTTTAAAAGCTTTTGGAGTACAGCTGCAAAGACTGCAACTACAATTGCCGCAAAAATAAAGACCAATCCAATTAATATAATACCTGGAGCGTCATCAACTTCTGCTATGAGATAAAATAGTGGCATGCCTATAATATATAAGCTACTGTATGTGATTGCACAATATTTTATATTCTTTAAAGCCTTTACAGATAATTCTGAGAAAGCTTTGTTCTTGTCAATATAGCTTAAAAGTTTAAAAGTCTCATATAAAGCCAAGTAAAAAGGTATTGCCGTTGCATATAAATCCATTAAAACTAGATATTTCATACAAGCAATATTCGGATACAAATCCGCCGCATAATTCCCTATATATGGAATCAAAAATATACACAAAGCAAGAACTGGTATTCCAATAAATATAACTACTATTTTTAAAAATAGTGTTGTTCCTAGTTTCTTAAAAAATGGTATTGTCTCTAGTTTCATAAAAAGCACCTCATTTATTTATTATCAGTAATATAATAGCAAATCATTTATCGTTTTACAATAATTTTTTATCAAAATATAATATATTCATCATAGTAAGTATTCCCCTCTTTGGTAAAGTTATTAAATTAATACTACATACTGTTAAAAGATTATATTTTAAAATAAGATCTTACATTATATAAACTCTTACTAATTAAATTCCAACTAACTTTCATTCATATTTTTAATAACTTTACCATTTTTGAGCATTACCACAATTCAGCTTATAATGTTGACAGGACGTTGTTCTCATAACCTTGGTATAGTATAATATTAAGTATAAATAACCACAGGAGGAAGAGTTTATGGAAATTAAAACAGTATCTATTATAGGCTTGGGCGCGCTAGGTATTTTATTTGGGAACCACCTTTCCAAGCACATGGCCAAAGATGATCTTAGAATTATTGCTGATTCTGAAAGAATTTACAGATATAAATCAGAACATGTTTATTGCAACAGAGAAATCTGTGATTTTAACTATGTAACACCGGAAGTAAATTGCGATCCTGCAGACTTACTGATATTTTCCGTAAAGTTTGACGGATTAGTAAGTGCTATACAAACTGTAAAAAAACAAGTTGGACCTAATACTATTATTATGTCTCTTCTTAATGGGATCAGTAGTGAGAAAATCATCGGACAGGCTTTTGGTATGGATAATATCCTCTATAGCGTGGCTCAAGGAATGGATGCAGTTAAAATTGGTAATAAACTTACCTATGAACATATGGGAATGATTTGCTTTGGTGATATTAAACCGGGAATACATTCATCAGAAAAAGTAGAGGCTGTAGCACAATTTTTTGAAAAAGTAGGCCTTCCTTATGACGTTGACGTTGACATGCAAAAAAGGCTCTGGGGTAAATTCATGCTAAATGTAGGTGTCAATCAGACTGTAGCTGTTTATGAATGCGACTATGGCGGTATATTGAAGGAAGGACCTGCAAGAGATACTATGATATCCGCTATGAAAGAAGTACTTCTTTTATCAGAAAAGGAAAATGTCTGTTTAACACAAGCTGACCTAGACTACTGGCTTCAAGTTCTAGAAGGCCTTAGCCCTCAGGGGAAACCATCTATGAGACAGGATTTAGAGGCTAAACGCTACAGTGAAGTTGAACTGTTTGCAGGTACCGTACTCTCATTAGGTAAAAAGTACGGCTTATTTTCCCCTACAAATCAAATGCTGTATGATAAAATTAAGGAAATGGAAAGTCATTTTTAATTTAGGCACACTACAACTAGTGTGCTTTCCGCTTCATAATTATTTCATTCTTTTAATTGTTTCATCTAATGAAATACATTCTGCATATCTACCATTCCACATGAATTCATTATGATATTTATAACTTTCTTCTGATGACATAAATTTATTATCAACTGTTGTGTTTGCATATGCTGGAACTATAATATTAAATCCATGTTCAAATCCGCATTTTATAGTGGCATCAATACAATAGTCTGTTTGAAGCCCTATGACTATTACGTCTTTTTCTCCCTTATCTGTTAAGTATTCTAATAATCCGGATTCCTTAAAGGCACTATTAACCGTTTTATCAAATATCTTTTCCTGTGCCATAGGTTTAAACCCTTCATATATTTCAAACCCCTCATTGCCTTTTGTTAATTCATTCCCAGCTCCATCATCATGACGTACATATATTACTTCAACATTATTCTTCCTAGCCTCATGTATTAATTCTTTAACATTAGCTACAAAGGTATCAAAGTTATATAATTCTTCATTTATTATTAATTTTTGTGTATCAACTACTAATAAAACCATATTTATATCCCCTTCAAATTCATTATTTATAAATACTAAGCCATTGTTCTTTTGTGATGCAGCTAATATGCTCTGTTCTAATATCATCAATCAGCTCTAATTTTACATCTTTTTTGGTATGATGATATTTAAAACCACATTTTTCTTGAACACGCCAAGATTTTTCGTTTCCATCATAATATCCGCACCAAATAACCTTGAGACCAATATCTTCAAAACCATGTCTCATAAGCTCCTTAACTGCTTCCGGAATCAAACCTTGTCCCCAATAAGGAACACCAAGCCAATAACCAATTTCACCTTCATACTTGTTTATAGCTATATTGCTGTCTTCACCAATCATTAGTCCTACACTACCAATTGGTGAATTTTTACCTTTTAATACAACTGCATAAGTTTCATTTTTAGATAAGACATCTTCAATAATCTGGCGGCTATTCTCAGCATCAGTATGTACCGGCCATCCTGCAGAAGGTCCTACATTCTGATCCTTCGCATATTTATATAACTCTTGTGCATCTTCCTCTTTCCATGGACGCAAAATTAATCTGTTAGTTTCTAATATCACTTTTACCACATCCTACTTAAATAAAACTTTACTATATTTTAACATAAAATAAGAGCTTGTATTACATAAACTCTCAAAATAATAATCACTTATCCAGATTCATCTCAAACTCAATTTCATGCCTTAAAGGGATTCCAAAATCCCCAATCAAAGGAATTGATGGCTTTAACTTCCTTGAATCATTTAAAGCATTGTGATATAAATTTACCATATCAAAGCCTCGCTTTTGATAAAAACCTAAAGCATTGATATTATCATTAGTTGTAATTAGCTTTACTTTTGAGCAATTTTCTCCTTTTGCAGCTTCAATAACTTTATTTAAAAGAACTGTTCCAGTACCTTGCCTTTCCCTCAAGCTATCTAATGACATAATTTCACACTCAGAAGCTTTTACTCTATAAGTCACGAGCCCTATAATTTCTTCATTATCATATATAGCAAATCCATCTATTGATCTCATGTCAACAATTTCACCTCTCACAACCATATCTGTAGAGAACCAATGTAACATTATAAATTCATTAATTTGATTTCTGTTTTCTGAAGATATTATTTTTATATCCATGCATTAATTATCCTTTCCTTAGTTTAAATATTATTTTACATGAAATTATCCACTATTGTCATACTTGCCTTAATATAGTAACAAAAATATATACGATTCTAATATGTTTTAATTTAAAAGTATGGTTTATAATGCTACTAAGAATTTTTATTAATATATATTTTTAATGCTTTTATTAACAAAATTAATGTGTAAACTCCTAATCCCCACAATATAGCTAAAGGAATTAAGTTAGCTAAGGCCATAATAGTCATAATATGCATTATATATTCCCCCTTAAATTTTCTAATACTGACTTCCTAATTATACCATGCTTTTATATGTTATATTATTTAATTTCCAAGAATAAACTTTATGCTTCTTTATATTTTCCTTTACTATATTTCTAAAATATAGATAAACAAATTATAAAACCAACTTATATAAAATATTTATGATTTCGGTAATTTACCACTTAAGTCTAAGTTATAGTTGCTTTTCTAATCTTCTACTAATCTATATCCAACTCCAACTTCCGTATAAATATACTGTGGCTGTGCTGGATTCTTTTCTATTTTTCGTCTGAGACTTGCCATGAAAACTCTAAGAGACTGAGTTTCGTTTCCTACTGGAGAAGTCCAGATTTCCTTAATTATAAAATTATGAGTTAATACCTTTCCAGGAAACTTACAAAGAAGAGCCATTATTTTATATTCGTTAGGAGTTAGATGTATATCTTCATTATTTATAGTCACTTTTCTTTTATTAAAATCTACAACTAAATCTTTAACTTTAAAAACCCCTATATCTTTCGTTTCATTATTTGTTGTTACACTATGTCTTAATGATACCCTGACTCTTGCTAATAGTTCTCCTATTCCAAAGGGTTTTGTTAAATAATCATCTGCTCCCTTATCTAAGGCTTCTATTTTCTGCCTCTCATTTTCTCTTGCAGAAACAATTATTATTGGAGTTTTACACCATTCTCTAACCTTTGTAATTACATTAATACCATCCATATCTGGAAGTCCTAGATCTAGTATTATTAAATCGGGTCTATGAGATATCGATAGTGCAATAGCTTCTGCTCCCTTATCTGTTTCTATATAATTAAAACCCTGCGCTTTTAAGGATGCCGTTATAAAATTTCTTATTGGTTTATCATCCTCTACAACAAGGATATATGGTTTATTGTCCATCACTATTCCCCTCCTTTGGAATATTAAATTTAAAAATTGCTCCTTCTTGGCTCTCTCTATTATCAGCTGTAATTGTTCCTCCATGACCTTCAACTATAGATTTACAAATTGCAAGACCTAAACCTACACCTCTTCTTGAATCAGATATTTTATCTCCATTGGTGAAAAATCTATCAAATATGTGTGGCAATATATCTTCTGCTATTCCAGTGCCGTTGTCAATTACTTCAAAAATAATATCTTTTTCGTTTTCATAAACCTTAACCTCAATCAAAGAATTTTTAGGTGTGAATTTAATAGCATTATCAATTAAATTTATGAGTACCTGCTCAATTAAACTTCCATCCATAGGCGCCATTATTACGTCTTCTGGAACTGTTACTTTTATTTCATGAGCAGTCGAACGTTTTGAAATTCTTTGAACTGCTTCATACACCACTTCTTCAACTAGCTCTGTATCTTTTTTAACTTTCATATCTCCGCCATCAAATCTTGTCATGCTAAGCAGGTTTTCTACTAACCTTATAAGCCATTCAGTATCATCATAAACACTCTGAAGTAATTCTCCTCTAGTTTTTTCAGATATAAGATTACCTGTTTCAATAATGGTGCTCACAGAACCTTTGATACCTGCAAGTGGGCTTCTAAGATCATGAGATATTGATCTTAAAAGATTGCTTCTAAGCCTTTCACTTTCAATTTCTAAATTAGATTTCTTTTGGATTTCAGCTAAAATTTCTCTATCTAATGCAATATAAATCTGACTTGCAACTGTTTCAAAAATAAATTTCTGCTCTGGCTTTAAAGGTCCATTAATACAGGAAACACCTAATACGCCTAGTACTTTCCCATGACTTTTTAAGGGCATATAATATCCTTTTGCTCCATGAAAGGTATTGGTTCCGGCTCCACATTCTTTATCATTTAAAAATGTCCAATAAGCAACTGCCTCTTCATCCTTACTTAGTAAAGTCCTGTCTTTCTCTCCTTTAGTTGCAGTATAAATAAATGGAGTGGAGAGCTTATTCTCTTGTCCCAAGTAACAGATAACAGTTCTTTCAAGGAGCCTTGATAAGTATTTTATTCCTATACCTACAACATCTGCTGTTCCAGTTGCACTCAACAATTTCCTGCTTACTCTATATAATATCTGAGTTATATTTTCTCTTTTCGAAGAATTAAGTGCTTCCCTTTGAATTTTGCTTGTAAGAGTCCCAATTGTAAAAGTTACTATTAACATTATAGGAAAAGTAGCTATATAGCTTTTATCATAAACCTCCAAAGAATATCTTGGCTCTGTAAAAAGATAATTAAATAAAAGTATACTTACAATTGAGGAGATAAAGCCCAAGATGTATCCCCTTGTCTTTATATTTACAATAATAACCCCTAATATAAAAATCATAATAACGTTAGCAGCGCTAAATCCTAAATAATCAATGCATAATGCAACTATTGTAGTAATTAACATTATTACAACTGCTATTAAAGTTTCTTTTTTTGATATCTTAGAGCTATATTTATTCTTTTTTATAGTCTTTTCTCTTTTCTTGTCAAAAGTTGAATTTGGGATAACATATACATCTATATAGGAATTAGATTCCATGAGTTTATCAACAATATCTTTTGCATAAAAGTGAAATAAATTATTTGGTTTTTTATGATTTTTACCTATAATTATTTTAGTTACATTTCTAAACTTTGCATATTGAATTATTTGCTCAACCGCATTATCACCGTATGCAGTTACTACTTCTCCACCAAGCTGCTCAGCTAAATTAAAATGAGAATTTAACCTTTCTCTATCTTCTTTACCTAAATTTTTAGATTTTGTACCTTCAACATATAATGCAATCCACTTTGAATGATGCGCTTCAGCCATTCTTGTTGCTGTCCTTATAACCCTGGCAGATGATGGCGAAGGAGATATACATGCAAGAACTACATCTGATGTTGGCATTACGGTTATCTGACTTTTTGATAATCTTACACTTTCTACCTCATAATTTACCCGGTCGGCTGTTCTCCTTAGAGCAATCTCCCTAAGAGCAAACAAATTATTTTTAGTAAAAAAATTATTAAAGGCTTTTCTTGTCTGTTCCCTGCTATATACTTTTCCTTCACTAAATCTATTTAAAAGCTCATCTGGTTCAATATCTATTAACTCAACCTTATCAGCATCATCAAATACCTTATCTGGAATTGTTTCTCTTACAGCAATATGAGTTATACTTTCAACTATATCATTTAAACTTTCTATGTGCTGAACATTTAAAGTCGTATAAACATCTATTCCTGCCTCTAAAAGTTCCTCTATATCCTGCCATCTTTTTCTATGCCTTTCAGTAGCAGCATTAGTGTGGGCAAGTTCATCTACTAGTATTATCTCAGGTTTTCTAACTAATGCTTTATCTAAATCAAATTCTTTTAAAGTTATCCCTCTATAATTAATAACTTTAACACCTATATTCTCAATTCCATTTACTAAAGCCATAGTTTCTGCTCTTGCATGTGGTTCTATATAACCAATTACTACATCCTTGCCAAGCCTTTTCACATCATGAGCTTCCACTAGCATAGCATAACTTTTTCCAACACCTGCTGCATAGCCAAAAAATATTTTTAATTTTCCTCTTGAAGACTCATTTTCTTCTTTTCTTATTTGATTTAAAAGATACTGTGGATCTGGCCTTTCATTTATATCTATTTAAATCACTCCTAACATTTCTTTAATTTTATCTTAGGCACATGAAAGAAACTAATAGCCCTGCATACTGTTTTATTATTTCTTTGATTGCGCCTTCTGCCTAATGAAATTATATATTCTCTAATAATAAGGCACTATCAAATAAATAACAAGTCCCCTTGCAAGGCTACTTTGGGCTCCTTATTTATTTTCATGTGCTCAATATAAAAGTAAAATGAACTCAAATCCCAAATTACTTTGTATTTAAAAGTGAAGCTATCTCCATATTGACTTTTAGAACATTTACTCTTGGTTCACCAAATATTCCAAGTGCTCTGCCTTCAGTATATTTGTCAACTATTTTTTGAAGATCTGCTTCACTTATTCCTGATGCCTTTGAAACTGCCGATATTTGAATTTTTGCTGACTCTGGACTTATATCAGGGTCTAATCCTGAACCTGAACTTGTAAGCAAATCTGTAGGAATATCTTCTTTTTTAACTCCAGGATTAGCTGCTAAAAAATCATCTATATCTTTTTGAACTCTTTCTTTAAGTGCATCATCCGATGGAGCTAAATTTTGAGAGCCTGATGCTACTCCACTATAGGCTGCTTTTCCGCTTTCATCTGGCACAGTATCTGCTTCTGTATAAGTGTTATAATTTACAGCTGAAACTCTTCCTTTAAAGAATCTTGGATCTGTAAAATTTTGTCCTATAAGCCCAGAGCCAACTTCCTTACCATCTAGGCTTATAATGCTGCCATTAGCTTTATTATTAAATATGAGCTGGCTTATTCCTGTCATAAAAAGAGGATATATAAGCCCGCAAAGTACCATAAACATAATACTTATACCAATAGATTTTTTAATTATCTTCATATAAAAATCTCCTTTTTTCTTGAAATGCATACTGTTATTTATTGTTAACTGAATAAATTATCCAATATTAAGAATCCTAACTAATGGAGTAATAATAACATCAATTACTTTAATCCCTATAAACGGAACAAGTACTCCTCCACCTCCGAAAATAAGCATATTTCTAAGAAGCATAGTCTCTGCCTTCATTGGTTTATACTTTACCCCCTTCATTGCTATTGGTATAAGTAATGGTATTATTATTGCATTAAATATTAATGCTGAAAGTATAGCACTATATGGAGTTGAAAGTCCCATCACATTCATAACCTGCATTTCAGGTATCGCAACAGTGAAAATAGCAGGAATTATAGCAAAATATTTAGCTACATCATTAGCTATACTAAAAGTTGTTAAAGCTCCTCTTGTTATTAGAAGCTGCTTTCCTATCTCAACAACTTCAAGAATCTTTGTTGGATCTGAATCTAAATCAACCATATTAGCTGCTTCTTTAGCTGCTGTAGTACCGCTATTCATTGCAAGGCCTACATCTGCCTGCGCAAGAGCTGGTGCATCATTAGTCCCATCCCCTGTCATTGCTACAAGTTTACCTTGATCCTGTTCCTTTTTAATTGCAGCAATTTTATCTTCTGGTTTACATTCAGCAATAAATTCATCTACACCAGCTTCTTTAGCAATAGTTGCGGCAGTTAAAGGATTATCTCCAGTACACATAACTGTTTTAATTCCAATTTCTCTAAGTCTTTCAAATCTTTCTATAAGTCCTGGTTTAACAGTATCTTTAAGGTAAATCACCCCATATGCTTTTTCATTAACACAGACTACAAGAGGTGTTCCTCCTAATTTTGAAACGCTATTTACTGCATCATCTAAATCCTCTGGAATATTTCCGCCAAGTTCTTTTATTCGGTTCTTTATAGAATCAGAAGCTCCTTTTCTTACCTTCAAACCATTTGGTAAATCTATTCCACTCATTCTTGTTTGAGCTGTAAATTCAATAAATTCTAAATTTTTATATTCTTCTTCCTTGGCATTTGAACCTAATTTTCTTCCAAGTTCAACTATTGATTTTCCTTCTGGAGTATCATCTTTTAAAGAGCATATTACTGAATAATTTATAAGCTCACTTTTATCCGCATTTCCAACTGGAATAAATTCAGCCGCAAGTCTGTTACCAAAGGTTATAGTTCCAGTCTTATCAAGAAGCATTGTATCAACATCACCACAAGCCTCTACTGCTTTTCCTGACATTGCAATAACATTAAATTTTGTAACTCTATCCATACCTGCAATACCTATGGCTGATAGAAGACCACCAATTGTTGTTGGTATTAAGCATACAAGAAGTGCAATTAAAGTTGAAATATAAATGGCAACTCCAGAATAATGAGCCATTGGATAAAGTGCAACTATTACTATAAGAAATATAATTGTTAAACTTACAAGTATGGTGTTAAGAGCAATTTCATTTGGAGTTTTCTGCCTTGAGGCTCCTTCAACAAGAGAAATCATTTTATCTAAAAAGGATTCACCAGGAGTTGCTGTTATCTCAATTTTTAGCCAGTCACTTACAACCTTTGTTCCACCTGTAACTGATGCAAAATCTCCTCCTCTCTCCTTCATAACAGGTGCTGATTCACCTGTTATAGCTGATTCATCTACAGAAGCTATACCATCTATAACTTCACCGTCATTTGGAATTATATCTCCATTTTCAACTAAAACTATATCGCCTCTTTTTAATTCATTGGCATTTATTATTTTAGTAGTTCCATCAGAATTTAAAAGTTTAGCTACAGTATCTTTTTTCATCTTCTTTAAATTTTCAGCCTGGGCTTTTCCACGTCCTTCTGCAACTGCTTCAGCAAAATTTGCAAATAGTACTGTTATAAAAAGTATTACTGCTACAATTAAATTGTAAGCCCTCAAATTATTACCCTCATCCCCAAATAAGCTTGGTACAAAGGTAAGTAATAGAGTTATAACAAAACCTACTTCAACCACAAACATAACAGGATTTTTTATCATATATTTTGGATTTAATTTCTTAAAAGATTCTATTATTGCTTCATTTAATATATCTTTTGTAATAAATTTAGATTCTTTTTTATTATCACTCATATTATTTTCTCCCTGCCTTCTAATTTCATAATAATCAATGCCACAAAGTTAAGTGTTCTGCTACTGGTCCAAGAGCTATAGCTGGTAAAAAGGTTAAAGCTCCAATTATTAAAACAATAGCCATTAAAGTTACTGCAAACATTGTATTATCAGTCCTAAAAGTTCCTGCTGTCGCCGGTATACTTCTTTTTGCTGCTAAAGATCCCGCTACTGAAAGAAGAATTATGATGGATAAGTATCTTCCATAAAACATAACTATTCCTGCTGTGGTATTCCAAAACATAGTATTATCTCCTAGACCTTCAAAACCAGAACCATTATTAGCTGCAGATGAGGCAAATTGATAAACTATTTGAGACAAACCATGGAAGCCAGGATTTGATATCCCTGCAAGCCCCTCAGGCATAACTAAAGCCAGTGCTGAAAACATCAATATTAAAAATGGATGAATTATTATAGCTAAGGCTATAAGTTTGATTTCCCTACCTTCAAGCTTCTTTGATAAAAATTCCGGTGTTCTTCCTACCATAAGTCCACATAAAAAGACTGTAAGAATTGCATACATTATCATGTTCATAAAGCCTACACCTTTTCCGCCAAATATAACATTAAGCATCATATTCATAAGAGCAACTGCTCCTCCTAGAGGTGTTAATGAATCATGCATATTGTTTACTGTTCCCGTTGTAAAAGCTGTGGTTACCGTAGTAAATAAGGAAGACTGTCCTATTCCAAATCTAACTTCTTTACCTTCCATATTACCCATAGCCTGGCTCAATCCGATATGTGCTAAAGCTGGATTTCCTGCCTTTTCTGCAAAGTAACATATTGGTAGTGCTACAATAAATAATCCTGCCATTGCACCAAAGATTGCCCAGCCTTGTTTTTTATTTTTTAGCATTAAACCAAAGGTATAAACTAGCGCTCCCGGAAGCATCATCATAGATAATAACTCTATTAAATTTGTTAAAGGCGTAGGATTTTCAAAAGGATGTGCTGAATTTGCGCCGAAGAAACCACCCCCGTTTGTACCTACATGCTTTATTGCTTCAAGAGCCGCTACAGGTCCCATCGCTATGTCCTGCATTTTCCCTTCTATTGTTGTAACTGTTTTAGTTCCTGATAAAGTTTGTGGCACTCCTTGAGATACTAGAAGAATTCCTATTACTATTGAAAATGGTAGTAAAACTCTTGTTGTAATTCTTGTTATATCAACAAAGAAGTTTCCCGTTGATTTCTTTCCAATTATTCCTCTCATAAAAGCAAGAGCTGCTGCAAAACCTGTTGCTGCTGACGTAAACATCATAAATATAATAACTATCATCTGGCTTAAATTAGAAAGTCCAGACTCTCCACTATAATCTTGGAGATTTGTATTTGTCATAAAACTTATAATTGTATTAAAGGATAAGCTCTGCTCCATTCCATCTATTTTATTTGGATTTAGAAATAAAAGTCCCTGAGCTCTTAAAATTATATATCCTATAAATACCATAACCGCATTTACTGCTATAATTGAGAACACATATTCTTTCCAATTCATTTTTTCTTCTTTATTTATTCCACATATTTTATAAATGAAGTTATCTATTGGATTAAATACCTTGTCTACAACTGTCTTTTCACCAGTGCTAACATAGTATAAATACTTTCCTAGTGGCACTACAATTAGCATGAAAAGTAGTAAAGTTATTATTATTTGTAACCATTCCATAATCTATTCCTCCTAATTTGCTACAACTATCTAAAATTTTTCTGGATTAAATAATGCATAACTCAAATATCCAAATAGCAAAACTATAATTCCAATTAATATCCACATACATATTCCCCCTAGTATAATCTAATTATTTATTCACTTGCTTTTCACACCATTTAGCAAAGAAGATTACTGAACCAAAGCCTAAAATCAATAATGCAAAAAATACAACATCTAACATTGTTCCTCCCCCTCCGATATTTATTTTCTATATTGAATAATACTACTTACGGTATAAAGATTGGATTAAAGTATTGGCATTGGTATAAAGATTGTATAAAGATTTCTTATTTCAAATCAGTGACACTAGTGGAAGTAGTACTCTAAATATAAAAAAATAATCCTGAAGAGTATCTCTTCAGGATTATTTTTCATGTTCTAATATTTAATTTATTATCCATGTTTAGAACAAAATCAAAAGCTACTGTTGAGCCGTAATTTTTTTACGCATCTGCCTTTTTAAGCGCATGCGAGAAAAATTTGGCAGCAGAATAAAATAACTTTTAAGTTAAAACTATTTTGAAACTCTTTTTAAGAAGTCTTGCTTGCAGCTACTTAAAAATAATGGAACATTTTCAACATCAACATCGCTAGTTTCAAGTCCAAACCACTTTGCCGGTGTTACAGTATATTTTTTTATAAATAACTTAGTTCTATATATAAGTGCTTCCCAGAAACTCAAATCTGCTTCATAAGAAAGCTGCTCTACAATTAAAGTAAAGCGGAAATCTCCAACTTTTCGTTCAGGAATAATAGTATAGTTTCTACATTGAATATCTATTTCTCCACTTTTAACTAAATCAGTTGAAATCTGACGTAAATAAACATTTAATTTTTGTTCTAACCTAAAGCCAAGTTTTATTTGGACTTTTACAATATATGATGTTCCAAAAGTCTCTACTTCATATTCTGCATCGTAAGGATTATCAGTAACAACAACATTGACAAACCAGTATACATCGGCTTTCTTTGGCCTTCTATCCAAAATAGAGTACATTATATTTCTCTCAATTTTCTCAGCATATTCTGAATTAGTTAAATATACAAGGTTTGTTGCATATTTAGGCCTATCAGTATCTTGACGTAAAAGATTTAGCTGTTCTTTATAATCTTCGATCTTAACGTATTTTAATAAACGTATCTTAGTATAATGACCTTGAATCCATATGTACATAAGAGATAAAATTACTAATGCAATTAAAACTGCTACATATCCTCCATGCATAAACTTAACAACATTTGCAATAAAGAAGGAAAATTCAAATATACCAAAGAAAACAAGTATACTTGTAGCAATAACTGGTGAAATCTTTTGTTTTAATAAATAATTGAATAATAAAATACTTGTCATTAACATAGTAACTGTAATTGATAATCCATAAGCTGCTTCCATATGCTCAGAATCTCTAAAATACAATACAAGTCCAACACAAACAATCCATAAAAGTTTGTTAATAGAAGGCATGTAAAGCTGTCCTTTAGATCTTGATGGATACATAATATGTAATTTAGGGAATAAATTTAATTTAATAGCTTCAGAAACAAGAGTAAAAGACCCTGAAATTAATGCTTGAGAAGCAATAATCGCAGCAAAAGTTGAAATTACTATACTAAAAATTAAAAAACTATGAGGAACCATTTGAAAAAATGGATTTAAGTCTTCTGCATTTATATGCATGGAATTTTTCTTGGCAGCCAGTACCCAAGCTCCTTGCCCAAAGTAATTTAATAATAAAGTTATTTTAACAAAAGGCCAAGAACCATAAATATTCTTTCTCCCAACATGTCCAAGATCCGAATAAAGAGCTTCTGCACCAGTTGTTGCTAAAAATACGCTTCCAAGAATAAAAAATCCCAATTTATTATCGCTGCTAAAAAGAATTTTTATTGCATAGTATGGAGACAATGCACGTAATAGAGTCCAATCATTAGATAGCCCTATAATCCCTAAAACGCCGAGCATTGAAAACCAAATCAACATTATTGGCCCAAACATTTTTCCTATTAAATCAGTACCAAAATGTTGAATAAAAAATAGTAGACATAGTATTGTTATTACAATTGTAATAATTATATCTTGATCTCTGCCAAAAAGGGCATTAAAACTTGGAATCAGCTTTAAACCTTCAATTGCTGACGTTACAGTTACAGCAGGTGTTAACATTCCGTCAGCAAGTAATGCTGCTCCACCAATCATAGCTGGAATAATAAGCCATTTTGCACGATTACGTACTAATGTAAAAAGAGAAAAAATTCCTCCTTCACCTTTATTATCTGCCTTTAATGTTATAAAAACATATTTTATTGTTGTCAAAATTGTTATTGTCCAAAAAATTAGAGACAAAGCTCCAATAATAAATTCTTCGGATATATGTTCTAACCCACCATTGCCTTGAATAATTGATTTCATTACATAAAGTGGTGATGTTCCAATATCTCCATACACTACACCTAGTGCTACTAATACTCCCCCTAAACTTAATTTAGTAACATTATTATGTTTATTAGTTGATTTCATATAAACCTTCCTTTTCAAGAAATATAATTATAAATATAGTATATCTTGTTTTAACACTAAATATTATAATATCATTTGTGAAAAATAGTAGTCAAATTACTAAAAGTTAGATAATGAAACAAATTGTCAAAATTACGATCTCAATATCGTTTACATGAACAAATTCAGACAAAATCAAATAAATTTTATAACCAACCTGTAGCTTTAAAAATTTCCACCTACTCTTTTATTTCGAAGCTTTCATTTCTTTAAATTACTATATTAGAATCTAGAGTAGAAATTATTTAGTTAACAATGAAGCAGTAGATGGACTAATCCTAACTACTGCTCAAAAAATAAATAACTTATAATTAAGCTATATATGGCATTAAATTATTAATCAAAGATTTATCTATATGAAATAAATTCTTCTACTAGTTTAAGCATAAAGTTGCTTATTAGCAGCATTCAATTTTATCTATACAATTTAAAGCTTTTTCTTTTACTCTCTTACATCCGTCTTTTAATCCTTTTTCATATCCTTCATGAAGTCCCTCGTTTTTGCCTTTTGCATATCCCTCATATAATCCCTTTTGCTCACCTTTTCTACATCCTTCGCTGAAGCCCTCTTCTTTGCCCTCTTCATAGCCTTTATGGAATCCATTTTTTTCTCCTACTTCAATACCTTTATAATATCCTTTTTTAATAGCTGCCTTATAAGCTTCTTCTAATGCTTCGGCAGTTGGACATTCTATTTTTTCAAAGCACTTTTCTTTTTTCTCTTCCTTTTCCTCACATCTATCGTGTTTATCATATTCTTCACATTTATCATATTTTTCATGCTTATCGCATTTATCATATTTTTCATATTTTTCATGTTTATCATATTTATCTTCATATTCATAATAGTTACTCATTTTTATTTCCTCCTGCTATTAATCTCTAAATCAGTATTCTCTACTTATATACTATGTTAATCAACTTAATTTGTTATAAGTTTTAAAAATTTTAATTTAATAAATATTAAAACGACATTGTAGTTTTCCAACTGTTTATTATTATTTCTAGAGAATAAAAAATAAAGGCACACTAAGTATTTCTACCTAATCTGCCTCTATTGAAAAATAAAATGTAATTAACGTATTACCATTTTATTATATTTCCCTGCAAAATCAAATTCATTCCATTCTATTAATTATTTACATCAGATTTATTGACAATCAATAGACTAATTTATAAGAATTTAGTCTACTAAATTTTCTCCATCTTTAAATGCTCTTAAAGATAACTCATCAAACACTGCTAGATCAGGATTATGACTAGTTCCACAGTACTGAATACTATCTTCTAATTTCCAGCCTAATTCTTCTAACATATTATTAGCATATTTAACACCCTCTGCACCTATTTTAGGATCTGGGTTTCCTTGGGCAAATATTGTTATTAATTTTTTGCCTGGATATTTTGGCTTATAATCATTTCCAAGCATTGGGAATGTACGATCAAACCAAACCTTTGCTTGCCCTGTAATTTTATAATAATAGATTGGAGAACCAAACACAATAGCATCTGCTTCCTTAATAGCTTCATACATTGGTTGTAAATAATCCTTAACAGCACATCCGTCATGGGTACGGCAATACATACATCCTTGACATCCACGTATTCCAGGATCATTTAAATCAAATTCTATAACTTCAGCACCTTTAGATTTTGCTCCCTTTGCCACTTGTTCTAATAATTTTCCAGTATATCCATTTTTTCTTGGACTTCCGTTAAAAATAACTACTTTTGACATTTCATCTCTCTCCTTTTAATATAAAACTTTATTCAGTCAATTCACTTATCTATTGACTAACTTCATTATATTAAGTAACATATAAATCAACAAGTACGCAAAAAATGTTTAGTCACTAATATTTATATAAGTAATGGAGGTTGCTTTATGAAAAACCCTTACATAGGATATGCTTTAAAAATTATAGGCGGCAAATGGAAACTGTTAATCATTTGGACCATGTCACAAAATGGAGTTATTAGATTTAATGAACTACAGAGAAAAGTTACTGGTATATCTAGTCTTATGTTATCAAAAAACTTAAAAGAACTCGAAGAAGACCGTCTTATTATTCGTCGTCAATATAATGAAATTCCACCAAGAGTAGAATATGAATTATCAGAACTTAGTCAAAAACTCATAGGTGTTTTACAGTATCTTGGTAAATGGGGAGACGAAGCTTATAAATATAAACATCCATCTGTTTAATATAGACCTGCAGATGTAAACTTAATTTTATTTTAATATAATATTTATATTAACTTAATCATTTTGACACAATACTAAGACAATTATTGTTTATAATAATATCATAAGTTATTTAAAACTTATTCTAATTCCCCCTATTTTATAAATATACATAACTCAGAACTCAGGATAACTTGTTATCATTTATACAAGTTATCCTTTTTTTAATTAGTTCGATATTATCTATAAAAAAATACAGTCAAATTAATGACTGTATTATTAATCAACAAACTCTTTTCTACAATACTCTAAAACCGCTTCTTCTTCCCCTTCAAATATTTCTGACAAATATAATATAACCTCTTGCTGCTCCTCTGGAAGGCCTTTTATAATTTCCATGAACTTCTTCCCACTAGTCGTTTTATTCACAAACTCACCGCCTTAGCATTATATTATGTTAAAGTTAAATTTTTTTATATTCAACTAATGCCTTATATTATAACCTATAACTGTGACAGAAATATGTCATTTAAATTAATTTTCAGATTTTTTTATAATTACATCATCATGGCTTATTATACCTCAATAAGCTATTTTTTATTTTTGTATATGTATTTTTTTATACATATAAATTTGATCCTAGAAAGTAATAATTTTGAACAATATATCTATTGCTCTCTAGAAATAATTATTGAGTCTGTATAAATTTTTTGTAGTTTTCTATTCGATCTTCTCTATTTGTTTTCTTTAACCAGCTCTTATATCTAGATATAATTTCTTCTATTGTTTTCAAGCTTAACTTAGTATTTTCTCCTTTTTTCATTTTTACATACATATTAATTTTCATTATATTACCCAATTTCCTCACCCCTTTTACACTTATACCTACCATATATATGCTGCATTTAAATTATTGTGATTAAAATTAAGCAAAAAAAATAAAGGTAGACTATACATAACCTACTTTTATTTAATATTAACCACATTATTTCCATCTAAACCATTTCCTACAAGAATAGAATACAGCGTACCATCTGTTTTCATATCCGTAATTTTTTCGTTTAATGCGTTTAATAATGCTATATCATTTTTTCTAACTGCTATTCCTATAATCCCTTGCAATTCAGGAGTATAATCTTTGAATGTTCTTAAAAAAAGATTTGTTTCTTTTTTCAAAAAATAATTTATAACAACAGAATCCGCTACTCCTGCATCAACTTTTCCACTATTTATAGCAGCCAATAAATCAGGTATATTTCCAAACGTTACTACATCTTTCACTAAATTACTCTTCTTCCAATTTTGTGCCAAATTCTCAAAAGCCGTACCTCTTTCCACTCCTACCATAGCATTTTTTAAATCATCTTTAAAATTAATTTTTGAGGCTTTTGGAACAATAACAACTTCTGATTCCTTATATAATGGCTCAGTAAAAGCTACAATTTTTTCTCGTTCAGGAGTTATATATATCCCATTGGCTGCCATGTCTACGCTACTGTCAGTATTTAGTTCACTGAATAAATTTGCAAATGATACCTCTTTCATCTCAATTTTATTGATTCCAAGCCTCCTTGCAATTTCTGTTATAATATCAGCATCAATTCCAACAAAACTATCTGCTTGAGAATTTTCATGAAAAAATGGAATTTCATTTGCTGATGCAACAGTTAGTATTCCTTTCTTTTGAATTGTTTGTAACCTATCTTGTTCAATTGAATTATTTGCTGTGATACTATCATTAATACCTGAACCGTATTCAATTATCATTCCAATAAAACTTATAATAACGATTAAAGCAAATATTCTTTTCATTAATAAAAATTTCCTCCAAGACATATTCATTTTTATAGTTATTTTCTTTGATTGAGATTTAAATTATTCACGTTTCAAAAAATACATTCAAAATTACTGACTGTATTTTTGTATAACAACTTAAACTATCTAATATATAATCTTTCCTATTAAGAGTAAATACCAGCAAATAATTTGCTGGTATTTATAATTCTACATCACTCTATAAGATTATCTATTTTGTTACAGTAACTTTGCATGTTGATTTCTTTTTGCTTCCATCACATCAAATGTATTTAAGGAAGGAGTTTATAATTTATCTGACTTCGAATCTGTTTTAAAAGATAAGATTTATGAAATTCAAGATGTCTCTACAAGTAAAAGTTCTTATGTAATTGTTTTAGATAATGACTTAATTACTTAAAAATCCAATTATTTCAACCTTTACTTAACTTCTTTTCCTATAGAAAATGCGCTTCCTACTTTATCTCCTATTCCATAATAGCTAAATTCACTGCCTGCAAATGAAATAGGTTTAATTTTATTTATATCCTGATTTCCTTCTATCAGGTATTATGAAGATATTGAATTGCTTCCAAATGTATTTCGAGATAAAAATAATATCCGTTTGTTTTCTGATAATAATATAAGTAGATTAAAAACAATCCAATGTATGATAGGTAATGGATTTGGAATTAAACTGATTCGTCATTATTTTGACCAGGATTCAGTTGAACTTAAAGAACGTTATTTAATGCTTTTAGATCAAGAACAATTACTTTTAGAAAAAAAGAGGAGCTTGACAAGCAACTTGCTTTTATTCAACATAATAAACTTGAATTTGAAAAAGAGTTGAAATTAAAAAATAAGTAAAAATGTATAGCTTACATTTTATATTTTCACTTAGCCCAGATGGGTATCTACTACCCGAGTTAAATAAAACTATTGACATGTGCATATATGTGCATATATAATTTAATTGGTGATGCAAATGGAAAATCAAAATAATTTATTAGAATGTGGCAGAAACATCGAGCAAAGTATCGATTTTGAATTTTATAAAGCTCTTTTTGATCCTGTGAGAAGTGAAATCTTAAAGTTTCTCGCAATACATGGGAAGAAAAATATCACAGAAATTGCAGAAAACTTTACTCAAGATAGATCTGTTATTTCAAGACATTTGGAATTAATGAATCGATATGGAATCTTAAACAAGGAAAAACAAAACAGAAGTACTTTTTATGAACTCAATAATGAATACATTCTCGAAAAATTTGAGGCAACTACAAATAATTTGAGAGAACTTATACAAAAATAAGATATCTTAGAAAAAGGCAACAATGCCTTTCTCTTTTAATATAAATATGCATAAATGTGCATACATACATCAAACAATAAATAATTTTGAAAGGATTTGATTAAAATGAATCTTATTACTGTAAATGAAGAAAAATGTATAAACTGTGGACTATGTGTTAAAGATTGTCCTGATAAGTTACTAAAGATGGGTACACATGGGCCAGAAGAAACAGAAAAGGCTAATGCGAATTGTATTGCTTGTGGACATTGTACAGCTATATGTCCTAATGCTGCAATAGACAATAAAAAGTCACCTTTAAAAGATCAAATTGAATTAAAAGATTTTCCTAAATTAAGTGAGACTCAAGCGGAATATTTTTTAAGATCACGCCGTTCTATCAGAAATTATAAAACTGAACCTGTATCAAAAGAAAAATTAACAAAATTGATTGATGTTGCAAGATTAGCTCCTACTGCAACCAACAGTCAAGGTATATCTTTTATTGTAGTTCAAAATAGACAATTACTTGAACAAGCTTTAGAAATTACTATTCAAATGATAGAAAGCTCCCCTTTAAGACATTTAGTTGAAGATGCTGTCCAAAGTTATAGAGAGGATGGGTATGATTCAGTTTTCCGCGGTGCTCCAAATTTAATAATTGCAACATCGGATAAAAATTTTCCAAATGGACGTGATAATGCTGTTTCATGCCTGACTTATCTTGAATTATACGTCCCTTCCTTAGGACTTGGATCATGCTGGGCAGGAATTTTTGAGTATTGCATAGCTATTGAAAACTCACCACTACTTAAATTATTCAATATTCCTGAAGATAAAAAGGTCGTAGGCGCAGTTATGGTTGGTTATCCTAAGTATAGTTACAAGAGATTAGTTGATAGAAATCCATTAGAAGCTACCTTTATAGAATAAACCTTTAATATTTCTAACCACTACAAAAAGTTGTAGTGGTTAGATGCTTTTTTAAGCGTAAAATTATCTATCGTATTAATGATGCAAATATCTCACTTATGACATATGTAATTAAAGAAAATATTAGTGCAACTAAAAGAAAACCAGTTAACATTACATTATATCTAATGATATCAGCCATTGATATATACTTTGTAAGTCCAACCATATTTAATAGAATTATCAATGCAAACATAATAAATAGACCTTTTGATGCCCCATTTATATCTGCTTTACTTAAGGATATATGTGAAGATATACATATAGATAAAAACAAGAATATATAAAACATAGGATCTTTCAAGTTTGAATATGTAAATATAGTTTTTATAAGTCCATAATATGAATTTAATATTCTTTCTATGATCTTTATGTTTAAGTTACTAATATTAAGATTATTAGTACATATTTTTATAAATTCACTGTAAGAAGCAGGCAGTAAAAACTTCATTAATAATATTATACATATTAGTCCTCCAAAAATTGGCGCTATCCCTATAAAGAAATTTCCTATTTGTTGATAAATACTATTTTGATTATATGAATGTCTAACATATCCTAAAGTCCCACTTTCATCTGGCCTTTGAAGTAACTTCATCTCTTTTATAGAATGTCTAAAAATTAATGCAAGTATAGCGTGGCTGAGTTCATGTACTGGAACCCCAATAAAGCCCGTAACCATTACTGCATTAGGTCCAAAACTTCTTTGAAAATTTCTCAGAGAACCATTCCTTAATATTCCAAGTATAAAACCTATTAAAATAATCATTCCAGTTAAATAAATTGTTTCTATTATTGGTTGTAATAGTAGTGTTTTTAAGATTTCCATTAAATCGTCCCTTCTAAATTATCTTTCTTGATAATATCTTTTCTTTAGCTAATATTTATTTTATTTAGTTCCTTTTTAGGCTTATATATAACTTAGTAGAAATATATTTTTCTACCATAACCAATATTACCATTAATTTTTAATAGTTGTTTGACAAATCTTTTAATTTTTTCTTAAAATATTATTACAAAATACAAATATGCCCAGGATGTTTTTCATCAGCATAAATATTATATTATCAATAAAATTCATATCACCAAATCTTAAATTGCAATTTATTAATGGCTCTTCTGTAGCTGCCAATCATTTTTACTATAAACATACTCGAATGATTTAAAAGTTCTATTAAGAGATTTTGAATAAAATGAACCTTCCTGTTCAAAAGTAAAACCACATTTTTCAATCAACCGTTTAGATGGTTTATTATTTTGAAAACAACAAGCATATACGTATTTTATATCACCAGAAAATAGATAATCTAGAATCTGATAAATTACTTCTGTCATAATTCCTTGATTCTGGTAGTTACGATTCAATGCAAATCCTAATTCTTTTGTATCTTCTCTTCCATTCTCAGAATCACTATTTACTGCTATATGACCAATCACTTTTCCGTTTTCTTTATTTTCTATTGCAAAAATGTTTTCATTTTTAACATTTCTATGAAGCACTTCTTTTGAAGTTAAAAGGCTGCAATGGTGTTTCCATCCAGCCATCTCTCCAACTCCATCTTGACTACAATACTCATTTAAGTCCTTTAAGTCTTTCTTTTCAAAACTGCGAAGAATTATTCTACAAGTTTCCATTCTCATCTATGTCACTTTCTTTAAAATTGCTATTTATAAAACATAAATTAATTATACTTTTAAAAGTTATTTCTCATATTTTAGTTATTTTGATTACTCTATTATTTCTTTCGAAGTATCAAATGGTGAAAAGAGGCAACTGCTTTAAATTCTTCTTTGTCACAAACTCTCTGCTCCATAGCAAGCATTTGCTTTTGCCATTCTTCATCTTTTTGTATCTCTTGATTTTGTTGTAAATCCCAAAAAGTTCTAATCCCTAATATTTTTTCTATTTTAAAATCACTTGACCACTTTAAAATATCCATATCATCATAATAATGAATATCTCCAAATTTTTCTGCCTTCCCATTCTTTCCCTCTATCAATTCTTTTGCATGCTCAAAATTATTTAATAAAACAACCATCTGCATGATTCTTCCTGCTCGATTATGTTTCACTAAAGATAATACTCCATCTTTTTTTAGAATTCTTGCGAATTTCTTAGTAATCTCTTCTCTCTCTAAAGCATATTCAAAGACATTGTGACATAATATAACATCAAAATATTCGTCTTCAAATTCTTCTAAAATTCGAATATCTCCATGCATTTGAGTATAATTATTTTCAGTGATTCTTTTTAAGAGCATTTCATCATCTGGCTCTATTGCAATAACTTCATTATCATTAGCAAAATATGAAGCCGTAATTCCTTTTCCACTTCCAAAATCTAATACCTTTTTATTATATATAAAACTTAGCTGTTTCCATATCATTTGCTTTTGAAGTAATTCCCATACTGGAATATTTTCACTATCCATTTATATCACCTAATCATCTAATTATTTTAGACATATAATATTCATCTACATATTCTCCATCTATATACATAGATTTTCTTTTTGTACCTTCTATTTCAAAACCATTTTTCTTATATAAATTTAAAGCTATTTTATTGGTACAAAGAACAGTTAGTTCAAGCCTTACAATTCTATTTTCCACTGCCCATTCATCTAGACTATTAAAAAATTTTGTGCCAATTCCCTGATTGCGATATTTCTCTCTTATACCAACTACTATATATGCACTATGTTGTTCTCTTTTTACATTGCCTATCTGAGCTGCAATATATCCTATAATTTCATTTCCGTCTGCTGCTATAAAGAATAGATTATTTCCATCAACAGCGCTGTCCACATTTCCTTGAAGTCTAGATAGGTTTTTAGTTCTTTCACCTGGTTCATACAGCATAAACTTTGTTTCATAATCTAATTGGTTCATCATATTCCATAATGATTCTGTATCTGATTTTTCAATATTCCTAAATATAATATTACTATTCAAAAAAATATCACCCCTCAATAAATTATTATTCATAACACTTAATTTTAAGTTAAAACTTGTTAATACCCTATTGTGCCTATAATATTCATTTAAAATTATACAAATGCTATTAGCAATATAGTTCTTCAAAAACTGGATAAGATGTATTCTCAAATGGCCAATCATTTTCTATCCACTTTGTAACTGTTCTATATAATAGCTCGTCTGTAACCGCTTCTCTTGTCCACATAGTAATTTCAGCATCATGAGAATCTGATGGATCAATATAAATACATCCTAAACAGTTTTGATCTTCAAAATCAAATACAGTATAAGCAAATGCAGCTCTTTCATTAAACTCTTTCTCATGCCGCTTTAAATCCTTCTCATCTTCCTCAAGCGTCAAAGTATCTTCTGGCCATCCATTTGTGTATTCTTTCGAATAAATCTCATGAATATGATCTTTGGCTTCCATAACAGCCTCATAGTCCTTATGCAAATCTAAAACAGTAAGTTTTCTTATGGTAAAATCTCCTGTTTTATATATAATTGGAACAGCAAATTCATCTGGTACAAATGATTTTTTCATTTCTATATATTCTCCTTTAATTAATATTAGTAATTCAAATTGCTATTTATCTTCCTGTAAATTATAGCATATTTTGTTAATATCACACTACTCAGTTTTCAAATAGCGCATTATTTACTACAAAATATATAAATTATTGTGTAATAAAAAAATATCACAAATTCATTTTGAATATGCGATATTTTATCTTAATTAATTATAAATTTTATTTCTATTTGCTACAATAACCCCTACAAGTGGATGTAACTTGTGCACTTCAATTGTGAAACCAGAATTTGAAAAGCAATTCACTAGTTCTTCAACACTTGATGGTAAATCTACTTCTGGACCATATCCTACTATAGAAAATTCTTTTCTATAGTTGTCTGGATTTTCAAAAAACATTAAATCCCCAATAATAATGCTTTGCAAGCTTTTACCTCCCATGGCAATCATTTTTTCTATTGCTTTTTGTTTATATATTGTAGTTAAGTGATGTAAAGCATAGTTAGAAATAATTTTTGTAATATTTTTTTTATGTAAATCTACATTTAAGTTTGGTTCTTCAAATGTTCCTATATAAAGTTTAATATTTTGTATATTTTTATTTTTTATATTTTCCTTAGCTTGACTAATCATTCCCTCACTAATGTCTATACCGATTGCTAATTTTATTTTTTGTGATAGTTCAACAATTTGTTTTCCAGTACCACACCCTAAATCAAGTATCACATCATCCATATTAGGCTTAACCAATTCATTTATTATTTCTGCAGTTTTAGACCTCCAGTAATAACTATCAGTAACATATTGTTTACTTGCATTATTAAACCTCTGCTTTGCTCTTGTCTCCATATTTGTTATTTTGGTAATATCAATAAGTTGCTGAATTTTCAAAAAACCATTATTTTGCATTTGTTTTTTAGCTTTATTCAAAGCCATAAGAACTACCTCAATATGTTTTTTATTTTCCTCTAAAGCCCTTGTTTGAATATCTATTATACTTTCTATGCTTTCATTTTTTTCATTTATTAGCTGATCTATTTCTTCAAGTGACAACCCAATAAATTTCAGTGTAGTAATTTGTTGTAATTTAATAAAATCTTCATCACAATAAATTCTATAGCCTACATCTGTTTTTGCAGACGGCTGTAACAGCCCAATCTTATCATAATAACGCAATGTTTTCACCGTTACCCCTGATCTTTTAGCAAATTCACTAATTTTCAAAATTCTCCCTCCTCACAAAATTATTTTAAATCCTCCCCTCAGGGGAAAGTCAACATTAATTTGCTACAATCTATTAAATACTCCTCATAAAAATACAATGATGCAATATTAATTAATACATTTAATTATCACATAAGTCTAAGTCTTCAATTGTATATCTATAAACATAAAAAATAGCAAGTTCTCTATATTTATAGTTGAACTTGCTATTTTCTTAATTTATATAATAGGTTTAACTAGAGGGCATATTAATTAATTGTTTATTATCTTAACATCCATCCTGAAATTACCATCATTTGTACTTCTGATGTTCCTTCATAGATTTCTGTTATTTTGGCATCACGCATCATTCTTTCAATTGGATAATCGCTTGTATATCCATAGCCGCCAAATAATTGTAAGCATCGGCTTGTTACATCAGTTGCATTTCTAGCAGAAACCAATTTTGCCATAGCAGCTAACTGTGTAAAGTTCACATGATCATCCTTTGCGCATGCAGCCTGATATACTAAAAGTTTTGCAGCTTCTGTACTTGCACGCATTTGTGCAAGTTCAAATTGAGTGTTTTGGAATTTTCCAATAGGTTTTCCAAATTGAATACGTTCCTTAACATATTTTACAGTTTCCTCTATTGCACCTTCTGCAATACCAAGAGCCTGTGCTGCAACACCGATACGGCCTCCATCAAGAGTAGCCATTGCAATGTTAAATCCTCTGCCTTCTTCTCCCAAAAGATTTTCCTTTGGAACTATACAGTTATCAAAGAATAACTCACAAGTAGAAGATGCACGGATTCCCATCTTTAATTCATGACCTCCAACAGAAAAACCAGGGAAATCTTTTTCAACAATAAATGCTGAAATACCTTTTGTTCCTTTAGTCTTATCTGTCATTGCAAAAACAATGTATATATCTGCATATCCTGCATTAGTAATGAAGATCTTACTACCATTTAATACATAATGGTCACCTTCTAATACTGCTGTTGACTTTTGCATAGAAGCATCAGTTCCAGCAGAGGGTTCTGTTAACCCAAAGGCACCTAATTTTTCACCTGAAGCAAGTGGTTTTAAATATTTTTCTTTTTGCGCATCTGTACCATATGTGTATATTGGTGTTGCGCAAAGACTTGTATGAGCTGAAACTATAACTCCTGTTGTTGCGCAGCATTTAGATAATTCTTCTACACATTGAATATAACTTAAAGTATCCATTCCAGCTCCGCCATACTCTTCAGGGAATGGAATTCCAAGTAGACCCATTTCAGCCATTTTAGGTATATTTTCTTCTGGGAAACGCATATTTTCATCAATTTCCTTCGCGATTGTTTTTACCTCATTTTCCGCAAATTCTCTATACATTTCTACTAATTGCTCATGATTTTCATCTTGTTTAAAATCCATTTTAATCTCCTACCTTCCTTATTTATCTTTCTCTTTTATATATTTCCTTTTTAATTTTATCTGATATCTCGCTACTGAAACTCTCAATCTTTTTCATATCTTAGGGTAACAGCAGCAAGATCATAGACTTCTAAGATTCAGAAAGAAGTTACACTCCTCCTAAATCAAATTTCATTTAATGTGGGATATCGCTTATACTTTATTTTTCTTAATTGTCCTAACTCATCTATTGGATAGTATGGCATACCTTACCTGGATTCATGATAGAATTTGGATCAAACACTTTTTTAATGCCTTTCATTAATTCCATATTTACTTCTCCAACACTATCAGCTAAGTAGCTCATCTTTCCACTTCCAATTCCATGTTCTCCTGAAACAAGTCCACCGCATTTGATTGCTTCTTCGTAAATGATCTTGAAGAATTTATCAACTCTTGTTTTGAATTCTTCTTCTTCTAAATCGTTACTACATTGGTATATGTGAAGATTTCCATCTCCTGCATGTCCAAAACTCTTAATAGTTAATCCACACTCTTCACCAGTTTTATTTACAAAAGCAAGATACGGAGCGATTTTATTTACTGGAACTACAACATCACATTCATCTAACAATTTTGTTTCTGCCATAATAGCTTCTAAGAAACTTGAACGTGCAGCCCATGCATCTTTTATTTTTGCAGGTGTATCAGCTACAAGAACATCAATTGCTCCAGCTTCTAATACTATTTCACTTGCTTGCTCAATAAGATTATTTAATTCATCTTCATTACCTGCATCTATAGTAACAAGTAAATAAGCATTTGCGGTAACTCCATCAATTACTTGTGGGAATACGCTCTTTCCAATATATCTTTCACTAGATAAAACAATTTCTCTTTCCATGAATTCTATCGCTTGTGGATTCATGTGTTCCATTCTAAATTTTGGAACAGTAGAAATACAATCATCTAAATTTTCAAAAGGAATAATTAAACTTGCTACTACCTTTGGCGCTGGCATTACTTTCAATGTAAGTTCTGTAATAATTCCAAGTGTACCTTCTGAACCAATCATTAGATTTAAAAGGCTATAACCTGAGCTTGTTTTTGATACTGTAGCACCAAATTTAGTGATTTCTCCTGTTGGAAGAACAACTGTCATCGCACGTACATAATCACGTGTTGCACCGTATTTAACGGCTCTCATTCCACCAGCATTTGTTGCAACATTTCCACCTAAACAAGCAAATTTTTCACCTGGGTCTGGAGCATATAATAATCCTTGTTTTAAACAATCCTCTGCAAGGTCATTTAATAGAACTCCAGCTTCTACATGAACAACAAAATTTTCTAAATCATAAGAAATTATTTTGTTCATTTTTGTAATATCAATCAAAACTCCTCCAAGTAGTGGAACTGCTCCACCTGTAAGTCCTGTGCCTGCTCCTCTTGGAGTTACTGGTATTTTATTTTCATTACATATTTTTACTACTGCAGCAACTTCTTCTGTAGAATGCGCCATAAACACAACTTGTGGAGCTACTTTTCCGTAGATAGGCATTTCATCGTGACTATAGTCGTCATTTATATCAGCACCTGTTAAAATATGCCCTGGAGCTGCCTCCTGTAATTTTGAGATTAATTCTTCTGTTAATTTATTATACTCAGCCATAACAATCATTTCCCTTCTAATATACTTATTCAGTTTACAATTTACAATTCCGTATAAAATTTACAATGGAGTTTTTAAAATTATTTATTTTTTCGGAAAGCTGTAAGCTTTTCTTCCCTCATCTGTAAACTGTGCACTGCCAACTGTAAATTATTTTAAAGTGTGCCTATAAAACATATTATTCCAGCAATAACTACGTAACATACAAAATACTTAAATGCACTTCTTAAAATTTTACTTTCCGAACCTGACTTATCAATTGCACTTGCGCCAATTGCAATGCTTTGAGGGCAAATCATCTTTCCGATACCAGCTCCAAGAGTATTTGCTGCCGCCATCCATGCTCCAGAAAGTCCAAGATTTTGTGCTGTTTGTACTTGTAATCCTCCAAATAAAACACTGGTTGATGTGCCCGAACCTGTGACAAACCCTCCAATGGCACCAATTAATGGGGAAATTAACGGATATGCTCCTCCTGTAACTACAACTAAAAGACTTGCAATATCTGAAATCATTCCACTATAACCCATTACCTTTGCTGTTGACATAACCGCACAAATTGTAACAATTGTTTTCCAGTTTGCTTTTAATGTATTAAGTAATACCTCAAACATCAGTGATACTTTTGCTCCTTGAACAAGACCGCCAATAATTGCAGCAATAAAGATAATAATACCTGGTGTATTAATCCAACTAAAAGTTAACGTGCTTCCACCTTTTCCAGCATATACAACTGCACTAGTCTTAAATACTGCAATAGCATTATGAAGTAGTGGAACTAATGTTGATGTAGCCATTAACATTATGAATATCAAAATAAATGGACACCATGCTTTTATTGCTTTACCAAATGATAAAGTTATTGCTTCTTTTGCATTATTAACTTTAATGCAATATTCATCTTGAGGTTTTTTATTAAATACTTTTGCTGCAACACTTGTACACACCATACAGCAAATAGATCCTACTATATCCGGTAATTCTGGTCCAAGTAAAGTTGCTGTAATATAAGCAGGTATTGTAAATGATAATGCAGCAACTAATGTAATAGCAAATATGCCTTTTAATGCCTTTATTCCACCACCTACAATGCAAACCATAATAAATGGACTGATAAAGATAAGAAGCGATTCGATTATTGCCGTACTTGCGGCTATTGCGCCAGCTCCAACCCCTGTTACTGCAGAAACTGTTACTAGAGGTATTCCTACTGATCCAAACGCAGTTGGAGTAGTGTTAGCAACCAAACAAGCTAGAACTGCTGAAAATGGATTTAATCCAAGACCAGCAAGCATAGACGCTGGAATAGCAACCGCTGTGCCGAAGCCAGCCATACCTTCCATAAAATTCCCAAATCCCCATCCAATAATTAATGTTAAAACCCTTTTATCCACAGAAACTCCAGCTAACATTTCTTTTATGAAATCCATCGCACCTGTACGTAAAATTAAATTATACGTAAACAAAGCTGCAATAATAACTAGACAGATCGGCCACAATGCGTTAAGTATTCCTTCTAATACCCCTGTCGCAGCATAAACCACATTTAATTTCCAGAAAAAAATAGCTAAAAACATTGTAAGAACAAGTGCAATAGAGCAGGCTTTATAACCTGGCATCTTTAATCCGCTAAGTGCAATTATGAGCCAAAGGATTGGTAATATGGCCATTAAAAATTTAAAAAACAGCATTTTTTTATCCTCCTTATACATTTTTCAAATGGTATAACCTTTTTACAATTGGTACGACCACTACATCGTGATTATTTATTTTCCCACTTGCTGTTTAATACTGCTTTTACATATATTCGGATTTAATTATTTTTTATATACTGCGTTTCTTATTCATTTATGTTTTTTCAATAATTCTCTAAGTATACAAGTGTGAAATTTTATATATAATTTCATTTTCTTGTGAATTGAGATTTATTTCTAAGTTATCGCAATAATTTTTTAGTACGGTAACTCTTTTCTTATCTGGAAAAAAACTTTACTCTGCTTTTACTTTTTTCATTTCTTCAATCATAACTGGAAGAATCTCTGTTACATTTCCAACAATACTTACATTAGCAATTTCAAAAATTGGAGCTTCCTCATCTTTATTAATTGCCACAATATAACCAGAACCTGTCATTCCAGATGTATGTTGTGTTGCTCCAGAAATACCACATGCAATATAAAGTTTTGGTGCTACAATCTTTCCTGATTGTCCAACTTGATGTGCACGAGAAATCCATCCATCCTCAATAGCTGGTCTTGTTGCACCAACTACACCACCAAGCACACTAGCTAATTCTTCAACAAGTTTGAAATTTTCTGCATTTCCCATTCCACGTCCACCAGAAACAATAACCTCAGCCTCTTCTAAATTAACTGATTCAGAAATTTCTTTTACTGTATCAATAATTTTTGCCTTAATGGCATCAGCTGAAATTTCTATCTTCTTTTCTGTAACTCCTGCATTTGAAGCAGCTTCTGGTTTTGGAAAACTTCCATTTCTAACTGTAACTACAGCTGTACCATCTACTTCAATATGTTCTAAAATTGTTCCACCATAAGCTGGTCTAGTATATATAACTTTGTCGTCAGTTTTATTCATTCCTATTACATCACTTACGCATCCTAAACTCATACGTCCCGCAATACGTGGTGCAATGTCTTTAGCTGCTGTTGTGTTTGCTAATAAAATAATATCTGGGTTTTGTTCTTTAACAGTTTCTGATAATACTTCTGTTAATGTATCACAATCTGTAGCAGCATCTATAAAAATAACTGGAATCCCCAAATCTGCCACTGTTTCTGAAGCTGCCCTGCTGCCTACTATAAGAGCTGCTGCTTCCGCATCTAATGCCTTTACTGCGCTAATAAGTTCGAGACTTCCACCTAGTACTTTTTCTCCATCTGTTTCAATAAACAATAATGCTTTCATACTTTCTTTTCCTCCTTAATTAGATTGCTTTATCTTTTTTCATTTGCTCTATAACAGCACTTACTGAAATTGCAGCATCTTTCTCTTGAATTTTGATACCAGCCTCTTTCTTAGGAGGTGCAACATATTGAATGCAATGTACTTTTGCTTGTTTTACCTCTCCAATTTCTGCTGCTGAATAAGTTGGAATTACCGCCTTACGGCTTGCCATCTTAGTTTTAATAGTAGGATAACGTGGATCATAATCTGGTTTACTTACTGTGATTACAGCTGGAGATTCTAAAGAAACTAAATTATATCCTTCTTCAGTTTCTTGATGAACTTCCATTCCATTATCTTTCAAAGCTATTTCAATTGCGCTGCTAATAAAACCTGTTTTTAATTTTTCAGCAAGCATAGCTCCTACTTGACCAGTAATTTCATCTGTAGATTCCTTTCCACAAAGAATTAAATCAAATTTTTCACCCTTGTCCTTTTCAATTTTATGAATAGCATCTGCCAAGACTTCAGCTGTTCCCATAGCATCTAAATCTGCATATAAATCATCTTTTACAAAGAATGCTTCTTTAGCTCCTACAGCAAGACAATTTTTTAATGTGTTTAAAGAATCATCAGCTCCAACAGTTAATACACTAACCATTCCACCATTAGCCTCAACAAAACGAACTGCTAGCTCTAATGCATACGTATCAAATGCATTTGCTACCAAACTTACTCCATTTAGATTAGGTTTTTTCTTCTCATTATCCAAATGAATTTCAATGGAATCATCCGGAACCTGCTTCACACATAACAGAATATTCATACTTTCCCTCTCCTTTATCCCTTTATATTTGTTAAAGTGTTTTTTTATAAAAGCATTGTGTGTTTGAATAGTTAGAAACATCATTTCATAACTATTTTTCTATTTACATCCTACACAAAGCATTGCAAATTGGTCATACCAATTTATAAATCAATTTTACCACATGAAAACGAATACTTCAATGATTTATTTAAAAATAATTTCATAATATTTCCCTAAAATTATAAAATTATTCTTTTAAATATTGTAAAAGCCCTAAATTCAGACCTTCTCTGATCCAATAATGTAAATAAAGTAAAACTAATATACAAAAAAACACGCAGTAATTTTATTCTGCGCGTAAATATTATCTTTATTTAATACAAATTTATTTTCTTGATCCTTTTATAATCTTAAAATTTATTATTGCTGTTTTGAAAACTCCCGCGAAGCCTTCCTAAATTCTGTTGGTGTTATGTCTTTCTTAGCAGTAAATTGTTTTATAAAATATGTATCATACTCAAATCCAGTAGCATTTGCAATTTCATTTAAACTCATATCTGTATGAGTCAAAAGATCTTCAGCTACTTTTAAGCGATATGAAATCAAGTATCCTATTGCTGTACATCCATATAAATCTTGAAACATTCTATTTAATGACACTCGATTCAAATGAGCATATCTTGTTAAATCTTCTAAAGTTATTTTATCAGAATAGTTTATGTATATATATTCTAAGGCTAAGTTAACAGGCAATTTTTCGCTATGGTGGTTAAACTCCTCAAGTAAACCAAGGATTTGTATTAAATACTTTTTTATTCTGCACACCCAAAGAGAATCACTCTGTGCATATACTTCAGTTCCCATAATAAAAAACCACTCATATAATTTTGGATAGGCTTTCTCAATTGCAGTATATACCCCAGTATTAATATTATCCTTTTTAAAAAGTGAAAGACCTCTTTTTATCTTTAGATTAGTTGACAGATAGCCATTAGTTTCTGAAAAATGAGCTGTATTAAAAAATTCAGGATGAAAACAAAATGATTGAGAAGCTACATTACACTTTTCAAGAACTTGTATTTTATCCTCCATCGATAAACAAAGGATACTTGGAGCTGCAATTTTTATAGAACTATCATTCAATTGTAAATGCATACTTCCACTCGTAATAAAAGTTATAGTTAAACGATCCCTATAAGGAAGATTTATAAAATTTTCATTTGCAATAAATTCAATATATACAGTTCTATTCTTGTGACGATCCACCTGTGGCATAAACATTCCTCCATTGGGCACATTAAAATAAATAATTAATTCAAACTGCCATTGATATTTTTCATTAATTAAGGGCAAATAGTTTTATTATCTTTCTAACTATACTTTTACAAATAGTATAGTTAGAAGCTTCATTTATCACATTGTATCATATTTTCTAAATGATAAACTATTATTAAAGAACTAAATAACATTTTCTAAATAATACGTATTATTAATCACTGAAGAAAAGCTATGATTAACTAATTTCACCATAGCTTAATGAAAGGAGAATTATTATGTCTATTGAAAAATTCAATATCCAAGTATCTGATGAGGTACTTAATGATTTAAAATACAGGCTCTCGCATGTACGCTGGCCTGATCAAATAGAAGGCTCAGATTGGGAGCGAGGTACTGACATAAATTATTTAAAATCACTTGTTTCATATTGGAAGGATGAATTTGACTGGCGTGCACAAGAAAAAGAATTAAATCGTTTTTCTAATTTTCGCTGTAATGTGGATGGGATAGATATTCACTTCATACACGAAAAAGGTAAAGGACCTAATCCAACACCAATTATACTTACTCATGGATGGCCTGATAGTTTCATTCGTTATCAAAAGATTATCCCCCTTCTTACTGATCCTGCAAGTTATGGAGGTGATCCTAAAGACTCTTTTGATGTAATCGTCCCTTCACTACCTGGCTTTGGTTTTTCTAGTGCTTCAAAACATAGTGGCATGAACAATTATAGTGTTTCTGAGCTTTGGGTTAAACTAATGACAGAAAAGCTTGGCTATAGTAAATTCGCTGCTGCAGGAGGAGATATGGGTTCAGGGGTTACAAGATACTTGGCACTAAACCATCCAGAACTTCTAATAGGAATCCATCTAACAGATATCGGTATTATTAGAAATCTTACGGCTTCTCAGAATGAGTCAGAACTTTCAGAGGAGGAATTACAATATGAGAAAAATGCCTCTGAATGGGTTTCAAATGAGGGAGGTTATATGTCTATTCAATCTACAAAACCTCAAACCATCGCCTACGGACTTTCTGACTCACCTGTAGGTTTGGCTGCATGGATTATAGAAAAATTCCGTGGCTGGAGTGATTGTAATGGTGATTTAAATAAAAGCTTTAGTAAAGATGAACTTCTCACTAATATAATGATCTACTGGATCACAAATACTATACGCTCATCAGCAAATGCATATTATGAAAATGTACATTCATTACCACCAATGGGACACATAGATGTACCAACAGGTATAGCCCTTTTCCCAGCTGATGTATTGCTGCCACCCAAAAAATGGGCTATGAATCATTTAAATGTCACTCGATGGACTACAATGCCTAGGGGTGGACATTTTACTGCTATGGAAGATCCTGAACCTCTCGCTGAAGAAATTCGCTCATTCTTTAAAGCTTATAGATAAAAAATTTGGTACGCAATACTCCTTCAGAGAAATATTCTAAGATATAAATTAAAGCCATTAGAGATTTGCTTTTCTCTATGGCTTCAATTTTATAGAATACCCATCTCATATATAACTTAAAACTGTCTTTTGTAAATTACATAAGAAATGACTGAGTTATTGTCGGCCGCTTCCTATACATAAATTATTCATATATTAGGATTTTTAAGTCCTCTTATTAGAAGCTTTACAACAGATTGTATGTTTTGTTTTCGATCTGGATCTTCAAATGAGCTTGGATATATAAAAACACTTGTTGCAAGATATACTGCTCTTGCCTCTTGACAAGGGGATTCTGTAAAAAATATGCCTTCTGTAATTCCTTGTACTATAATCTTTTCAATACAGTTAATTCCCTCTTCTTTGCTCTTCTCTATCACTTCCATTGAGCTTTGTGCTAATTTTATGTAATTTGCAAACATTTCCGGATCATTGATAGAACTGTGATGTTTAGCCTCAACAAAGCTTTCTAGTAAATTACTAAGTTTAACATCTGCAGGACTATCTTCTTTTAATATGTCATTTGACGGAGCATGCAAATGCGTAAGCCAACGCTCAGTAACAGCATTCCATAGGGCTGTTTTTCCATTATAATATCTATAAATAGCAGCGTGGCTTACTTTCAATGATTTTGCTACATCAGTGATATTCGCTTTATCTGGTCCGAAACGGCGAATGACTTCTTCTGTTGCATCAAGAATTATTTCTTTATCTAAGGAGATCTTATCCAAATTTATCACCGCTTTCTTATTTTATTTTTAATTATATCATTTTTAACTTTATGTTTCAAATTACATTGAATGTAACTGATTTTTAATTCAAGGTCTATTGATACTTCATTGGTTTTAATAGCTCTATTTAAGTCAGCATGTTTATTATATATACTTGTGACAGTGTTTAGTATAACTTTGAATCTCTAATTCCTCTTAAATGAAAATTCATTTTATCACAAGTTACATACAAAATAACTTGTAACTTAAAATATATAATGATATAATCACATTATAAGTTACGTATTGTATAATCTGTAACTTATAATATTATAAATATAATTAACTTGAAAGGTGGAATTTAATATGCGTATTTTTGTTACAGGCGCTACAGGATTTATAGGCTCTAAAATCGTTGAAGAACTACTTGGTGCAGGACATGAGGTAATAGGTCTTGCTAGGTCAGATTCATCAGCTGCGTCGCTTACTGCTGCTGGAGCTACAGCTCATCGTGGATCTTTGGATGATCTAGAAAGCCTTCGCAGTGGAGCGTCTTCAGCAGACGGCGTAATTCATGCAGCTTTTGATCATGACAATTTTATTACAAATTTTGCTGCTTGCTGTGAAACTGATCGCCGCGCTATAGATGCACTCGGCAGTGCACTTGCAGGATCCAATAAACCATTAGTGGTGACATTTGGAACTGCCGGCATCAAGCCTGGCTTCTTACTAACAGAAGATGATAAGGCTAGTTCAAGCTTAACTGCAGGTCCTCGAACTGCTTCAGAAACATTGACACTTTCACTGGCATCTAAAGGTGTACGTGCTTCAGTAGTTCGTCCTGCTCCGATAGTATATGGTGATGGTGAACGATATGGCTTAGTTACTATGCTTATTGAAATAGCTCGCAACAAAGGCTTTTCAGCTTATGTAGGCGATGGTTCAAATCGCTGGCCAGCTGTTCACAGACTTGATGCTGCTAAGCTTTACAGACTAGCACTAGAACAAGCACCAGCTGGGTCAATATTTCATGCAGTAGCAAATGAGGGAATACCTTTTAAAGAAATCGCGGAAGCTATCGGCCGTCGCCTTAACCTGCCAGTTAAATCTATCTCCTCAGAGGAATCAGTTAATCATTTGGGAGGACCTCTAGGTCAGCTTATTGCTGCAGATATTCCTGCATCCAACGCTTTAACTCAAGAAAGACTTGGATGGCAGCCTACGCATTTTGAACTAATTCAGAATATTGCCATGGAGTAGACATTTACAATAAGAGCTTTTTTATTTCAGAAAATAGCACATTATTAAAAGAATATATGCAAAAAATGGACTGCAATATTAGCAGTCCATTTTTGTAAAAACTCCACTTATTTTTTCCTTAGTATCATAATTGGGTACTCTAAATTTCAGCCTCAGTAATATTCTTCTTTAAACATTCTTTTGTAATATTTTTGTCATTTATTATTGAGGCTTTAATACAATATGCTCTTCTTTATCTTCCCATTTAATAGTGAAACTTACTTCTTCATTTTCCCTTGGTATTGGGCCAGTACCGCCTCCACTTCCCAAATCAGCATGTCCATCTTCATTAAGCATTATACCTGTGGATTTACCACTTTCGCTACCAGCTTTATATTCAAACGTAATAGGACCCACGGCATTTATATCAGACATTTTATACTTGATTTCTGGGAATGTCCAACTGTAACTATCATAATGAATCGCCTTTTCATCTTGAAACCAATGTTCGTAGTATTTAAAAGTAAAAGTTCCCTCCCAGTTTGCACTTTCTCCTTTATATACTTTCTCTTTACCATCATTTAATTGCTTAAACACTGTAGAAGAAATTGTGCTTATCAGTTTATTAATAGGTGCATACTCCTCCTCGGTTTTTGGTAATTCATAAGGAATATAAACAATAAGTGCATTCTTAGCTTTAAAAGGAATTTGTTCTATAGAAAATGGATTGTTAAACTTATCAGTTTGTCTTAGTATTTCATCTCGTTCTAAAAAAGACTTGAAAATATATATTAGAAGTGTATCCTTCCTATCTCCTATATTAAAAATAGCAGGTTTTATTTCATTTAAAGCAAAATCCTCTGGAGACTTTAACTTATCTTCTTTGAGAATTAGACCTCCTTTATTAAATGTACTAATTATTGTATTTAATGATAAATAATTATCCGTAGAAGCTCTATTTGATTTATATTTTAATACTCCTATAGTTCCAAATATAATTATTATTATAGTAACTAAAACTCCTATTTTTAATCTCTTCGTCCTCTTTTTTAAAGTGTTAGCATTTTGTAAATCTTCCATGCATTTACTCACCTAACTCTCCTCCCAAAAATAAGCCTTTATAACTATTTAAATACATCTACAAATTTAATCCAATAAAAAATAACACAATCCCAAAATTTATAATCCCTAACAAATCTTACTATTACGTCCTTTTATCATCATACATATTTACTTTCATAATATTAGAAAACTTTGCTATCATAAATTGATTATAACATATTTTGTAAAAAATATGCTAATTAATATTATATATTCCAATTAACCTATTAATCTCCTTATAATATCCTCAAAGGAATTTTTCTGCTTAGTAATTCTAATGGACTTAATTTCTTCTATGTCTCTATAAAATTTAAACATTAAACCTGCAGTGGTAGCCTCAGCCATTGTTAGTATCCTCGAAGTAATCAGACGAAACCTTACACTCCTGTTTTTCACATGAGAATGCTTCCTATATATATTTATAGCTCTTTTGCTATTAGAAATAATATATTGATTTAAAGAATTAAAATATATTCCTCCTTCTTTTATTTTGAATTCATCATAATGTATATGCATTCTAATTACCCAATTCTCATAACTTCTGTGATTATCTAATAAATTAACGTTAGCATGCTGTGGAACTGTCAAGTCTTGAATTAAATGACAAGCTGCCCCTAAATAGAACATCGAACTTCTAATATCACCATGAAAATAATCATCAAGAGCTTTTGCGTAGTATGATATGCATTCCTTTTTTGCATTGCTGCTTCCATATAGTCCTTTGTCCTTATGTGGATTATAAAAATGATTATTGCTTTTTAGATCTTGATCAGCCCAAACTACTCCTGCATTTATATCATCTATATATAAGTTCATAAGTTTATGCGCTTCTATATGTCCATCATTTTTTAATATTATTACGGCCTGAACATTTATGAATTTATGAACTTTACACTCAGTCTTTATTATTTTTTTCTTTATAGGATTTACAGCTTTTAATATGCCTTTAAATACATATGAATAAGATTTTTCTAGAGTATCCATAATCACCATTCCTATTAATATACTTATGCTAAAGTTATTATAAACATAAATCTGACTATTATCCGTAAAGAATCTAATCTTTTAATATAAATAATTTTATTATATTGTATTTTTAAACATCCTATTGGGCAAAATATATATATGTGGATTCAAAAGAATAATTCATGGAGGTATAGTTATGTTCGATAAATATAAAGATTCTAACAAAAATATCAAAATTAATGATATGAATGCTGTTACAGATAGCCATCTAGATTCTATAATCGCTTATGGTCCCTATAATTTAGGAATAGTTGATATTGAAAAGAGACCTTCATTAGATAGTACTTCAATAAAAGACTTAACTAAATAAAAAAGCCAATCTTATGCATTAACGTCATAAGATTGGCTTTTATACTTAACTCTTAATTACTTTTATCTATATCTAAGATTGTTTGTAATAATACATTTGCACCCTTCCAGCAGTTTTCAACAGGTGTAAATTCCTTTTCACAGTGACTGTGTCCATCTTTACTTGGAACAAAAATCATTGTAGTTGGAATCACATCTGTAATGAATTGTGCATCATGGCCTGGACCACTATACATTCTCATTGAGGAGTATCCATATTCCTTGGCGTTCTTTTCAACATAATCTATAAATTCAGGATAATAATGAACTGTCTTACGTGACCATGCTTCCTCATAGCTTGCTGTACATTTCTCAACTACCTTAGGAATAGCTTTAATAATGCTAAGAACCTGCTTAATCACTTCTGGATCTTGATGCCTAGCATCTAAAGTGAACTTTACGATGTCAGGAATAACAGTATGAATATTTGGATGCGCTGAAATCTTTCCTGTTGTATATACTAGCTTACTGTCAAGTTTATCAAGTTCATCATGGAGATATTGAATTGTTTTTACTGCTGCATATAACGCGTCTTTTCTATATTTCATTGGTGTTGTTCCTGCATGATCAGCCTGACCTACAAATGTAAATTCGTAGTTAATCATACCGCAGACACCTTCAACAACGCCTATATCAATTTTCTCATCTTCTAAGACTGGTCCTTGCTCTATATGAAGCTCTACTAATGCCATATATTTTTCAGGAGTCATTCTATTAGAAGGCTCTCCCATATATCCACTAGCTTCTAAAGCTTCTTTAAATGTAACCCCTTCTGTATCTGTAGATGCAAGCATTACATCTTTATCAAATTTTCCTGTTATGACTCCTGATGACATCATTGCTGGTTCAAAACGAGCACCTTCTTCATTAGTCCATATAACTACTGTTATTGGATGTTTATGAGGTATTTTTTCTGTAACTATGGTTTCTGCTGCCTCTAAAGCAGTAAGAACACCTAGAATACCGTCATAATTTCCTCCTTGTTTAACTGAATCCGCGTGCGATCCCATCATAATAGCTGGTAAATCTGCTTCACCTTTAATTGTTGCATAAATGTTAGCCATATCATCTGTCTTTATTTCCATTCCAAGGGCTTTACACCTTTTGCAAAATTCTTCTCTAGCTTCTAAAGCTGCTGGAGATAAAGATAATCTTGTTATACCTCCATTTCCTGTATCACCAAACTTGCTAAAAGTTTTAATTTTATCGTCCATTCTTTCAATATTACATGTAATCATATCAATATCCTCCCTTTAAATCCGTTTAATCTATTTAAAAAACTTTATTTTTTTATTACTCTTTTGGCTGGTGAGATTGCATTAACTGGACAGACAGTAGAACATAACTGACATCCAACACACTTATTTGCTATAAGCATAGGTTTGTTTGTCTTTTCATCCATTTTTATAGCCTGATGCCCTCCATCAAAACATGATAAATAACATCTTCCACAACCTAAGCACTTTTCTCTATCAAATTTTGGATAGCATATACCGTCTCTTTCAAGCTCGTCTGCTGGAACGATATTAGGTAAGGCTTTCCCAATTATTTCACCTACACTTTTATAACCTTGTGAACTTAAATATAATTTCATTCCACCTATCAAATCATCAATAATCCTATAACCATATTGCATAACTGAAGTAGTTATTTGTAGATTTTCACAGCCTAAAGCCAAAAACTCAGCTGCATCTACCCACGTTTCAATACCACCCATTCCGCTTATAGGTGCATCTTTTAAATCCTCACAGACCTTCATATTATGAATAAACCTTAATGCTATTGGTTTTACTGCCTTTCCAGAATACCCTCCAACGCTTGACTTTCCTTCTACATTTGGTGCAGATTCAAAGCTCTCCAGATCTATATTCATAATACTCTTAATTGTATTAATAGCAGCAATTCCTGTAGCTCCTGCTTTCATTGCAGCCATTGCTGGTATTTCCATGTTGCCAATATTAGGTGTCATCTTTGCAAGTATTGGCAAATGAGTTCCTTTTCTAGTTGCCTTAGTATACAAAGCAACTAATTCTGGATTTTGTCCAACGTCAGAGCCTAAACCTTCCCCTGTCATATGTGGACACGAGAAATTACATTCTATGATATCAGCTCCTGCTTCTGTCATAAGCCTTGCAAGCTTAGTCCACTCTTCCTCATTCTGTCCCATAATTGATGCAACAATGACTTTAGTTGGATAATCTTTCTTTAACTGTTTTAAAAACTGAATATTTTCTTCTAAGGTATGATCTGAAATCTGTTCTATATTTTTAAAACCTATAAAAGGTAAATTTTCCTTAGTTAAAGCTGCGAACCTTGGAGAAACTTCTTTTGGTACAAACATACCGATAGTTTTAAAAGCTACTCCTGCCCATCCCATATCAAAAGCCTTAGCCACCATCTCATAATTGCTTCCAACTACTGATGAAGAAAGGAAAAATGGGTTTTCAGTATGAACACCGCAAAAATCTATAGATAAATCAACATCTTCCTCTTTTACTTTAGGTTCAGCTGCAATTGCTTTCATAATTTTATCGATTGGTACTGGTTCATTAATTTTTCCTTTTAAACATGCTTCTTTGCATGGTTTTCCTTTGCAAGTCTCACAAGGAAGCGGATGTGGCAGTTTATTCACTGCCCCAGCCTTGTTTTCAAATCTTAAAGAACGAATAATGTTATCCGCCTCAAGCATGTGGGGACAAGCTTTACTACAAGGTGCTTCATTGCATAAAAGACACCCTGACACATATTCATTAATAGAAATATCCTTATTAAATAAACTACTCATTTCCATTCCTCCTAATTATCTGCCTGTTTAAGCATTATCAAAGAAATAACAAGTAAGTAACCTTGCCTATTTTCTTTCATACGCCTTACTATTTACGTCCTACTCTCTTTACAAATTGTCCAAACCCTGGCTTTCCAACAAAGTTTCCATCATCATATACTAAATTTCCACGTACAAAGGTCTTTACTGGATATCCGTGAAGTTTCTTTCCTTCCCAAATAGTGTGATCATAATCTGAATGCATGTTATCTACTGAAATTGTGAAATCTTTATTTGGATCATAAATTACAATATCTGCATCCTTTCCAACTGCTAAAGATCCTTTATCTGCACAGCCAAATATTTTAGCTGGATTAAACGAACACAATTCAACTGCACGATTAAAAGTTATTTTCCCTTCATTTGCTGCTGAAAGCATATAAGGATATAAGTTTTCTACCCCTGCACAACCATTAGGGATCTTTGTGAAATCATCTTTTCCCCAGTCTTTTTCATAGCTTTGGAATGGACAGTGATCTGTAGCTACAGTATCTATAGCACCTGATTCAATTGCCTTCCAAAGTGCATCCTGGCTCTCATGACCTTTCATTGGAGGTGAGCATACAAAGTTTCTTCCATCTTCTCTCTTATATACATCACAGGTAAATTCCAAATACTGCGGACATGTTTCTATATAAATCTCATGACCATCATTTTTTGCAGCTATAGCTGCTTCCAAGCCTTCTTTGTCTGCCATATGAACTATATATAATGGTGCTTCCACCGATTTAGCCCAGTGAATTGCCCTCTTGTCAGCTTCTGCTTCTACAAATTCTGGTCTGCTTAAATAGTGATACCAGGCTGAAGTCTTGCCCTCTTTTAAGAATTTTTCAATATTCAAGTCAATTACATCTGGATTCTCTGCATGAATATTAGTAATAGCACCTGTTTCTTTTGCTTTTAATAATATTTTGACCAAAGTCCCATCGTCTACCATCATGCCTTCCTTCTTATATACTAAGAAGCATTTAAAGCTTGTAATTCCATAATTAACAGCAGCTTCAAATTCATCTAAAATAGCGCCGCCATTTAAGTCTGTTATACAGCAGTGAAATGCATAGTCTACGCAGGCTTCAGCATCACAGATATCTTTTCTTGACTCAATGGTTTCAATTATCCCACTTCCTTTTCTTTGCATTGGATAATCAAAAACTGTTGTAACACCACCACAAGCTGCTGCTCTTGTTCCTGCAAGATAATTATCTGCTGAAACTGTTCCTCCAAATGGCATTGCTAAATGTGTATGAGCATCAATGGCACCTGGTAATACTAACTTTCCCTTTGCATCTACTACCTTAGCACCTTCTTCAGAAAAACCAGTTCCTATTGCTACTATTTTTCCATTATTTACACCTATATCAGCTATATAAGACTCTGATGGTGTTACAATAGTCCCATTTTTAATAATTAAATCCATAAAAATTCTCCTCCCAACCTTTTTTAGTTATAAGTGACGAGTTATGAGTGATAAGTTAAGGAAGAAAAGCCTTAAGTTTTTCAAAATTATATTTCTATAATCTTTAAAATTTAAATTAAAAATTTTTAAACCTGACTTAAAACTTCTATCCTTAACTTAATAACTTGTCACTAATAATTCATAACTTATAATTTATAGCTCATAACTATTTTTCAGCTTCATCCAAATATTTTGATGTAAATGTAGTATCATCAACTACTGGATCTTTAGCTAAATCTTTATTGTATTTCTTTAAGAAATCCCCTGTTTGTTTAATAGCATTCATATCGATTTGTCCGATCTTTGAAGTATCAAAACCTTCTGGAGCTACAAGTTTTGCAACTTCTTTTGCCATGTATACTTGGTGATCTAAAGATACTGATTTATCAACATCGTAAACTGTCTTTCCTGCTGCTTCTGGATCTTTAACTGCATCCTGCCAGCCTTTGATTGAAGCTTTTAAGAACTTAACTAATAAATCTTTGTTTTTAGATGCCCAATCAGAATTTACAAATAGACAGTCTTCCATCATTGCAACGCCTTCATCATTCATGTCTATTATGTTTAAGTCGTCTTTGCTTGTTCCACCTTCAAGTACTAACCCTAGTTCGTTATATGTCATTGCTGAAGCTGCATCTACAGAACCTTCTTTTAGCTGATCCATTGTAAAGTCTTGTTGTACAAGCTTTAAATCTTTCTCTTTGTCTAGATTATATTTTGCAAGTAGTGCAAGAAGTTCATATTCGTTTCCACCAAACCAGTTTGCAACTTTTTTACCTGCTAAATCTTTTGGTGAAGTAATTCCCTTTTCTTTCTTAGATACTAGTAACATACCTGACTTTTGAAAGGTTTGAGCAACCTCTTGTAAATTATAGCCTTGAGCTTGATATGTCATTAAACTTGATACCCAGCTAACTCCAATATCTGCTACGCCGTTATATACGTTTTGTTCTGGAATAATGTCACTTCCACCTGGAAGAATTTGAAGATCAATTCCTTCATCTTTATAGTAACCTTTTGCTGCTGCCACATAGTATCCCATAAATTGTGATTGTGGAAGCCATTTTAATTGAAGTGTTACTTTTTGAAGTCCTCCATCACTTGTCTTTGCCGTGTCACCTGAATTTGACGAGCCTGATGAGGATGAATTAGATCCACATCCTATAAGCATTGCAGTCATCATCATTATCATTGTAAATAAAGCTAATAATCTTTTTTTCATAATTAAATTCCTCCCTATTAAATAAAATTTTTATCTTTGTGAAGCATGCCATTTTATAGCTCTGCGTTCTACCAGTATAATTATTGAGTATAGAACAATACCAATTACAGCTGCCATAACTATGTAAGACCACCCCATTGCCATCATTCCTTTTCTTAAATTATCTTTTACTCCAAAGCCAATACCTGAAGTTGATGAAGCAAAATATTCACTTATCATAGCTGCCATTATTGCTGCGGCAACATTAATTTTCAATGCTGTAAATATACTTGGAAGACAATTAGGCAGACGAAGTTTAAAAAATATAATTTTATTGGATGCTGCATAAGATTCTAACAGATCCTTTGAAAATGGTTTTAAGTCATTTAAACCACGATAGGCATTAATTGCCATTGCAGCCATGCATACAACTGTTACGACTCCAACCTTTTGTGCAAATCCACTGGTAAACCAGCGATTCATTATAGGCGATAATGCAACAATTGGAATTGCATTAAAGGCTGATATTACTGTAAGTCCTGTATAACCCCACTTTGGAAACTGAGTAGCTATAAGAGCAACAATAAAACCAATTATGCAGCCTAAAGCCATTCCCACTAATGCTCCTGATACTGTAACCGAAGTATCATATATCGCTTTAGAAAAATTACTCTGCAGCGTTTTTACTATCTGTGAAGGTATTGGTAGTTGAAAAGGCTTAAAACCCAAGGCACTATGGATAAAACCTAATTCCCAAATAGCTATTATTAAAATTCCAAAGCCTAATGGCCATAGAACATTTTTAATTTTTTCTCCCATATATTGATCCCCTTTCTTTAAGAAGTATTCCAAAACTAATAATTTCTAATACAATTATCTCTTTACGCGTTTTATGTAATTTGTTTTCTCCAAGGCATACAAATTTTTTCAGCTAAGATAACAATGAAATAACTAATAATACCCATAAGAGCACTTGTCACCACTGAAGCCCAAAATACATCTTTTGTTCCTGAATATAAAGAATAAAGAAGCTTTACTCCAATTCCTCCGCTTGAGCCAAGCATATCTATTAAAATAGAAGCTGTAATTGACATTGGTGCTGCTATTTTTAAGCCTGCAAATAAATATGGAAGAGAATATGGAATCATAAGTTTGTAATAAATGCTCTTTTTCTTTGCTGCGTAAGAATATAGTAATTCTTTCTTTTCGCTATCAACACTGTTTAATCCACTTAACATATTTATGGATACTGGAAAAAACGTGATGTAGGCTGCAATTATTATTCTTGATGCATCCATATCTTTTACAAGAGTGAAGATAATAGGCGCCAGCCCTAAAACAGGTACCATTTGCGATACAATAAGGTATGGCAAAGATATTTTTTCAACAACCCTTGATAAACTCATAATTATTGCTAACACAACCCCTATGGCTGTTCCAAGAGCAAAACCCATGACTGCTCTTGAAAAAGTCAATCCAGCTGCTCCCACAAGTTCTGTAAAATTTTGAGTAATTGATATTACAACCTCATGAGGATATGGCAATTTTGATGCTGCCATAGGATCTTTAGCTATTTTGTCTAGAAAGAAAGCAATTAATTCCCAAACTAGAATAATTCCAATAGTCCAGACTAAATTAACCTTATATTTTTCTTTCTTATCTATCATGGCTACACCCCCTCAAAGCTATTTCGAATCTTTGTTATATAATCATAAAATTGTGTTGTTTGTTTTGATTCCATGTTTCTTGGTCTTGGTATATCAATATCAATTACTGCTGAAACACGTCCAGGATGTGGTGAAAGCACTACCACTTTATCTGATAAAAATACTGCTTCTGAAATATTGTGAGTTACAAATATTACAGTCTTTTTTGTTTTTGTCCATATATTAAGTAAGTCCTCATGAAGCTTCTCACGTGTAAATTCATCTAAGGCTGAAAATGGTTCATCCATTAAAAGTATTTCTGGATTAATTGCAAGTGCTCTGGCAATCCCAACTCTTTGCTGCATTCCTCCACTAAGTTCATAAGGATAATGTTTTCCAAAATTCGTGAGTCCAACTAAATCGAGCATTTCTGTAACTCTTTCTGTACGCTTAGGCTTAGGCATTTCTAAAAGTTCCATAGGCATACATACATTTCTTCTAACTGTTCTCCAATCATATAAAACTGGGTTTTGAAATACTATTCCATATTTTTTTTGTAATCTTATATCTCTCGGAGTTTGTCCTCTTACCGTTACTTTTCCACTTGAAGGCTGAAGCAGATCAGCTATTATTCTAAGTAAAGTTGTTTTACCACAACCTGAGGGTCCAAGAAGTGAAATAAATTCGCCTTCCTTAACTTCTAAATTTACATTTTTAAGTGCTGTTACTGGCTCACCTCCATTTTTATCTTGGTAAACCATACTTAAATTTTCTATTTTTATTTCTATATTTTCTTCCATTGAATTTGGAAGTTCAGTTTTATTTATCGCTGTATTCATCAATTTAAACCTCCTTTTCTCAAGTTAACAATTTGTAGTTAACAATTAACAATTTTGAATTAAAGCTGCTAGCTTTCTTTCAATTAAAAAACGGCGCAAAACTTTTTAGGTTTTGCGCCGTTGCAATTGTTCTATATTTTTTAATAATCTAAGAAAATTTTATTATTAGTTTTTATTTAATTTCTACCATAGCTGACTATATATTTTTAATAAATCCTCTTTTGTAACCTCTTTTATTGTATTAGATGGACTTCCACTGTCAATGGCATCTTGGGCCATTTTATTTACTACTGCATCAAAATCTTCTTTATTAATTCCATATTCCTTTAAAGTAGGAATTTCGCATATATCACATAGTTCTGTAAGTTTTTCTAAAAAAGCTTCTGCTGCTTCTTTATCACTTTTTGTTTCGTCTGCTGCACCTATTGCTCTTCCTATATTTCCAAAACGTTCATATGTTCCATCTAAAACATAAGTTAAACATTCCTTTATAAGCATAGCGTTTGAAATTCCATGAGCTACATGAAAATTAGCTCCTATAGGTCTACTCATTCCATGAACTATTGTTACAGAAGAATTATTTATACATATCCCTGCCTCATAAGCTGCTATAGCCATTTCTTCTCTTGCCTTTTTATCTTGACCATTTAAATAAGCTAGAGGTAAATACTCAAAAATTCTTTTAATAGCAGCTAAAGCAAAAGTATCTGTTAATGGGCCTGCTTTTTTAGAAGTATATGCTTCTACTGCATGTGTAAGTGCATCCATTCCAGTTGCTGCTGTTACGCCTTTTGGTGCTGTGAGTGAAAACTTAGAATCAATAACTGCCAAATCTGGTAGCAATGCTTCTCCCTTTAGAAGCATTTTGATATTCTTCTTTGAATCTGTGATTACCGTAAATTTTGTAGCTTCCGATCCTGTGCCTGCTGTAGTTGGAATTAACACCATTTTGGGGAAATCACCTTCTATTGACTTTCCCATATAATCACATATCTCGCCTTCTAATTTTGTCATTGCTGCAATTGCTTTACCACTATCTAGAGGGCTTCCTCCACCTATGGCTATTAAGAAATCACACTTTGCTGCCTTATACGCTTTTACACCACTTTCAGTCATAACTTCTGTTGGTTCACCTGTAATGTCATTAAACACTTCAAAATCAATTTCCCATTTAGTTAAGCAGTCTGTAAGGATTTTAACTGTCCCCGCTTTAGTCACATTTTTTCCTGAAACTATAAATGCTTTTTTTCCAAAAGTCTTTATCACATTTTCACTGGCTTCTAATGCGTTATCTCCAAGAATTGTACGTCCTGGTAAACTAAATTCATATGCCATCTAATTCACCTCATCTAAATATATTCTTTATCTACGATGCTTAACACCTCATCGAATTTTGCAAGTTCTTCTTCTAATTGTTCTTTAGTAATTATTAACGGAGGAGAAATTAATATCATATTCTCATGAGAGTAAGTCATAAATTCTCTTTCTTTTAAAAGACCAATTATTTTTCCCATTATTCCTTCCGGATCTTTGCCATATGGTACTAATGGTTCCTTAGTTGTTTTATCTTTTACAAGTTCAACTGCTGAAAATAATCCTATATATCTTACATCTCCAACACTTGGATGAGAGGCTTTCATAGCTTCTAATTTTTCACCAAGCACTTTACCTACTGTATTAACATTTTCTAATATATTTGCTTCTTCATAATAATTTACTGTAGCAACTCCTGCTGCACAAGCTAGAGGATGTCCACTATATGTTAGACCACAAGATAACAGATTATCGTCGAAATATTCTGCAATTTCTTTAGTTACAACAACACCACCAAGCTGAACATATCCGCAGGTAACACCTTTTGCAAAAGTAACTATATCTGGTTTTACATCAAAATTTTCAAAAGCAAACATCTTACCAGTTCTTCCCCAGCCTGTCATAACTTCATCGCAGATCATAAGTATATTAAATTCATCACATAATGCTCTGATTCCTGGAAGATATCCTTTTGGTGGAATAATTACACCATTTGATCCTGTAATAGTTTCAAGTACTATAGCTGCCACACTATTTGGTCCTTCATAAATAATTTGTTCTCTAAGCTTTGCTAAATAATATTTTGTAGCTGCTTCTTCAGATTCAAATTCAATTGGTTCTCTATAAATATATGGATCAAAGAATTTTATAAATCCTGGAATTCCTGGTTCTAATGCATATCTTCTAGGTTCTCCTGTTAGGTTTCCTGATCCAAAAGAAGATCCATGATAGCTGCGGTAACGGCTGAAAACTTTTGTCTTTCCAGTGAACATTCTTGCAATTTTTATAGCATTTTCATTTGATTCTGCACCAGCATTTGTGAAAAATACCTTTCCCATGTTGTCAGGCATTAGTTCAACTACTTTTTTTGCAAGCTTTGCTCTAGATTCAGCTCCATAAGATGGGCCTATAAAGCAAAATTTATCAACCTGTTCTTTAATTGCATCTCCTATGGCTTTATTTCCGAAGCCTAGATTCATATTTACAAGTTGTGATGACATATCTGAATAACGATTTCCATCATAATCCCAGAAGTAAATTCCCTCAGCTTTTTCTATTGGAATTGGATTTATATTTCTTTGCTTACTCCAAGATTGCAAATTATATTTTTTTAATGTACTTTTAATTTCTTCACTATTCATTTTAAACACTCCCCTTACTTTACTTATGCAAATAAAAAACGGAACTTATTCAAGTGAACAAGCTCCGTTGCTGTTTTCCTATATAAATTCGTTTTTTCTTTAACTTGTATTTATTATATAATGGCTTATACTCCGTTTCAACAAATAAGTGACTAATCTTATTTGTGCAGTTGCACACTTAACTTAATTGAGAGTTATAAATTATGAACTCATAGTAAAAAAAGGCTGGGCTGCTCTTCAATTGAAACACGCCTCACCTTTTTTCGTTTTTATACCTTATCATATCTTTAAAGCTAATATATCTTCAACATCTAAGCCTGCCTGCACTATTCCTTTTGAGTCTTTTCTTGAAACAGCTACATACTTAAAATATCTATTATCTAGGTCTCTTTTCTGGAAGTTTTGTGTAACTATAGAATTCCTATCTTCAAGGACTTTTCTAAATACATGTGATTGAGATGTTTCGTCCTCTGTAAATCTAAAGCCCATGGCTGGAGCATTATTAGTCATAATTGTTACCCCATCGTCGTCGGTTATATAAACTTCTGATATTCCATTTTCTTCACAATATTTACTTATATTATTTTTATTTAAATCTCCTTTCACTAATTTCTCAGAAATCATCCTGCATTTACTAACAAGTTTATCTGCTATTATATTTTCAAACTCTTGAGTAAACTTAAGCATGTTTTCTATGGATTTTAGCATATTATTGCAGCTTTCAGCATTATCATTTTCTAACTTATTTTGATACTTAATATCTTCATTTATTAAATCGAGTTCAGCCATGAATTCTTCGAAGAAGTTTGAAACATCCTCTGAAGTTGTTTTAATCTCTCTATTAAAATCTAATCCTTCTTTAATTTTTCCAGACACCGTATGTATAGATGTTGTTATTTCCATAATTTCACTATTAATATCATTAAAATAATTTTTAATTGAATTTGTTGACTCATGAGCTTCTGTCCTCTTTTGAGATAATATGCTCATAGCATCAACCACCTCATTTGTCCTTGTATTTATTTCAGATATGTTGCTTTTAATATTTTTTGCATATTCAGAACTTTCATCAGCCAATTTGCCAATTTCAGAGGCTACAACCGCAAAGCCCTTTCCTGCCTCTCCAGCTCTTGCTGCCTCAATAGCCGCATTTAATGACAGCAGATTAATATTAGAAGAAAGTTTATTTATTAATTGAGCCATATCATCAACCCTATTGGTTATACTTGATAAACTCCCCATATGATTTGTTAAATTTTCTATATGTACATTCATATCCTCAAGTATATTAACCGCAATCTCAACTGTATTGCTTCCTGATTTTATATTATTTTCTGTATTATTTGCAGTTTCACGCGCATTATTAGATAAATTATATATTTTTTCTTGAGAATTGTAAGTTTCTATTGATAGTTTATTTAATTCCTCCAAATGCCTGAGGGTTGATTTAGATTTCTCATCAAATTCAGCAAACTTGCTTTTTATTTCTTCAGACGTTTTTATAGATTCCCTGCAGGATTTATTTACATGCTTTACCTGCTCTGAGATTTCTGTTGATGATTTTAAAGTACTATATACCCAAAACAACAGCTTCTTAGTTATTTTTATAAACTTATTATTAATTTCTTTTTCATTTGTTAGATCAAATGAAAAATTTCCTGAAACTATTTTCTGAACTGCCATATCATATTCACTTTTAAGTTTTTTACTCCTCCAATTTTTTATTATAAGTAATCCCATTAATACCAGTATTATAATTAACTCTGCTAAATTTAAACTATTAATATTCATCTTTATCACTTCCCTATTCTTTATATTTTAATACTCTGGTAACTCATATACTCTTAACTTTAAAAGTTTTTTTATACAACTCAATTAAATTCTCACCCTTTCATCTTTAATTCCACTTTTTTGAAGCTTTTTGATTTAAAAAAGGAGCTTATTCTATGAATAAGCCCCTTTGCTACCTTTTTCCATTTGTAATAATATAAATTATACACATATTTTTTATATTTTTAAGCAGGCAAATGACCATATTAATCTGTGCACATGCACACTTAGCACATGAAAATAAATAATGAGTCCAAAATATCCTTGCAATCGGACTTGTTTTTATTTGATAGTGCCTTAACTTAATTATGAGTTAATAGTGATGAGTTACAAGCTATTGTAAATCTATAGCAGATCTTTAATATAAAATCCTAAATAGAACCTTAGTTTTTCTTCTAAATCTAACGGGTTATATCCCGTAATCTTTTCAACTTTTTTCAATTGATTGTTAACTGTATTTCTATGAATATACTGCTTTTCTGCTACAAGACTCTGGCTCCCATTGTTTTCTAAGTACATATACATAAAATCAACTAAATCAGTATTGTTTTCTTTATCATATTTTTCTAATTTCCCTAAAGTATCTTCGTAATATTCTTTTAGCACTTCTTTATCCTTAGAATTTAAAAGCAGCTTATAAATATCAAGTTTTTTATAATAAATAACCTTCTTGTCTTTCTTTTTTGCCATCTTCATAGCTGTTAATGCCTTATTAAAATTCTCATCCTGCACTTTAATATCATTTAAATTTTCACTAATGCCTAAATGTATTTCCCACAAACCATCATCCCAATTCTTTAAGAAAGTGTTTACAAAATTATCAATATCATAATCACTATAATCTACAAGAACTAAAATGCAACAATCATTATAGGAAAATGAAATATATAATTGATGAATACTTCTAGCAATTCTTTCTGAATACATCTTTATTTTTTTCATGTTATAATCTTCATCGCTATTCTGACTGTTCTCAAAAGATATTGCAATAAAACAGAAACGGCTGTCTCTTAAATACCCATATCTCTCCATCTGTAAAATTAATGTATCTAAATCACCTATCTTAAAAATTATGTTTTTAATTGTAGTTGCAATACTCGCTTCTGTCTCATCGCTTTTCATAATCCGATAACATATATCTCTTGTTACATCTACCATCCGTGTTTCCCATGGAATAGTATAAAGCGGCAAATTGACAGCATCACAATATTCTATTACTTTTTGTGGTATTGATTTTGTATATGGTCCAATATTTACAACAAAAGCACTCGTACCGACACTATATAGCTTTTTTGCATATTCTAATAACCATTCATCATTAGTGTTTAGAATACCAGAAGTAAATACAACTTCCTTTCCATGAAGAAACTCACTAATCTCATCGTTTTCAATAATATGAACCCATTCCACAAGATTATTGAGCCCCTTTTGACCAGCTAACAATTTCATCTGATATAAAACAGCTCCATTTCCAAACAGTTTTCCTACAGTAACTGACATTTTTCTTCACCACCAATGGATAAAATTCGAAATTTTTTATGCTTATTATATCACAAATAAATTTTTTTAATAACTAAGATTTTTATTTTACAATTTGAATATATAAAAAGGATATTTTGATAATCACCAAAATATCCTTTTTGTTTTCATATTTACTTTACGAAAAAATTAATATACATGCTGCAATTAACAAAATACAATTGTTTATATGATCTATAGCAAATTGCAGTTTAAATCCTTACAGAGTCCATTAAAATGTATGGATTTAATTAGAATCTCCATATAATATCAGCAATTATAATTCTTCAGATAATTTACTTAACAATTTTGCAGTAGATTCTAAATTTTCAATTGAACCTGTTATTTTTTCTATGGCTGCTAATTGTTTATCTGATATATTATTAACATTAATCACTTTGTTATTTATTGTTTTTACAGCACTTGATATGTCTCTTATTACTGTTTCAATCTTTCCTATAGACTGATTGGATTCACTTGATAATTTTCTAATTTCCTTTGCGACAACATTGAAGCCTTTTCCTTGTTCTCCCGCTCTTGCAGCTTCAATTGCAGCATTTAATCCCAATAGATTTGTTTGGGAAGCAATTCCCTTTATAAATCCAACTATTTGATCTGTATGATTGGCCATTTCATTAGCATTATTTGTTTCATTAACTATTTCTGAATTCATGCCTGCTAATTCTTGAAAGCCTGCAGAAATATCACATATTCCACCCGATATTTCTGATATTGATCCAATTAATGTTTCTGTAATATTAGTTACTGAATTTTTCTTAGATAAACTTCTACCAATAGCAATTGAACCTACAACCTTATCTTCTTCCTTTATTGGAATCATATATGATTTAAAGGCTACACCTAAGAAATCTTCAGGAATTACTTCAATTAAAGTTTTCCCAGCATTCATAGCCTTTACAACAAAATCTCCGGCAGGATCTCCTTCTTTAATATCAAACTGTATTTCCTTGCTTCCTTTGTAATATAATACCTTCTCTCTGTCTGTTAACATTATTTCAATATCATTATCAAAGAAAGTCTCAATATATGGAATTGCATCATAAATACTATATAATGCACTACTTCCAAAATCATTTTTTAACATTTAAAATACCACCTTGTATGTATATAATACTATTTAATATGTTATTTTGAAATTATCTATTTATATATTAAATAGCCGTTACAATTATAGTACATGCATAAGGAAAGTTAAAGCTAAAGTTAAAATTTATTTAAAATGCCTAATGTCATTATCTTTTAAACTATCTAATAATTATCATTATAATTTTATTTCTTCTCCAGCTTTTACTATTAATCTATTTGAAGGCTGGAATTTTTCAGCTACCTCTATATCAAATAATTCACCAGGTTTTGTATGAATTGGTATCGCGTATTTAGCCTTTATTATTTCTGCACACTTTTCTGCTTCTTTTACATCCATATTGTAAAAACCATCGCATGGTAATAGCGCATAATCTATATTTTCATTACACAAATTTGTTTTCATATATTCTGTTGTTGAAGTATCCCCTGCTGCATAAATTTTCACACCATCAGTTTTAATTAAATAACCTACACATTCATTTATATCATGATTTTTGTTATAAGCTGGAACTGCTTCTATTTCTATATTTTCGATAGTTACATTCTTATATTCTCCATTTATAAGCATAGATTCTGCCCTTAGAATTTTGCAATCTTCTTTTTGAGTAATTAATTCCACGTTTGCATGATCCCCATGTTCATGTGTAACCAATATAATATCTGCAGGAAGTTCATATCCTTCTCCTGCATATGGATCCACATAAATAACAGTTTTATTGTCTGTTACAATTCTAAAACTTCCATGTCCTTGATAAAATAATTTTGCCATTTTAAACCACCATCCATTTACAACTATATTTAAAGTAATATTTCTGTAATTTTGTATAAAACTCGAGACTAGCTGCAAGTAACTCAAGATTAAATTGTATAGATAAAACCTTATTACTTTTCTCCTGTAAAGTCAATAACCATCTTCATCTGATGATAAGTCTATCTGATTCACTTGGCGATAATTTTAACATTTTAATAGAAATAAATAGACAGTATATTGACTACATTGGAATAATATGCTATCGTAATTTTAGACAGTATATTGTCCAACTAAGGAGGAGATATTTTATGGATAACTATAAAGCGCTTTTTTTAATACAACAAATATACGCAACTTTGTTTTCGCTCACTAATAAAATTCAAATTAAAGGTGATGAATATTGTGAGCCTTTAACTAGCAGACAGCTTATGGCAATGGTTGCTATTATCCATTTGCCTGAAAATGAGACAACTCTAAATAATATTGCTAAAAAACTAGGTACAACAAAACAGAGTGTAAAACAATTAATTACTAATTTAGAGAGCAAAGGATATGTCCTTACTGTACCAAGCCAATATGATAAACGTGCAGTTAATGTAAAGATTACTAAAGCTGGAACAGATGCCATGATGATAGGTGCCGAAAAATCGATGGAGTTCTTTGGTATGCTTTCTAAAGGCTTTTCCATTGAGGAAATGGAAATCTTATGGACGCTATTAAAGAAATTATATAGATTTGATGGCGAAGAACAAGACGGTTTTGAAGAAGAAGCTGAATTTGACATGGGTAAGGATACACAAGAAATACAAAAGAGAGCATTAAACGAATTTGAAAGAACAAGAAATGAAAGAAAATAAAAAATTTAATAAATAAGGATGGTATAGTATTATGAAAAATTATATATCTAATAACTTTCAAGATCTTGATGATTTCTTATCTGAATACATGAAGAAATGGAGAATCCCTGGAATGGCAGTAGGTATTATTAAAAATGATGAATTAATATACTGCAATGGATTAGGCCTTAGTGATGTCAACAAAAATTTGAATGTCACAGAAGATACTTTATTTGCTATAGGTTCTGCAAGTAAATCTTTTACCTCACTATCAATAGGTATATTAGTAGATGAAGGTAAACTTGATCTTGATACCCCTATAAAAAAATATATGCCTAGTTTTGAAATGCAAAATAAATATGCTGAGGAACATCTTACATTAAGGGACATGCTTTGCCATCGTTCTGGATTGCCTAGACATGATATTTTATGGTATACCAACCCTTCTTTAAGCAGAAAAGAGCTGGTAGATAGAATTAAATACTTGGAATTTAGTAAAGATTTCAGAGAAACATGGCAATATAACAATTTGATGTATGCTACAGCTGGCTACCTTGTTGAACTAGTTACAGGAATAACCTGGGAAGAATTTGTGAAATCAAGAATTCTTGAGCCTCTTGGTATGAACAGCACAAATTTCTCAGTGGATGTTTCAAAAAAGTCTTCTGATTACAGTAAGCCCTATGCACAAAAAGGTGAAGAAATTAATGAAATAGACTTTAGAAAACTAGATGCTGTTGCTCCTGCTGGTTCTATGAATTCAAATTTGACTGATATGTTAAAATGGCTTAACCTTCATTTAAATAAAGGTAAAGTAAACGGAAAACAGATTATATCTGAAAAAACTATAAGCGAGTTACATTCACCTCAACTCCCTTGTGAGCTAATCCCTTTAAAGTTTGATGAATTACAATTTTCATCTTATGGCTTAGGCTGGTTTGTTGAAGCCTATAGAGGAAGAAAACATGTTAACCACGGCGGAAATATAGATGGATTTTGCTCCTATACAAGCTTTCTTCCAGATGAGAATATTGGCGTAGTTATTCTTACTAATTTAAATAATCCTGTCTGTGCAATGCCTATAGCATACCATATATATGACAAGCTTTTAGGATATGACCATAGTGATTTTAGTGAAAAACTACAAGCTGAAGCTGAAACGATGTTAAAAGCAATGAAATCTGCTACTAAACCTACAAAAATCTCTAAAAAAGAAAACTTATCTCCGTCCCACTCCCTTGAAGAATATAAAGGTATATATGAAAATCCAGGATATGGTTCTTTAAAAATCGAAGTGAAAGATAATAGCTTGAAATTAATTTATAATAATATGGAATCTACACTTAATCATAAATGCTATGACATTTTTACCATGATAGTGATGGAATCCTCCTTGATTGATGTGACCTTTAATTATGATAGCACAGGAAATATTAAAAGTGTTTCAATACCTTTTGAGGAGGCTGTAAAAGAAATTTTGTTTATGAAATGTAAATAAGAATACTATAAACATCACATGTAACATTAATATAGATATCTAGCTTTAAAATTAAACTTATGTGGTAGCTTACCGAAATCACATATATTTTTATTCCTCAGGACTTGTGAAATTTTCGCTGGAAGATTCTAAGTGGAAGGATGTACCCATTACTGCATGTTCCCGAAGCAAGTTCAAGACAAGCAGTAAATGGAACAACCTTCCACTAAGAACCTTAAGCAGCTCAATTTCACATGCCTGCTTCACAAAAATATATATGATTTCTAGTATAGATACACACAAGTTTAACTTAAATATATATGTTGCAATTATCTTTTTACATTTTATATTCTGCTATTTACTTAGCCTGCAAATGTTTTAAATGTAATTTTATTATTACAACATACATAGAGATAATTATTCTATATATTAAGTAAATTTATAATTTGTTTATCTATATAAATACTGAATCTTTTCTAAAAGATTTACATATATTCATTCTTTTATTGATTATACTATATCAATACAGTTTAGTTTTAAGGAGAACATAAATTGATTTAATGACTTTGCTTTGATATAATATTATAAAAAACAAGGAGGATACAAATGTTTGAAAAAGATAGCTACGAAGAAGATGTAAAGTTATTCAAAAAAGTTACTTCTACAAAAGCAGACGAATTATTATCTAATGAAGACTTCGCTGTTGTTTATATTGGTCGTGAAACATGCCCATTCTGCCGTAAATTTGCTAAAAAATTAAGTGGCTTGACTAGTAAAATTAACACAACTATTTACTATGTGGATAGTGCTGATTTTTCAGATAACTCTCTTAACTCATTTAGAGAAAAATATAATATTGTAACTGTACCAGGATTTATTGTTAGTAAAAATAGAGAAATAGAAGTTCGTTGCGATTCTTCAATTCCAGAGGACGAAATATTAGATCTGTTAAAATAAATAATCGATTATTATATAAGGTAATTAAATTTGTTAAGGATAATTTAATTACACACTCTGATTTCCATTGATGCATATTTAAAAGTTAAATAAAAGTTATTCATAACATTTATTTAACTCTTTTAAACATTGGATGATTTTCATTGAACTCAACCAAATCCCATAAGTTCCCGTATAAATCTTTAAATACTGCTACTGTTCTTTAGGCTCCCTAACAAATTCTATTCCTATTTTTTTCATTTCATTATAATCACGCCAAAAATCATCAGTTCCTAAGAAAAGAAAAACTCTTCCTCCTGCTTGATTTCCTATAAAAGGCTCTTGCTCTGGCTTAGATGCTCTTGCCAGTAATATTGTTGTTCCATTTGAACTTGGTGGCGATACTACTACCCATCTTTTCTGTTGCTCAGGTTGATATGTATCTTCTACTAATGTAAAATGAAGTTTCTTTGTATAGAACTCAATTGCCTCATCATAATCTTTTACTACTAAAGCAATATGCACAACTGATTGAACCATTATTTCTCCTCCTTATTCCATTAGAATTCACACGCTGATTAGCTTACAATTAACTTTAAAGAAATTTTAGTTTCCTTGTTTAGGAAACTACTCTATAAGAATTCCTGCATCTGTATATATGTATGGAGTGTCTCGCTCTAATTTAAGTTTTCCATTAGATTCAATAATAAAATTTTCCCAAACCACATTATCAATGCCATTACCATAGATAGCCGATGAATTTAACATTTTAAACGTATTATCCTCATATTTAATAAGTATATAGTGTAATGCTCGAGCAGACTTTTCCGAGCTACACAAAATAATTGCATATTTATTAACACATGACTTAACATTATCAAGAACATTTATATCTACTCCAGATATGTTAAGCCCCTTTGCAAGTTTCCTAAGTGGACTGTCGGATAATATACATACATAGGAATGTGAATTCCAATTATCACTTAATTCCTTGGACATTTTTTCTGGATTTGAATAAGCTTCGTGAATACCAATATTATTTGAACCAACTTGTATTTTTTTATAAATATCAGCAACAAAAGTTCTATCATTTATACATTGAGCTTTACCGGTCTGCCATAAATAGTAAGCAATTGAATATGCACCGCAACTCATACTACCTTTAGGTTGAGAAATATATGATCTCATTATAATAGACATCTCCTCTCGCTATATCACTCGCATTAATGATTGTTATAATTATTTTATCATTGACCAATTATAACATAAATTGTAAACATCATATTATTAATTTACAACGAATATATTGTAAATTCATTAGTTATGCATCTATCATTAGAATTGTGTATTAAAAAAATCGTAAATTCATTTTCTTGAATAATGCAATTTTACAATTTGTTATTTAACTTTATTGATTCATAACCGAAGAATGTTGCGTATATTATGCTCGTCTTATGTAATATTGATTGATAAATTTTTAAATTCTTTAATAAGTTTTTCATAATTTCTTTTTTCATGGTCAAAATAAACAACGGTCATTCCCATGCTTTTAGGAATAATAAGGTTCTTTTCTTGATTGTCAATGAATACACATTCATCAGCACTTACATTCAAGCACTCTATAGTTTTTACAAAAATTTCATTATAATCTTTTCCTGAACCAATTTCGGCTGAAACAGTGATTGAATCAAATATTTTATTCCAATCATAGTATTTGACAATGTCATCTATACGGTCTTTCTTGTTATCAGTAACCATGCCAATTTTATAATTTTGCTGTTTCAGTTCATCTATAAATGCTATCATTTGCACATCTATAGGGGTATTTATAAAGGATTCATATAATATATTTATATCAATTTTAGAATTTAGTTCTTTACACAATTTTTCCCATATTTCTTCATGATTAATTTTCCCGTATAAAAGATCATCATTATATTTATAATACTCGTTTTCAAATTTTTCTATATCTAAGCCAGTTTTCTTACAAATGTAATTACATATCGACAGTGAACCAGTTGCATCAGTCGTTAGTACACCATCAAAATCAAATAATATTGCTTTAATCATATTATCCTCCACTTCTCATTATATAAATAATCATTGTTTCATCATAATTTACTATTCTGTCTTAATTATAGCATATTTTGTAAATACCGTATTATTCAATTTTCAAAGAACATTTCTATAATTTACTACATCAAATCTACAGCTTATGCATTACTCTTCATCTTCAAAATAATAACTAATATCTTCACCAACAAATGAATCTAATACATTGCATATGCCTCAATAAATTTGCTGGTATAATCGTCTATAAAATCTTGTAAATTACAAATCTCTTGTCCATCCCATTCTATTCCACATTCATCAAGTGATAAGTTATGTTCTCCAATACTTTCATGCTTTAAAAGATTTGTTTTGACAACCAATTCACTTTTAAATTCATCTAAATCCCAAAATTCTTGTTCCTCGTCTAAAAATTTCTTAATTGCCATTAATGTTTTTTTATTTGCTTTCATATAAATTCGCTCCTTCTACATCTTGAATATTTATTCTTTAAGTTCACATACTAATGTTTAATAAAATAAATTTTAAGGTGGTCAAAATAATGAAAAGATTTATTGCTATTTTGTCTATTTTTTTATTTCTATCACTTAACTCAAATATCATATTAGCTTTTGCAGCCCCTGAAGCTAAATCCTTTACCCAAGGATTATATAAGGTTAAAGATACTGAATTATTAACTAATATTTCCTACAATGTTAGAAATACTTCTCCTACTGGTAAAGCAATTCTTATTATTTTTGATTCAGACGAACTGATGCAAGAATTCCTACGTTTGGAAGCAAACTCCGCAAATTATCTTCTTAAACCACTTACTGACGGTTCTATAATTATAATTATTGGTGGTGAACTATAAAAAAGATACCATTATGGTATCTTTTTTATAGTTCACCACCAAATTTTTACATTGCCTTACTACGTCCAATCTACATATTATAATTTAGATTTAAATTTGTCATTATTTTGACACATTAGCCAATTATAATAAAGTTACAAAGTTGATAATAATTTTTTTTCATAAATATTGACCCTATTAAATAAATGTAATAATAAAGAGTAACACTCATCTCCCCCTTTTGATGTGTTACTCTTTATTATATTTTACGTAAGTCTTTGAGTACTAAGTTATTTTTTTAATCGCAATTTCAAATTTACGAATAATGTTTATATATATTGTTGAAATTCATTATAATTTACTTCAAAAAGTTTAATACTAAATTTCTAAACTCTTTTTTATTGCTAAACATAGCCGGATGATTTCCATTCTTAAAAACAACTAATTTAGAATTCTCTATTTTTGAATTAATGCTTTTTAATATATTTTCAATATTAGGTATTAAATCATCTTTCAAACTTCCTGTAATTAAGGTATCATTTTTTATATTTTTAAGATCATACTCAAAAAAATTGCCTATATCTCTTGCAAAATTCATAATTAAATTTGTATTTTGGTCAATAACATTTTCCCAATCAGAGCCATGCATCATAAACCAAAATAATTTTGAGCTTAGCTTACTTTTTGCTATTTTTCTATCATATAAAATTTTTTCAGCAAATTCATATTGTAAATTTTCTCCCATAAAACTATCCAAAATTATTTTATTAAATAAGCTTGGATTCGCCAACACAGCATTTAAAGCTATAATAGCTCCACCGCTTGTACCTAAAAGGTTAACATCCCCAATTCCTATATATTTACATAATTCATTAATTAACATCCCATTAAATTGCCAATAATTTAATGGCAATTCACTTACTCTTTGAGACTTTCCCTGACCTACTAAGTCTAGCAAAATCACCTTAAAGTTTTTAGAATAGAATTTTAATTCTGTCATAAACATTTTTGAGGACGCTGTATCCCCATGTATCATAACTAAAGGTTTTCCTTCACCATATACTCTGTAGTAAATATTAAAATTTTGATATTTAAAATAAGACATTTTTTACCTCCCAGTAATAAACATAGTAAATTTTCTATATAGTCTACACGGGAGAATTAATAATCACTCTTGCATATAGACTATTAAAGTCTATTAAAAATCCCCATACTAATACCACCTTTCTCATAACGTATTAAATTACAGTAAATTACTATTATACAATTTATTCTTTGGTTAATTATAACACATTTGGAAATTAAACAAAAAAAGTGAAGTTCCTATTAAAAGAACTTCACTTTATAATTTTACATATACGTTTATTTAATGCTTTCAATTGCATTTTTTGCCCACATTGAATCCTTAAAAACTGCTCTTCCTACCCCTATAAGATCAGCTTTGCCTGAAGAAATTAACTTCTCTGCGGCTTCTATTTTAGTTATTCCCCCTGTTAGTATAACTGGGATTGATATAACTTCCTTAATTGCCTCTGTAATTTCAGAAAAATATCCTTGCTCATTATCTCTGCCTGGAGCAATATAACCACAAAATCCTCCTGATATATCTAATATATCTATTCCTGCTTTTTGGAATTCTAAGGCTGCTATTTTGCTATCTTCTATTGTTGTTCCACCTTTTGTATAATCACAAGCTCCTAGTCTAAGAAGAATTGGGAAATCACTGCCTACAGCTTCTTTTACAGCTTTTATTACTTCTAAATGAATTCTTATTCTGCCTAATACATCGCCTCCATATTCATCAGTTCTCTTATTTGTTAGCGGAGAATAAAATTGATTTAGAAGATATGCATGAGCAGAATGTATTTCTACTCCATCAAAACCTGCATCTTTTACACGCTTAGCTGCTACTTTAAAAGCTTCAATTATTTCTTTTATTTCGTCTTTATTAAGTTCTTTAGGAATATCTGACTTTGCACGTGGATTAATTATAGCTGAAGGTCCTACACTCTCATAGCCTTCTGTAATCTCTATATTGGTTGCACTTCCTGCATGGTTAATCTGCATTATTGCTTTAGAACCATTTTTATGAATAACCTCAGCTAATTTTTTCAAACCTTCCATATTGCAATCCTCTGCTATAGAAAGCTGTCCTTTACTAGCTCTACCTTGAGGTGTTATATAACTATGTTCTATAACAATTAAAGACATATATCCACCTTTAGATTTCTCATCATAATAATCTAATAAGCTCTGACTCACTATTCCATTATCTGATTTTGCAGTTGCCATAGGCGGAAACACCAATCTATTATTTAATTTTAATTTACAGTTTTCTAAGCTTTTAAGTACATATGACATTTTTATCACGTCTCCCTTTTTTGTTTATTTTAATACTTATTATCAAATTACAATCTAAAGTGTAGCTTATGAAAGTTTTGTAATTAGTCTTCATGTAAATTTTTAATGAATACCTTTTTTAAAAATTCTTACCTTATTTAATTTTAATCTATAGTTAACATTTTAATTAATCTATAAATACCGATTAATTAAATCGCCAAATACAGATTAACACATCAAAACTTTTAATGCAATGAAAATCAAAAAGAGTAATAAATAAAATTCCAGCAGATTCTGCCAATTTATTTATTACTCTTACTTTATTCTTCCAACTCAATTTTAATCCATTTAGATATTTCCTTTAAGGTTTTTTCATTTCTTCGGTAATATGTATACTGACCAATATTTCGTGATTCTATGAGCTGTGCTTCTTCTAATATTGATAAAAATCCAGATATAGTTGATTGACTTAATCCAGCTGTCTTTCTTATGGAACCTACACACACACCACCTTTAAAATCATCCATTACTGATAAATGTATTTGTGGATCAAAATTTTTCTTTGGATCTTTTAACCATAATAATATATTTAATCTAGTTTCATTCCCTAGTGCTTTAAAAATCTTTACTGCATCCATTGTTTTCATTCCTTTTAATGAATCTACTTTTATAACTAGATTAATAGTATCATATGTTTTTTGTAAAATGCAATATCTAAATATTTCTTGACTTTATCACATGAAAATGCTTCCGTTAACATCATGTTTTAAGTATAATAACTCTTTGGTTCACGTAAACCTCCAGTAATTATAGATATCCAACTTTGAACCTAAACCTATGTGCATATTAACCGAAATCTGATACATATTTGTTCTCGTTGAATATGAAAACTTCGCTAAAAGTGTCTAAATGTTAGATTGTACCCATGCTCTTCAAACCCGCATGTTTCCTATAAATATTTATATATTTACCTATTTTCATATTAAAATTCTTTTCTTTGTACATATATTCCTTGCTAAATATGTTCCTATAAACAAACTTACCTAGAAATATTCAAACATATTTTCAAATTTTTATAGCTTTATATGAACCTATGAATATTTAAAAATATGAAAAAATTTTAATTTTTTTCTATTTAAGTATTTATATATTTTTATATTTGCATATTTCTATTATATAAGGTAATTAAATCTGTTAAGGATAATTTAATTACACACTATTATTTCCATTGATGCATATTTAAAAATAAATAAGGAGGCTTTATTAATGAACATAACTACAAAAAAATCAAAAAGTAAAGATCAAGTTAAAGATGACTTTAGCATTAATGAAGATGAAGAACTAGATGTAAGTGAATTTTGTGATGGTGAGGCAAAAATTGAAGGCGAGCTTTTAAGATCTTTTTCTTTTGACTCGTCTGATGAACCCATTGAAGTTTTTACAAATTCAAGTTCTGCTAGCGCCTCATCTATCACTCCTGCTAAAGTAATCTCAACTAATGATAATTCTTATAATAACGCTGCTCATAAAGATGATATTTTAGACCATAGAACTCAAAAATCTAATCCAAATGGCAGAACCCCTTCTGTTGATGGTGAAGCCTTTGATATGGTAAGAAGTTATACCTTAAGGCGCTCAACCGTCCGTATCTTAAGTAAAATAAAAGTTATCCATAACGATGACAATGTATATTTAAATACCATTGTTGATGAAGCTATCCGCTATTATTATGAGTATCTAAAAAATAATCTTAAGGAATAAAAATAAAGGCAGGTTAAGTATTTATAACTTAATCTTCCTCTATAATTCTTATAGCTGGCTCTACAAGTTGGAATCTGCAAATACCTTCGCTATAGCTTTCTAGCTTTGAAGCATACCGAAATTGGAAGCATTCTTGCCTTCCTAGCCTTATCACTATCGTCTTCAACAGATTCTATAATTTTCTGGTCTGTTTCCTCAATCATTTGTTCAATAACAAAGCCTGCCCTAGCTAATGCATTTATATATGTTGATATTTTTCGGTTGCAAAGAACAATCTCGCTATCATGGACTGGCATTGTAAAATACGATTCATCTAAATAGCTCCTATTAAAAATCAATTGATTGTTCTCTATAATATCTTTCCGTTGATTGCAAGACCATGCCACACAATAATTCAAAGTATGATGCCAACTAAATATAAATATTCCATCCTTTTTCAGATACGAAGCTATTTTGTTAAAGGTACCTTGCAAATCTGTTGTCCAGCCAATTCCATATATTGAATATACATAATCAAAATAATTTGTTGGAATATTAAGGTCTGATTCCATAGGTGCACATATAAACTTTGCTGTGTATCCATTTTCTTTTAGATATGCTTTGGCATTTTCAATTTGCTTATGTGATAAATCCACCCCCCATAATTCAGCAGCATTTCTATCTGCATTGTATTTTAATGAATGACCGCTTCCACAACAAATTTCTAACATTTTTTTGCCTGACACATCTCCAAATAAGTGTAAGTCATCTTCTGTTACAAATTTAACCCCATATTCAGGAAGAGCTGTAGTTCCAAACCATAAATCCGCATTTGTATCCCAATATGTTTTATTATTTTGTATAATATCTTTATTTTCCATGTAATAACTTCTCCCTCATAAATTATAATTTATAAATCTATCCAATATCGTTCAATAACACAATTTTCTTCTTTAATTAATACTTCATTTTCTTTTTTTCCTCCTTTTGATAAAATAGTTTTCTGAGAAGCGAAATTATCGTTATCGCAAGTTAATAAAACTCTATTAATATGTAATATGTCCTTACAATAAATTAATGCTTGTCTTAATTCTTCTTTTGCATATCCTTTGCTTCTTTCAGACTTTCTTACAGAATACCCTATATGTCCACCATATTGTAAAAGATACTCATTTAGAAAATGCCTTATTTGTATCATTCCCACAATACGATTATCACTTTCTCTAATTGCTAAAAATTGTGTAGATGTAACTTTTCTTCCATCTACTTCCTCTGTTTCATTTAATAATGATTTTTCAATATATTCTTGTGGTGAATTAGAATTTCTTAAGAAACCTGTTCCATCCATTGATTCATTATTATAAATAAATTCATTCTTATACGAAAATATATCATCGCCATATTCTATTGCTACTTTCTTTAATATCAACTTTTCCATAAAATCACCTACAAATTATAATTTATTGATTAGACATAACATATTGTTTTAATTCTTTTGGAGATGGATTTATGAAATATTCTGAATCTATAAAATTAATTAATTCTTTTGAAGATACCCATCTAAAATCAATGGTTTCACCTTTTTGGAGTACAATATTATTTTTATCAATATTACAAGTACATAAAAATACTTTGAAAAATGCATTCACCTCTGCATTAATAATACTATAAATCAACTTAAGCTCTTCAGAGACAATTCCTGTTTCCTCAAGTAATTCTCTTTTTGCCGCTTCTAAAAAACTCTCACTTTTTAAAACGCATCCACTAGCACCTGCTTCCCATAAACCCGGGAATTTTTGTTTATTCCAATCTCGTTGCATTAATAGATAAGTTCCATCCTCATGATAAACAATAATTACAACTACTGCATGAAATAAGCCTTCATCTATTTTCTCACCTCTAATCAAGTCAATTCCTACTTTTACTTCATTTTCATTATACGCATCCCATAACTCCATAGCTCTATCCTTTCAAATTACAATCAGTTAGAAATTGTATTTTATTTATAATATAATTCATCTGACTGCTTTCACTCTTGTTTTTAGCTAAGACTATTTTTTAATTAAATACTTGCTTATACTTTAAATTCCATTATTCAATTTTAGCATTTATTATTTTTATATAATTTAATCAATTCATTTAAAGAGATATCTATATCAACCTTTTTTAATAAATCTTTCCGTTCATCATATAGTTTTTCAATCATTGCTTCAAATCCTTGTCCTAAGTGTATTTGTTTGTGACAATTACAGCATAAAGAAACAATATTTTCTTCAACGTCTAAAGATACTTCAAAATTTTTGTAATAAGTGAGTGGTACTAAATGATGAGGTTCTGTATAGTTTAAGTTTGAGTTTTTTCTAAGAAATGTTGAATGAGTATTATCAAATTCACATTTGTAATTTGCATGCCGCAGCGCATTTATTGATACCCTGCGGCTTCTAGGATAAACATATTTATTTTGGATACAAACAGGATTTTTTTTATTTTTAGATTTACCTATATATTCAAAATATGTGGTATCCAAAGAAATATCGCTTTTACTAATATCTGAAATAAGGTCATCATCTGAATAACTATCATCTGAAAATATATTTAATTCCTCAATAGCCTGTACAAGTTCTTCTCTTAGTGTCCATTCCCAAGTCTTTGGTTTTGTATTAATTTGTTTGCTTTTCATCACTACAATAAATCTTGTTCCTTTAGCTATATCACCTATTCCTTTAACCTCAAAACGCCCAAGTTCTTTTTGTACTCTTCCCGCCAGACCATTTATAATTCCATTAGCACTCATGCTATGCTCATTATATTTTTTACCTATGTAACTGCAAGTTGCAGAATATCCAGGTTCTATGTACCATTTCCTTATAGCTTCTTTGCTTTTATCATCAAAAACTTTAGGATTAACTAACAATTGCTTCCATTCCTCAGTAGTTATATCAATATCGCAGTGATATTCACCATCAATAATTCTACATATTTTTTCAGTCATACTGTTCCTCCAATTTTTAGCTATAAAATATTTATCTTAATTAGTTTATCGTACTCTGTAAGATTTAAATTCGTAATATATTTTTAAACTCCTGCTTAATCATTGCAACCACTTTACTGTTTAAGAATAACAAAATAAGCAAATGTATTTTTTTATAATCGTAAAGCATGATTTTATGAATAATGGAAATTTTAATTCTATTAATATTTGTTCTTCACATCAATTGCAATTGATAACTCTACAAATTGAAATTTGTCGGTGAGTTATTCCTCAAGCATATTCAAATAGTAGCTGTAAATCAAACCAAGAATCTCTTTCACAGGCTGTATCGCATTTATCTCTAATACTGGGCAGGTGAGCGAACATGCCTGCTGTTTTATATCCTCTGCAGAACGGGATGCAACCATATCATGGAATCGTTGTTGAGATTCATACATATCTCCCCCCTCTAATACCCTATTCCCAAAACGAGTTATCTCACGTTGTTTTATTCTATCTAATCTCACTTGAAGTGGAGCATAAAGAAGAATTGCCAACTTATACGTAGAAACAATCTCCGAACCCCAATTACACCCAACAGATGAGAGCACATAGTTGTGATAAATTTTTATATCGTCAAGCATTAACTGCTTAACCTCTTCATGTGTACGGCTTTTGTCATAAGGTATGTCAGAATCAAGAAAATAATAGTCTTCAACATCCATACGTCCATAATTCAATAAGTCTGCAAGTTCGTGACAAATAGTTGATTTGCCACTCCCGTTCAGCCCCATAATAATTATTCCATTTAACATATTCAAAATCTCCCTAGAATTCTTCAAATTACAATTTTCATACTACTTCATAGTTATTTACTGATATGTTTTTTGAGAATATTGTGAAACATTTCCTAAATTCAATCTAAGTCAAATGAGAATTCGATAGTAGAATGTTCAATGTCATCAATATTTTCTACAGATATCTTATCAATTACGATTTCAAAACTTTCATCATAACAACTTAGTTCATCAAGGGCTTTATCAAACTCAATTTGTTGATGTAATCTACCAACTGTTAAGTGAGGGCAATACGTTATTTTTCTTAATAAAAAACGCTCTAATATTCCACTGTATAATTTATCATGTAGTTCAATTATATTGTCATTTCCTTTCTTAACATTAAGAAACAAATACCCATCTCTATAGTCCCCTGTAAAATGCTTTAATTGAACATTAAACCTTTTTGTTCCTTTTAATACCTTATTAAAATGCGACTTCAAGTCATCTATTGATATATCACTATCAAATGGAAAAACAATAGTGATATGTGGTCCAATACAGTTTGCAAGTGGGTCATATTTTTCTCTTATCCTATTAATAATGTTAATGTTATCAAAACTTGGAAATAAAATAATTGCCCTTTTCATAAAATCACTCCTAACAAAATTTTCATACCTTATAATTCTATTTGCTTCGCAAAAAAATACCATTATTCATTAAATCCATCAATAATTATGACTATTTTTTTCAGTTATACAAATTGGAATTTGTTTAGCTTAACATACTATATATTATTATTGCTTGTTGTATCTCTAATAGATATTTTTTGAAAGAATATCCAACAAAATACTTACTTTCTATTACATCCTTAGAAACTTCTTCTCCTCTATAAAATGGAGGGCAAGGATTTAATATTGCATTTTTATTTGCATTCTCCATTATTTCTAATGTAACTTGGTGCTCAGAGAAATCTTTTAATATGTCAGAGCCTAACGAATCCGTGCAAATAATATCTTTACCAACAATAGCACTTTTTAAGTCAATTATATGATTAACACCAGATATTTTATATCCACTTGGACTACTTTGTGTTAATGAAAAATCCATTAGTTCAGATGCTTCTTTCCATGCTAATCCAACATTTCCGTTTGCTCCTACAAATAGATAATTTTCTTTGGTAAAGTCCTCCCTTATTTTAGATAAACCATACATATCAGCTAACATCTCACAAGGATGATTTATATCTGTCATAGCATTGATTACTGGAAAATTAGCATACCTTATTATTTCATCAATAACGGAAATATCTTTGTAGCGTATAATTAAACCATCAGTCCAATTATTTAAATATCCTATGACATCTTCAATTTTTTCTTTCTTATCCAATGCTGAAGGTGGAAATAGTATAGTTTGCCCCCCCAATAAATATATTCCTTTTTCAAACGTAATTCTTGTTCTTATGCTTAAATCTGGAAAGAACATAACTATTGTCTTACCATTTAAAAAGTCCTTATACTTTCCACTTTGTAATTCATCAGCAATATGGAATATTCCTTGAACATCCTCTCTACTATATTCTCTTAGCCTAACTAAACTCTTCATAAGTTATCACCTTCAACTCATCTACAAATTATAATTTATTGATTAGACATAACATATTGTTTTAATTCTTTTGGAGATGGATTTATGAAATATTCGGAATCTATAAAATTAATTAATTCTTTTGAAGAAACCCATCTAAAATCAATGGTTTCACCTTTTGGGAGTACAATATTATTTTTATCAATATTACAAGTACATAAAAATACTTTGAAAAATGCATTCACCTCTGCATTAATAATACTATAAATCAACTTAGGCTCTTCAGAGACAATTCCTGTTTCCTCAAGTAATTCTCTTTTTGCCGCTTCTAAAAAACTCTCACTTTTTAAAACGCATCCACTAGCACCTGCTTCCCATAAACCTGGGAACTTTGATTTATTCCAATCTCGTTGCATTAATAGATAGGTTCCATCCTCATGACAAACAATAATTACAACTACTGCATGAAATAAGCCTTCATCTATTTTCTCACCTCTAATTAAATCAATTCCTACTTTTATTTCCTTTTCATTATATGCATCCCATAATTCCATAGCTCTATCCTTTCAAATTACAATCAGTCCGAATCCTTTTCCCACCAAAAACATGACTTGTCCTAGTACCTGAAATACATCTACCATGATGTGGTGTTCCCTTATGTACTAAAAGTTCATCATCAGTATTTAAAACATGTTCTATGGCTTTAAATACTTCTATATATTATATTGTCCAGAAACACAAACAGTATATTCATCAAATTCATGGGGTTGTTTTTTTGATTCTCTATCAGCTTTATTAATAAATTTTCTTTAAAATCCACACCATATTTTGACCTAGATTCTGCATATTTTTAATTCCTTCTTCATCTTTATATACATCACCTACATCTTTTCCATAAACCATATTCCAATATGTAGAACCAGCTATAATAATTTCTTTGTTTAATAAAAAATGATTCATTGTATCTACTGCTGTCATCCCGCCACCTCTACGAACCGCAGATATAGAAGCTCCAACCTTATGTTTAAGTAAACCTGGATTTGTTGCAACAACAACTCCTGCTCTTTCTAAAAAAGCTTTCATGTTTGCTGTTACATCTGCTGAATACACTGGAGAACCTAAAATTATGCCATCTGCTAACTTCATTTTTTCAAAACATTCATAAAACATATCTTTCTTAAAAACACAATTGTTCTTTCCTTTACATGCAAAACACCCTTTGCATGGTTCAATTATATTTCCAGAGAATTGAATCATTTCTGTTTCAATCCCTTCCTTTTCTAATTCCTCAAAAACAATCTTCATAATCAATGCTGTATTTCCATCTTTTCTTGAGCTACTATTGATTCCTAAAACCTTCATTTCTTCACCTCGCTAAATTATATGAATAATAAGAATTTGAATTCTATTAATGCTTGTTCACCGCATCAATAGCAATCGATAACTCTACGAAATTGGAATTTATCTGTTTTCTTCATCAGCTTCTTTTCTTTATCTCTTCATTCACTTTAGAAATCAGAATTCTTGACAGTTTGGAAGTTTCCTGTTCTCATACTATTGTTTCCTAGTTTGATGTTCTTGTGTGTTTACCACATTGCAGTCATTTAGGCTTATCCCAATTTTTGAGCATTCTTCAGATAGTGATGGCGTAAATTTGGTTGCCTTTGGCATGTTTATGATCCATGCTGCATCATGTATAGCTGCATTTTCAATTAAATAAAGAAATTCATAATACTCTCCTGAAATAACACTATATCTGTAATGTGTAAAACCTGGAATTGGATCGTTGCCAGCTGCATTATTCATATGTTGAAGCATTCTATCCTTTAGTCTTATTGCTTTTCCTACATAAAAAGTATTACTCTTCTCATCATAGAGCATGTAAATGCCCGACTTATCCTCTATACTATTCTCATTCTTTAATTGTTTAATATCTTTCCACTTGGACATTTGGTTAAAATTATAAAAATCCTTAACATCCTTTGTATTTTCAATACAGTAATCCTCTAATCCAATTGCCTCCACAGATAATGAACTAGCGGCATTCCTCGCATAGATAAAGTATGGATTGTTGTTTGGAATATATATATCTAATTCAGCAATAGTCACAGTTTTATTATTAGTATCAAATCTAAATGTAATTGACTCATTTTCTGGAATATCCATATCTTCTGCATCAAATACAAGCGTACTAATAAACAGCTTCTTAAAAAATCCTAATATGTACACTGGTATTGTGCATCTAATATATTGCTTTTTTCCATTGTATTTAGATGATTTGTTGTTATCTACCTTAAAGTGGCATTTATCCGCCAACATCTCTTTTAGAATTACCTCTATTTCTTCGTTCCCCTTATATTTTTTAAACACATCATTTGAAACAGACAATTCATAATCACCCAAGTATTGTTGTAAATTTGAATAATCCCACTCATTCCTTTCTTCTGCTTTTACAGTAAAAATTTTGTGTTTGAATAGAGTCGACAATCCACGCTCCTTCATATTATAAGTAACAATAAAACAAGCCATAATATCCCCCTTTACAATCTTTTTTTCAATGATATATGCCATTTTCAACTTATATTTCAACGGAAAAATCACTATTTTTCTCTCAATTAATCCTTACAACATATTTTCAAAATACTATACTAATCAATGCTCAAAGAACAATTTCTATTTTCCACCCCAAATCTTGACTTCGTATTATTAGCCTAATTAGAATCACCATAGCACGTCCAATTATATTAATAATGGGAAGTAACATTTTATTTATGATACATTTTTATCGCATAATTATAGAATATTAGTACTTTTTCTTCACAGTTTACATATAGTTCATATTATTTTCAACTTTCTGTTGGATTATATAGTACGTGTTGCTTTAAGTCATGGGAAGTATCGGAAAGTATTATTTGATAAAGAGGTATTTCTTTTATCACCGCTATGTCCATTAACTTTCTAATATTATCTTCAGTTGATTTTGCTCCTACATACAATGCCTTAGGTTTAGGTACCTTTATAAAACGATCTTCTTCTGACGCACCTGGTCCTAATGGAAAAACAGTTCGCCACTCTTTTTCATAAGACCATTTGGTAGATTTAGATATAGTTGAGTAAATTCCAAATAGGTTATTAAAATTATGATTCTCTAGTATTAGTGGTTGTAATATATATTGTGTAGCATCAAATAGCTCGTCCGTATAAATAACAGGATTAAGCATTCTACTTTGAGCATTAAATAGTCCAAGTTCTTGAAAATTATACTCAATACAAAAACCAGTATGATTTTCAGCATAGTGACTCCACATCAATACTTCATCCTTTAACTCGCTAAAACAAACGATTAAGTATCCATTTTGAAAACTTGTCCTTAATTTACTAAACATCTCTTTTATACTGTTTAATGTTTGTTCTGATAGAATTTTTGCAAATTCATCTTCCTTTCCATTAAGATTACTATCAAATTTAGATATAAGCTTTACAAAATCATATATTGGCTGATCAGAAAGATTAATTGTTTTAAGATCCTTATCCTCTATATCTACTCCACTTTTTTCCAATTCATTTATTATATTTTTCATATTTCTTTTCAAAAATAATTCCTTACTTACTTCCTCATAATTTATCTTAAGACTTGCATCAAATGGATCGTTAAATTCAATAGGATAAGATTGTCTTTCTTGTTCTTCTATTAAATTTTTAAGACTCCACTCGTTAAATTTTCTATAACGATATAACGAACTTGGTATATTTTGATGTTTAAGTTTTATTGCATCCTGTATTCTCAAGTCATTGGGATCTAATGGGAAATTAAGTTTTACGTATTCTTTAATCCACAAGTTTGCTTCACTCCATTCATTTAATTTTTAGAATATTTTTTCTAGTTCTATCAGTTTTCCATTTTATAAATAATAAAAAACTTATTTGATTTATGAAATGCTTAGTCTTAGTTTATATATTTAAATTCGGCATATAAATTCCTAAATAAATAATCGTTTATTGCACTAGCTACACTCCCTAGGATCATATTCTGATTCTAATAGTAAAAATTCCTTTTCACTATATCCTAACATCATTGCTACAGCATTATCACATATCACATATCTAAATCTTCCATCCATTTCAGTATCGTGGTTTATCTTTCTGATCAATATTATATCTGGATTATCTATTTCCATATTAATTTTAGGGACAAACTGTAATATTTCATTAATGTAGCTATTGTCACAGAATAGTATTAATTTATCTATACAAAAATATTTTTCATCATAATAGTATTTTGCAATTGTCTTAAGTATTATGGAAATCAATTCTTTTTCATATTTATCATCATCTACTTCAATTAATGTACAATTATCATATTTTTTTATCCATTCTGTTAACGAAAATTTATCAATACATCCGCTATCTTTCTTACTTTTGATAATATAAAATCCATATTCATTAAATTCTTGTGAAGAAACACCATAGAAATTCTTTTGTACTAAAAGTTCTAAATCTAATTGCTCTAATCGAACTCCAGCAAATTTATATTGATTATATTTTTCATCTATTATCTCATATAAAAATCTATAATCTACTATTAATATATTATGGTATTTTGAAATAGTGTTCTCTAGAATGCTACATTTGTCACTTGAATATCCATCATTAAGCTCTAAACTTCTTAGATCATAATCATATTCAATATCAAAATCTTCAACATCTTCAATATTACTACAAAGCGCTCCTACACAATCTTCTCTTATTTCAAATGGTACTTTTTCAACTTTAAGATTATATAACTCTAAATCATCTTTACTAGAATTTATGATAATATCATTTAGGTGCATAAATATTGAAGAAAATAAAAAAGCATATTTAGTTTTATTTTTTCTTCTTCTAATCCACATTTTAAACAATTGATTATATGGCCATTTATCTGTTTCTAATACGGCTATTCTTTTATCTTTAATGTTATAAACTGCAACATAATCAGGGAAACTTTCTATTAAAGATTTAATTATACTATTTTGAGCATATTCATCAGTAACTACTCTTTCATCATCATTTACTCCATTGCAATAGTATCTAATTATTTTATTATAATCAGAATATGAAAATACTGAATTAAATCTTTCAACTACTGAGACAGTTTTAAATTTATCTATATCACCATCGAAAATATAATAAAGTAAATCACTACACCATATTATTTCTTTATTAAGATATAATCCACTGAATAAGCCACCAACCCCCTCACTAAACATATTTTTAGCTTTAGATAGTAATTGTATATATGAAATAACATTGACTAAGTGTTTATCCGGATTGAATTTATCATTTTTAGAAAACAAACAACACATACTATCTATTGTTACTTCATATTGCTCTCTCAATAAACTTATCTATCTTATCACAAAAGTCTTTATCCTCTTTTCCTGATCCTATCTCAATATACTTTTCAATTGTTGTACACACACTACCATTAAAATAATATATCTCATGATTTAATTCCATACAAACAACAATTAACTCAAATTCATCAGTGTTATAAGTAGCTTCCAATTTAGCCAATGAATTTTTCACATCAAAATGCTTAATAGAAGTAATGAGATTATCTATAGCTTCTTTAGCTTTTTCTATATTTCCTGAATAAGCAATAGCTATCTTATCATTTATTGTTACTATTTTTATTTCGGATTCACTTACTGAATAATTATTATAAATACCAAATTTATCTCCAAAAGAACTCTTATAGTTATTAATCTTCCCATATTTTTCAGATACACAAGTATCTGATAATAGAAATAGTGTTTTTTCTTTTTTCCATGCTCTACAATAAGTCATAAACTCCACCTTCAATAATAAATTCATACCATTTAAAATAACCAAAATTAATTTTAATAGATTCTTTATATTTACTAGTACTTGATCTCATATTGTTTTTCTTCTTTATAGAGTCCTATCTGATTAGAATAATACTCCTTAACAATGATCTTATTTAATCTATCGGAAGCTAAATCCTTATATATATCTATGCTTTGAAATCCATTTCTTTCTCCAACCACTTGTCCACACAATGAGGCTGCTGAAATTAGCAACAAATCTCCTTGAGAATCATCTCCGTAAGTAATATGTCTTTCAATTAATGATTGGTGTTTATGCCCTGAAAATATAAACTTGAAACCTAGTTGATTAAGTGTATATTTAAATTTATATACATTTAGAATATCTGCATATTTTTTTACTTCTACAGACGGATGTGGGACAATATTATTATGTACTACTGCAAGCTTTGTATATCTATCAAAGTCATCTATTTCGTTAGATAATTTATCTACTAATTTAATTAACTCATCTATTTTTTCTTCTTTGATATAAAATAGTTCCTGTTTATCATCTTCAGGTGATATATGAACTGAGTTAAATCCTATAATAAATAATTTTAATTCTTTATTTAAAATATACTTATTCTTAACAAATGGACTATTATATTCAGAGAAATAGCTAATAAATTTAGAGAATTGAATTTTTTCATTTGTTCCGTCCCTATCACAATCATGATTTCCTGGAACAATATAAATATTATCTTGATTTATATTTAATTCAGATAAATGTTTTAGACATTCACTAAGACCATTTTCTTCATTTTTAGTTGTTAAATCTCCACTAACTATCAAAAATGTATCTTGTGATATATTATCATTAAATTTTTTTTGAAATTATTAAATAATGGAACTTTCAAGCCTTCTACGCCTTTAAGATTATCCTTATTATCAATTCCATCATTAATGCTTGAACCAAAATGTAAGTCTGAAATATGAATTATAGATATTTCTTTATTTAATCCACTTAATTTTTCTTCATTTTCTATAGTAATCTTATCTCCCAATAAGTATTTTATCCCGCTAGGCGTAATATCAATTAAACCAGAACTAAAATTGTCATAAAATATTAAATCTCTTCTAAAACTCGAATAGACTTCATTTTCAATTATTTTCTTTATTTCCTGTAAGCTATTTTTATCATATAATTTACTTTCCTCAACATCATATAAATTTGAATACTTCGACAGTTCATCCTCAATGGAAGATAAATATCTCATAATTAGTTCATGAATTTGTATTTTTTTATTATAATTATTTTTATAAAGATAAATTATTTCTAATAAATCTTTAATTAATGTTTTTGTCTTACTTTCAGGTATTTTAATAGTTTTCAAATATGATATCTCCGCTGAAATTGCTGCTTCACTTTCAATAAATAGATTAATTGAGCTGTTGCTACTAGCTAATTTTAAATTATATTTAAATCCTAAAAGTGTAAGCTTGTATCCATCCGCAGAAAATATACCATAGCTCTCAATCATATTTAATGCTACTAATTCACTTATAATCTTATTGTAAAATTCTTCAATACTTTCTACTTTATCAATATTTTTACTAGTTAATATCCCCCAAGTATCGTTCTCTTCAGTCTTATACTGGTAAAAATGTGAATATAAAACAACCTTTATTTGTTCCTTTTTCACTTTTCCATCAACATATTCTCCAGTATCAGATAAACTAGAAACTTCATATAGTTCTTTAAAAATCAAACTAGCTGCATCATTTTTATTTTTATTATTGTATTCTACTTTCATAATTGCCTCCTTATATGTAACTATGACTATTAACATATTGTCTAATATTTGTATCTTACCATTTTAAATCCATAGTGCCTAATCGCATAATCTAGTTATTGATTGTTATATTCATCCAAAGAAATAATAACCGCATTATTACTAAATCTATCCAAAATATTGTAAGGAAATGTATTATCTCTTCCGAACTTAATGCAAATTTTATAACAACGTATAAACTTTGTCATACCACTGCTATTCTTATGTATAAATACGACAACTTGCAACAAATTCTTTGACATCAGAGTGTTGCTACAACAGAAATTTACACTCATATTTATGAGAGAATCAATTAAAATCTGCTTTAAGCTCTAATCAATTAGCCCTGCTGATTAATAATTACTTTTTACCATATTCTTTTATAACTAATTTTTCTACCATATCACCATATTGCGACTTCATCTTTTTACCAAATTCATTAAAATGTTTTTGTGTATATTCAATATCAGGAACTAAACTATCAACTTGAGCATCCATTAAGCTCATTCCAGTATATCCTATAATTAAATTACTATATCGCCCACTCAAATTATCATTAGCCCGTTCTAATGTAACCTCATTATTGCTTACATTTGTATAAGGAAACATCATTTCTATTAATTTTTTAATATTCTCTATATCTTTTAAATTTGATGAGCTTTTCCATAATATTAATATAAATCTTGCTGATGCAAATCTAAATGAATAACTTTTATAAATATCTTTAAAATTTAATGGTTTATTTTTTTCTTGAGTGTGAAGTCCATACATCAAAGTTCTATATGGAATAATTCCAGAATCATAAAACTTTAAATCAGTTCCAATGCTTAAAGGTAAATATATGTCATTTTTTTCACCTAATGGGTTCATATCAACATGCACTCCTGCAAATATTGAAACTCTATCACACGAAACATCTTTACCTAATATATAATCAATATTTTTTTCAAACCATGCACAACTTGTTTTTGAAACTCGATTATAATTATAGGCTATTTTAAGCAACCATCTTGACAACATATTGAAATCAAATGATATACTAAGTTTCTCATCTCTTTTAAAATCTTTCATGAAAACATCCTTAATCAAATTTACTCCATATGTATCCAATTCTCCCAAATCTTCATTATTACATTTAGCACAAACATCTGATATAGATTGTCCAAAATTATCTTTATACGCTCTCTCCTCTGTAAATGTAATATTCTACTCTGGAAACAAATTAATTAAACCGTGTGGTATTATATGCTCTTTAGTTTTATTTTGTCTTGCTAATTCTATACCACAATATGCACATTTTTTCATGATATACCTCTTTTCATATTTTTTTGAATATACTCTAATCGGCTAATGAATAAAATAAATATTTTAAAATCACTAGTTAAATTCTTATAATTCAAAACAATTTTTTTAAATCGTTGTCTTTTTCAACTGGTAATATAGAAACATTAATAAATAACTTTCCATAACTCTACTAATTGCAACATAGTATATTCTAAGTTCTTCATTACTTTCTAAATCTAATTTAAATAAAAATTCTAATCCTTTTTCATTGATAATAAGAATAACATCATTTAACCATAGCATTTAGTTTAGGTTTTGATTGATCTTCGCCGAACTGCCTATTATAGACATAATCACCACTTTAACCTTAATAAATAAACCTCCCAAATATAAAAAAGATAGAACACTTATCTCTAAACATTCTATCTTCATTATACTTCATATTTTACAAATTTTATATCATTTCGCCCTATTATTTACAACATTTTTCATAATAATCTATTTTATAAATTAAATTCCTTTTTTGTATCTTCTAAAGCTGCGTCCATTCTTTCGATTACCTTATCCATATCTTCTTTGGAAATTACTGCTGCGGGTTCAAAACGAATGCATTTAGCGTTTACTAGAGTTCCTGCTGTCATGACTCCTCTTTTGAACATTCCTTTAGCAACAGAATATCCTACTTCACTTTCACAAAATTCTACTGCAAGCATTAGTCCTGTTCCTCTTACTTCATCAATTACTTCAGGATATTTCCCCCATAATTTTTCTAATCCTGCTTTAAGATATTCTCCTTTTTCTTTACATTGTCCAGGCACATCATTTTCCAGCATGTATTTTATTGTTGCAAGTGCTGCTGAGCAGCAGACTGGATTTCCTCCAAATGTTGGTGAACCTAGCAGCCATGGATTATCTATCAATTCTTGTACCCACATTTTAGGCTTGCATATAATACCTGTTATTGGCATTATTCCTCCACCAAAAGCTTTACCAAAAGTCATTATATCAGGGACTACACCTTCTGCTTCACATCTCCACATAGTTCCTGTCCTACCCATACCAGTTTGGATTTCATCAAAAATCAATGCTACATCATATTCATCACATATTTCTCTAACTTCCTTTAGATATCCTTCTGGCGGAATAATAATTCCTGCTTCACCCTGTATAGGTTCTATTATAACTGCTGCAACTTTTTCTCCAACAGCTACGAGATTTTTTATAGCTTTTCTCATATCATCTGCATTGCCATATTCAACATGCTGTACTTGCTGTACCATTGGTGAATACGGTATTCTGTAAGTACTTTTTCCTCCCATTGAGATAGCTCCCATTGACTTACCATGGAAAGCTCCAACAGTTGAAATATACCATCTGCCGCCAGTAGCAATTCTCGCAAGCTTTAATGACATTTCTACTGCTTCTGCACCTCCATTTGTGAAGAAACAGTATTCTAAATCTCCCGGAGTAATATCTGCAACTGCTTTTGCAAGATATCCTCTTAAAGGATCTAATAATTCTTGTGAATGTAAAGCTTGATGATCAAGCTGTGACTTTACAACATCAAGTATCTCATCATTTCTATGTCCACATGTATAAATTCCAAAGCCGCCTAGGCAATCTATAAATTCTTCTCCGTATAAGCCTGTACAATATGTTCCCTTATCAGTCCATTCTACAACTGCCGCATTTGTTGATACTGATTTTCTATATTTTAACCAGCCTGGACTCACATAATTATCAAAATAATTTACTGTATCTTTTGTTATTTTTTCTTTTTCCTCATTTGTTAGTTCATCACTTTTGATATATCCTATTACTTTTTTTAAATCCTCAATAACCTGTTCTTTTTGTGCCATAATCAGTACTTCCTTTCTAAAATTAAAATGGCGTATTATATTGATTTTTAAATCATTAATACGCCGTTGTATTCATATATTTCTTTTATTGATATTATTATAAAATAAACTAATCCTCGATTACAATTCCACTACGGTATGGTTATTGTATTATTTTAAAAGTATTTATACTACTTTATAAGTAGATTCTTTCTTACTTAATATCTGTTGATACTCACATTTAGTATAGTCACTATATAGATAAACAAATTAAAAATTTAACTTATATATAGAATATTTATGCATTTAAGTCAAACCTTTGTGTGTATCTATACTAGAAATCATATACATTTTTGTGAAGTAGGCATTTGAAATTGAGCTGCTAAAGCTTGTTCCATTTGCTGCTTGTCACGAACTTGTTTCTGGAGCATGCAGAAATGGGTGCATGCTCACATTTAGAACTTTCAGCGAAAATTTCACAAGTCCTGCGGAATAAAAATGTATGTGATTTCGGTAAGCTACCACATAAGTTTAGTTTTAAAGTTGGCAATCCATATATACAAGCATATTTAATTGTGATAAACTGTTTTTATTCTTTAGTTTCCAAAATACGTGTCATATATTTGCTTTATTTTTCATATGACATCGTTTAACACTTTGCTTAAAAATTATATCAGTACAGAGAGGTATTTTTATGCAGAACAATGAATTTCTCTTAATAAATAACATAATATATCAGATATATAGCATTTCTGATTTTGATACTATGAAAATTACATTCTTAAATTTACTTAAAATGTTGGTTCCAAACACTGCCTCCAGCATATTAATGGCTGATCATACTAATTCAAAAAACTTACTTTGCGATCCAATTTGCATGCCCGAGGTTTACTCAGATACTGAAAAAAATTATCTTTTAAATGAAGATGAAGATTATACCCGATGGATTATGTTAAGTGGACAATCTCTTCTCATCCGTGAAAGTGACTTAATGCCTGAAAGTGAGAGAATAAAAACGACACTATATAAAAAATGTTATGAACCTTTTGGACTTCATTATTCTTTACAATTAAATCTAGTATATAATGATGTTTTTCTAGGAGTGGTTACAATTTATCGTACTAAAGGAGAAGGGGATTTTACGTCTGATGAGATATTTCTGGTAAAAGCTTTTAGTGATCATTTAAATCTTAGCTTTTACAAGCATTATACAAAGAATTCAAAAACTTCTTCCAGCACATCTTATTCAATAGCTGCTCTTGCTTCCAAATATAATTTAACCAATCGCGAATCCGAGATATTACAGCTTATTTTTGAAGATATGAATAACGATGAAATTGCTGAAAAACTATTTATAAGTGGATATACTTTAAAAAAACATATTCAGAATCTATATAAAAAATTCAATGTATCAACTAAATGGAATTTATTAAAATTCAGAGATAAATCATAAATAATGTTATTTAATTATAAACCATTAAGACAGCAGAATATAATGAGCATTTTTATTAAAATCTCATCACATTCTGCTGTCTTAATAATCTATTTTATAATTATGAAAAGTATAGATATCCAAAACAAGAAATTCACTTATACACCAGAAATTATTATTGATATCACATGAATCAGGCTAATGTATAAGTTGAATTTATAAATTGGATATCTATATTTGTTAAACTTAAATGAGATTACTAAACCAGAAATTACATACATTTTTGTGGAACAGGCATATGAAATTGAGCTGTTGAAGGTTCTAATGTGGGCTTGTTCCATTTACAGCTTGTCCAAACTTTACATTTGGAACACGCTGAAATGGTGACAAGCCCACATTTAGAACCTTCCAGCGAAAATTTCATAAGTCCTGTGGAATAAAAATGTATGTGATTTCGGTAAGCTACCGCATAAGTATAAATCTTTTAGTGTTCATACCAGCCTATTGGGCCTGGTGTTAAATTAATATTTATTTGTTTTATTTCTTGATATTCTTCTAATCCATGGATACCTAATTCTCTTCCGTATCCACTCATCTTATATCCACCCCAAGGCGCTTCATTGAAAGTTGGATTGTAGCAGTTTATCCATGTGATTCCTGCACGAATTTCTTTTATTACCCTTAATGCTCTTGTTCCATCACAAGTAAATACTGCTCCTGCCAATCCATATATTGTGTCATTTGCTAAAGCTATAGCTTCTTCTTCTGTCTTAAAAGTTTGAATAGTTACTACTGGTCCGAAAATTTCTTCTTTTACAATGGTCATATCTGAAGTGCAGTTATCAAAGATAGTTGGTCTAATATAATATCCTTCTGCACATTCACCTTCAGTATATCTCTCACCGCCACAAACTAAAGTTGCGCCTTCTTCTCTGCCTATTTCAATATATTTTAATACTGTTTCCATATGCTCTTTTGAAACTAGTGGTCCCATATCAGGATTATTTACTGGATTGCCTATAGTAATTGCATTTGCTCTTTCTGCAAGACGTGCTACGAATTTATCTTTTATGGACTCTTCAATAATTATGCGTGAGCCTGCTGAACATACTTCACCCTGATTAAAGAAAATTCCAATCATAGCCCATTCTACAGCACCTTCAAAATCTGCATCTGCAAAAATAACATTTGGTGATTTTCCTCCAAGTTCTAACCCTACTTTCTTAAGATTTCTAGCAGCCGCCTTAGCAATACTCTGGCCAACTTCTGTACTGCCTGTAAAAGTAATCATATCTACATCATTGCTTTCTGCTATCTCCTGCCCTACAGTTCCACCTGACCCCAAAACTAAATTAACGCAGCCTTTTGGAAGCCCAACTTCATCAAATATTTGAAATAATTCAATAGTTGATAAAGGAGTGTTTGAGCTTGGCTTAAATACGACACTATTGCCTGCTGCAATTGCTGGCGCTAATTTCCAAACTGCCATTAAAAATGGATAATTCCAAGGTGTTATCTGTCCACATACACCTACTGGTTCATGAACCGTATATGAATGCATCTGCCCAAAGCCATCATTTACATCATAAACGCCTCCATATGGTTTTGTTATTAACCCAGCATAATATCTAAAGCAGTGAATTCCATCATCAATATCGCCTTCTGCTTCACGGAGTGGTTTTCCATTATCTATAGTATCAAGCATTGCAAATCTATCTCTTTTTTCTGCTATTTTATCAGCAATTTGCAAAAGAATATCCGCACGAGCCTGTGCATTCATTCTTCTCCATTCTCCTTTTCCATAAAAGGACTCTTTAGCAGCTGCAATAGCTGCTTTAGTATCTTCAACTCCGCCTTCTGTTGTTTTAGCAATTACTTGTCCATTTGCCGGATTTATAACATCTCTTGTCTTCTTTGAAATTGCCTCCATCCATTCACCATTTATATACATCTTTTTAATTTCCATAATATTTTAACCTCCCAATTAATTTCACTTAAATTTACAATCAACCTTTAGCGCTTTGCCAAACTCGTATATATATGTCGTAATAGTAAAATTACATTTAAAACATTTATAGGCTAAGTAAATACCAGAATATAAAATGTAGAAAACTAATTGCCACATATATATATATACTTTTTATTATTTTAATTCTTAATCCCATTTCCAAAATTCACATTTATCTTTAATAACATTTCCTGCATTGACATCTAAAACTTCTTTTCCCTTTACCGTTATAACTCCATTTATAAAAACATATTCAATACCTTCTGGTCTTAAATCTGTAGGCCCAAAACAAGGATACATAGATTTATCTTCTATTAAGTCAGGGTCGAATATTAAAATATCTGCATCAGCTCCAACATCAATAATTCCTTTATTCTCTAATCCTAGACGTTTAGCAGGCATATAAGTACATCTATTAATTGCTTCTATAAGCGTAAGCCTGTCCTGCTCTTTTACCATAGTCCTAAAGAATCTTGGATAGGTTCCAGCATCTTGAGGATGACCTGGAATTCCATTATCATACATTGGTGCCTGCATCTGTAGACACCATCATATATGGCTTATCTAGAATTTCAAAAACCTCACGTTCTTTTCCTACCATACCTATTACCGTAGCTTCTGGGTAATTACATCTAAGTTCCTCATATATTTCTTTTGATAATCTTTGTCCTCTGTATTTTCCTGTTCCTGCAATTAAACTGCTATAGTCACAGCCCCATTTTTCTATACAACCTTCATCAAAAACTGCACTTCCAATAGATGTTGCAAATCCACTATATAAACCACTATCAACTGATATGTCTAGACCTTCCTTCAAAGCCTCATCAATCATATGCAAAGCTTCATCTGCCATTCCCATTCCAAATTGATATACCAAGTGTGAAATATTTATAGCAGCTCCTGTCTTTCTTGCTATATCAATAGCTTCTCTCAAGGTTATAAGGCCTCCATAACAATCTGACCTTGTATGAATTGATATGAGTTTACCATATCTTGCTGCTATTTTTGCTAATTCTAAAACTTCCGTTTCAGAACTTCCTGGTACATATTCAAGTCCAAAAGATAACCCGCTAACACCAAAATCAAATGCTTCTTCAATATTAGCCTTCATTATTTTTATTTCTTCCTCAGTTGATGGTCTATATCTATCATTAACCCCAGCCTGCTCTCTTAAAGTCGTATGTCCAATTTGTTCCACTTGATTAATTAGAAAATATTTATATTTATCATAAAACTCCTTGATATCTTTTGGAGACATTCCGCAGTTACCATTATAAACTGTAGTAACTCCCATTGCTGCCATGACTTTTGCACATTCTAAATTTCCTTCAACATGAGCATGAATGTCTATAATTCCTGGGCATACAATTTTTCCTGTAACATCTAATTCAAAGGTACCCTCTATACTTTCTCTTGTTATAGCACTTATTTTTCCATTTAAAATTCCGAGATTGGCTACAGTACTTTTTCTACGTTTTGGATCTATTATGGTACCATTATTTATAACAAAATCATATTTCATATTAACCTCCATTTTATTTAGTTAACTGTTTATCCTTTAGATTTTAGTCTTTTAACTTGAAATGCAGTATTCACAGCAATGATCGCGATAGTAATAACCATTATTACCGTAGACAAAGCATTTACTTCTGGAGTTACTCCTGTCTTTACCATTGAAAAAATCTTAAGGGGAAGAGTCATACTTCCTGGTCCTGTTGTGAAAAAGCTGATTACAACATCGTCAATAGATAATGAAAAAGCTAACATCGCCCCTGATAGAACTCCTGGCATTATGAGTGGAAGAGTAACTTTCCAAAAAGTTACGATACGATTTGCTCCTAAATCCATGGCCGCTTCTTCTAAAAATTTATCAAAGCCAGCAAGTCTTGCTCTAACTGTTATTACTACAAACGGTATGCTAAAAGTAATATGAGATAAGATTAAACTTATAAGCCCTAAAGGAATACTTAATGCAGAATATATAGAAAGTAATGCAATTCCCAAAACTACCTCTGGTATTACTATAGGAATATATAATAACTTATCTATTATTCCTCTTCCTTTAAATCTATATTTATTTAATCCAATAGCACCAATAGTTCCTATAACAGTTGATACAGCTGTACTTGCAGCTCCAATAATTAACGTGTTTGCAAGGGAATCCATTAAAGCTCTATTTTTAAAGAAACTTCCATACCATTGAAGGGTGAAATTTTCGAAAACAATATTCAACTTTGAGGTATTAAATGAAAAAACTATTACATAGAAAATAGGAAGATATAAAAATAAAAAAACAAGACCAATATAGACATTTTTTAATACTCCAGATATTCTTTTCTTCTTTGCTTTTACCATTTTACATCCCTCCTAAATCATCCATACTACCACCTGATTTTTGATACAGCCATACGAGAATCAATGTAATTATTATTAAAAAGATTGAAATAGCAGAACCTAGAGGCCAGTTTCTTGCAGTTATAAATTGATTTCTAATAATGTTTCCAATTACTTGAGTCTTGCTGCCTCCAAGTATATCTGTAACAAAGAAATATCCTAGAGATGGAATAAAAACTAAGATGCTTCCTGCAAATATTCCAGGCATTGTAAGTGGTAATGTTACTCTGCAAAATGCAGCTGCTGGCTTAGCTCCTAAGTCACTGCAAGCTTCTAACAAAGACTTATCTAATTTTTCAATTGAACTGTATAAAGGCAAAATCATAAATGGCAATAACATGTATACTAGACCAATCATAACTCCTGTAGTATTGTATACTAACTCAAGAGGCTGATGAATTAATCCTAATTTTAATAACAGTGAATTGAGAATGCCATCTTTACGAAGTATATTAATCCATCCAAAAAGCCTTATTAAAGAGCTTACTAAAAACGGTACTATTACCATTGCCATAAATACAGTCTTTTTTATAGTTGTCTTTTGAGCTATAAAATAAGTGAATGGATAAGCAACCAATATGCATATTATAGTTGTAAAAATTGAAATCAAAAGTGATTCTCCAAATACCTTTAAATAAAGCGGATCAAATACCTGTTTAAAATTATTTAGTGTAAATCCGATTTTAACTCCACCATTTGGATCTTTAAGCATGAAGCTCATAACAAAAACATAAATAAATGGGATAGCTACAAGTAAAATCATCCATGCTGAAACTGGCCCTACTGTAGTAACAAGCGGTAAATTTATCTTCTTTTTATGATTCATCTAACTACCCCCTTACTTTAATTGATTCTCTGCTGTAAATACAGGATTATCTATAACACTAAAAACTTCCTGACTTGGAGACTTAATTACAACTGCATCTTCTTTTTTCCAATAAATATATACCTCTGAATCTACTGACATCAGCTCTATTTTGGGATTGGTGTTCATCTTCACTTCCATTCCTGTAGGAAGCAAAATGATTGTCTTATTTACATTGCCAATATAAACATGTTCTTTCACCTTTCCAACAAGGGTAAAGCCATCAATTGGTGCTTTAGATAATTTAATATTTTCTGGTCTTACTAGCACATAAATTATTTCATTATCATTTATTTGTGAACCTATGGTACTTACATTGCCGCTCTCTACCTTTACCTCTAGTACATTATCTTCTTTCTTTTTTGCAACTCCATAAAATAAGTTCGATTCTCCAATAAAGTTTGCTACAAATTTAGATTTTGGTTTTTCATATATTTCTTTTGGAGTTCCTATCTGTTCAAGATTTCCACTACTCATAATTGCAATTCTATCGCTCATAGTAAGTGCTTCTTCCTGATCATGTGTTACATAAATAAAGGTAATTCCTAATTTTCTTTGAAGCCTCTTTAATTCAAACTGCATCTGTTTCCTTAGCTTTAAATCCAAAGCTCCTAAAGGTTCATCTAATAGCAAAACCTTAGGTCTGTTTATAAGAGCTCTTCCTATAGCAACTCTTTGCTTTTGCCCACCTGATAATTGATCAGGCTTTCTATTTTCAAAACCAACCAATTGTACTAATTCAAGCATTTCTATAACACGCTCTTTTATTTCTTTCTTCTTTACCTTCTTTATAGATAACCCAAACGCTAAGTTATCATAAATAGTCATATGAGGAAATAATGCATAGTTTTGAAAAACTGTATTTACTTCACGATCATAGGCCTCTGTATTTTGAATTTCCTCACCTTCTATATAAATATTTCCGCTTGTAGGTGTTTCAAAACCAGCTATCATTCTTAAAGTAGTAGTTTTACCACAACCTGAAGGTCCAAGCATAGTTAAAAATTCACCTTTTCTTATATCAATAGCTAAGTCTTTAACTACATAATTATCTCCATATTTTTTATTTATATTATCTATTTTTACGATAACCTCAGACATTTCATCCCCTCCACAGTTTTTAAATTTTTATTAGTAAAAATAACAAGTCAGAACTTCAATAATTATTTTTTATAATAACATCTACAAGCAGCCTCTATTAAATTTGTTTAATAAAAATAGTACATTCTAATGACTTGTTATTTTATCAAATATATCTAACCTTTAAATTTAGTCCAGATATCAACTATTTTTGATACATTATCTCCTATATCAACTAAACCTTGGCTCTTCTTTAATTCTGCTTCAGGAATATTTTCAATTATATTATTCTTATACTCATCTCCTAATACATCCTTAGCTGATTTATTTGGATTTACATATGGGAAGTTTTTAGAAATAGTTGCACTTACCTGTGGATCTAAAATATAATTCATGAATAAATCTACACTCTCAGGATTTTTAGCTCCATTTGTTTTCATCATCATATCGAAAGTGAAATATATGCCTTCTGATGGATATACTACTTTAATTGCTGGATTTTGCTCTGCTGCTAATGCACATTCGCCTCCATATACAAGACCTAAAGAACATTCACCATTTAATAATAAGGTTTTTGGACTATCCCCATTAAAGGCATGAATATTTGGTTTTAACTGTGTTAAATAATCTTCTGCTTTCTTTAATCCTTCATCACTTGTATCGTTTATTTTATAGCCATTTTCCATTAATGCGATGCCAACAATTGGTCTTGCATCTTCAACAACAACCATTGAATCTTTATATTTAGGATCTAACAAATCTTTATATGATGTTATATTATCTTTAATTTTATCTGTATTAACTGCAATTAAAATGCTTGTACCTAAATACGGAAGGCTATATTCATTTTTAGGATCATTGGCTTCATGTAAATATTGTTCATCAAGATTTTTAAAATTATCTATTTTACTAGTATCTAATTTCTGAATTAAATCTTGATCTTTTAAGGTTTTAATATCTTGTGCAGGTCCAATGATCATATCATACGTTCCTTTTGCTCCCGAATTCATTTTGGCAAGCATTTCATCTGGATCAGAATATGTGGTTAAATTAACTGTGACTCCATATTTATCTTCAAAGCCTTTTACTACCTCATCTGGTATATATTCTGACCAAGTAATAACGTTTAATTCTTTACTTCCACTTTTCTCACCAGAACTGCTGCTGACAGAAGAACTTTGGTTGTTTGAACCACATCCTGCCAAAATTGTTGCTGCTATAGTCCCAACCATCATAATTGCCATAAACTTTTTTAAGCTTCCCTTAATCATAAAACTTCACTCCTTAAATAAATATTGCTTATTATCCTTATGCTTTCTTACTATTAGTCAATTATATTTTTTAATTAAACATTAATTTTTAATTAAAAAATGCATAAAGATATCTGTATCTTTATGCACCCTTGCATTTAAAAATATATACTTATAAAGCTTTGACTCCTCTTTCACCAGTTCTTATGCGAACAGCTTGTTCTATGTTTCGAACAAAAATCTTTCCATCTCCAACATTACCTGTGCCAACCTTGTTTATTACTGCTAAGAAAATGTCTTCTAATATATTATCTTCTACTACCGCCTCAACCTTAATTTTAGGTAATAAATTTATATTAGTCTTTAAGCCTTTAATTTGATTAACTCCATCTAAAGATCCTCTTTGAGTCCCACATCCCATGGCAGTTGAAATCGTCATTCCACCACAATGATACTCATCTAAAATACTTTTAACAATCTCTAGCTTTTCAGGTCTTATGATTAGCACTATTTCCTTCATAAAATCACCCCCAAGTTATTAAATTATGTGAAAAATTATTGTAATCAGTTAATTACTTCTTGTGAATAATATACTATCAAAATATTTTTATAACAATTGTCCAAAAACACCATTTTAATTATACTTTTTGATATATATATACTTATAAAGTAGTATGTTATTCTTTTTCCTTAACCATTTTAAATAGCTGAACTCTGTTTTTTATATTTAATTTTCGGTAAATATTAAGTATATGCTTTTTTAAAGTGTTGCTGGTAATACATAATTTATCACTAATATCATTATTTCCTGTACCATTCATAAGTTCTTTTAAGACAGCCTCCTCTCTTTTTGTTAAATTATAAGTTATTACACATTGTGAAAGAGTTATTTTCTCATCATTCAATGAACTTTTATTTAAGTCTTGATATAATCTAAATGCCATATGTTCCTTTATAATATCTAAAATAAAAGAATCTTCATATGTATAATCTTCTTTACCTTTTAATCTAAAAAAACATACTACTCCTATAAACTGATTCTTATATGCCAATATCATGTTTAAAGTATGGTGCCAATTATTAGGTGCAAAATATATTTTATAATATTCTGTCTTCACTCTTTTTTCTTCTGAAATAATATCACTTTCTCTATATACTTTGCTTTTTCCTCCAAACATCAATCCCCTGCTATAATCTACGCTATCATATTTATCCATGTAGTTCTCATCACTTTTTGGCTTATAATTGTAAAAAACCGGATTAGTTAGGATATGGCTATTTAACTCTGATGCAATATAAAAGTCAGCACTATCAAAATCTAGAATAAGAGCCATCTGAGTAAGAAAATTTTTTCTCATGGTCATTGAATCCTCAATAGAATTAATTTGATATACTATATTATTAATAACCATCCAGTCATTTGTTTCTAAACTTTGCACCTTTTATATCCCCCTTTATTTTCTAATCACAAATTTGTAAATATGATAAAAAATAAAGGCATATGTAATCAATTAAATTCATTATTACATATACCTCTTTGCACATTATTTTTTATTAATTCCATTTTACTATTGCAAAATTTCCATTTCAATATTATCATTTGATTATTTTTTATACCACATCTACTCCTTTTTAAGTAGATAATATTGTTTAGGAAAAGGCCTTTTCAAAAGCACTAATTAATATTCAAACTTTTAGACCTTATATGATAAATTTTATGAAAACCCATTAAGTAGATCCATCTCTTTCCTAACAACTGTATCCAAGTGTAATGAGACAAAAAAATGATACTACTATAGAATAATTTGATATAATTTATTAAAAGATAAGATAAATGACACTTTTGGACGAAGGTATTTTCTTTGCTTAAGCCTTAAAGAATAAAGATTTATACAGGAGGATCTTATGTTTAATCAAATAAGTTATTTTCAAAAGGAGCTTGCTGATCTCGTTCAGCGACATACCCACATGGAAGGCTATCAGCCTACAAAAATTCCGTGCCTTGGTTTTTCACGTTATTCCACTACTCATTATTCTACATTGGCTGGCCCTCCACGTGGACTCTATAATCCTTCCCTCTGTATCGTAGTTCAGGGCTCAAAGGATATTATACTTGGGGGTGAACGATTAAGGGGCGGTCCATCGAATTACATTGTATCATCTATAGATTTACCGATTATCTTTGAAGCAATGGAATCCTCCCCCGAAGTTCCAAACTTGTATTGCAAAATTGAATTTACTCCAAGCCTTATTTTAGAACTGTTAAGTGCTGAAGAGTTTAAGGTAACTGGCAAGAGAACTTCAAAACGTGGTATGAATGTTGCTGAATTTGATGTATCCATGCTAGATGCTGTGGTGAGACTCGTTCGCCTTCTGGATAAACCTACCGATATTCCTTTCCTTGCCCCGCTTTATACAAAAGAAATATTATATAAAACATTGCAAGGGGATTATGGCGATTCATTAAGACGAATTGTAACTGATGGGAGTCCAACTATTCATATTAGAAACACAATACAACATATGATGAATAATTTTCAGAATCCTCTTCGCATTGAAGATCTAGCAGATGTGGCAAAGATGAGCATTCCATCATTCCATAGACATTTTAAGGAAGTAACTGCAATGAGTCCAATTCAATTTCAAAAACAATTGAGGCTTCAGGAAGCCCGGCGTCTAATACTATCAGGGTCAATGAATGTGGCAGATGCATCATTTAATGTTGGCTATGAAAGCCATACGCAATTCAGTCGTGAATACTCAAGAATGTTTGGCTTTCCACCCAGAGAGGATGTTAAACGGCTTAAATGCATTAATGATACAATTGTGGATATTTAAGAAATTCAATAATAAATAATTTAAACTATTAAAGAGCGTGAAGGCATTTTAACTTACCACTCTTTTTTGTTATAACTATTCTATCATCAAAGCCACATTGTATAGTTTGATAGGATTAGGCAACTTTTTGATTGAATTGTGTTACCGATGACTTTAGAGCTACATGTATAATATAAATAGATTCAACGAACAAATATAACATATTTTTAGGAGGTATTTATATGCAATACATTAAGCTAGGCAACTCTGGACTTGAAGTTTCACAGATATGCATCGGCTGCATGGGGTTTGGGGACCCTGCTAAGGGCCATCCTACTTGGGCGCTTGATGAGGAAGGCAGCCGCCCTGTAATCAAACATGCAATCGAGGAAGGTATTAACTTTTTTGATACTGCCAATCTATATTCTCAAGGGACAAGTGAAGAGATAATTGGTAAGGCGCTGAAAGAATTTGCTAAACGTGAGAATATAGTCATCTCTACAAAGCTTGGTGCCCCGATGAGATCTGGGCCTAACTCGTTTGGACTCTCACGAAAGGCGATTATGACAGAGATTGATCATAGTTTAAAACGTCTTGGAACTGATTACATCGATCTTTATCAGATTCATAGAGCTGATCCATTTACCCCATGGGAAGAAACTTTGGAAGCACTCCATGATCTCGTAAAGATGGGAAAAGTGCGCTATTTGGGAGCCTCTACAATGAGAGCTTGGCAGTTTGCTAAGGCTCTTCACATCCAGAAGGTTAATGGCTGGACACGCTTTATATCAATGCAACATAATTACAATTTGGTCGCTCGTGAGGAAGAGAATGAAATGATTCCGCTCTGTGCTGATGAAGGTATTCAGACCATCGTATACAGCCCGCTTTCCCGTGGTATGCTAGCTCGTCCATGGGGTGAAAAGACAACTCGCTCCGAGGCTGAAGCAGGAGCTCTAAATTACTTTGAGGCAACTGCAGTAGCCGATGAGAAAATTGTTGAAGCCATTGGTAAAGTTGCAGAAGAACGTGGGGTCAGTCGTGCAGAAATCTCGCTTGCTTGGTTATACCGAAATCCGGTTGTTGCAGCGCCTATCGTTGGAGCACTTAAAACTAGCCACATCGACGATGCAATTAAAGCCCTCTCAATCGAGTTAACCAATGAAGAAGTACATCAATTAGAAGCATACTACACTCCACGTGTTGACGTGAACGTTAAAAATTCCGACCCGAAAGCCATAGCAAAAATGGCAGCAACAGTTGGAATCAAAATTCCGGTACCAACTGGTTCTAAATAATTTGAAAAAGCTGAAAAAGAAGGAGAAGTCTCTGATGAAGAGAGGCTTCTCCTTCTTTTTTATCTATGAAATATCTCTTTAACTTATATTTAAGCTTAGTTAGTTTAAAAACTTGCTTACAAATATGATACAAAATATCACACTATTATTTTACTTAAAGCTAGTGATATCAACTATTTATATGAAAGTCTACATCATTTATGGTACGGTTCTCCGTATCGAAAGTAAATGATAACTATTTTATAAAAATAGAATATCTATTTCTCAAGTATCTTATTAGAATTACATTTTACTTGCTTTTCCCTCTTCTAAGTATTTTATATACTTTATTTTAAATTAATTGTAATAATCTTATCTTCAATTATATATTTTATTCTACCATCATTAGAAACAGCTGTAGTATTTGTATTTATTTTGTTAAAAGTATATGGAATAATCTTTATTGTACTTACATCAAAATTCTTTACTGGTAATTCATTTGCATAATGTGTATAAAAATATGCTCCGTTTCCTATTTCCTCCTTCAAAGGCACTTGATCACCATTTGAATCAACAATATCATAATAATAATTAACATCATTATTATTTTCCCATGCACTAAAACCTTTTGCTGAACCCGAAATAAGTACTCTATCTGGCTTAACAGTAACATTATCTAAAGAAAGCTCATTGTCACCAATTTTAATATTTTTATCTACTTGAATCACTTTAGTGTTATTTTTATAAGTAGTGGAATCATAGACAAAGTTAAAAGTAAAATCTGAATAACTAACACCATATTTTTCGGCTAAAGAAGAAAATACTAACTTTACATCCTCCTTATCACTTAATGGCAAGTCCTTCATTTCAACCTCAAGAATTACATTACTATCTGTCTCAATTTCATTATTTTCTACATTATCGTATTCAACAAAATCCTTATATCCTGCAATACTATATCCGACATAATCAGAACTCCTCTCAATTTTTTTGCCATTAATATAAATATCAGGCGCTAACTTATTGTTATTATCAACAAGTTCATTTTTTTTCTTATTAATATTAAAGTTAATAATGATTCTTGAATTATCAGTAAAAAACTCATTTAAAGTAAGCTTAATATCTTTTCCTTCCAATGTTTTCCCTATTTCAGTTGAATACTTTTCTCCAGTAGTGTTAATACCTAACCATGTATTAATACTATATTTAAAGCTTGCTACTGCTGCTAAAACTTTATTTCCATGAGCACCTAAATTTACAGCTAAAAGCAATGCTACCACAGCTGCTAAGGCCTTATTTTTATTCAAAAAAACCTTTTTATTTTTAGATTTTGTAAATTTTTTCATCATCTTTTTCTTTTCTAATTCACTAACATCTTCTATTTCATACTGTGAAAAATCTATTTCTACATTATTTAATAAACTATATTCATCTTTCATGGCTTATCCCTCCTTATGATTTAGAAAATATGCTTTTAAGTTTTCTTTTTCCTCTAGAAATTCTGTTATATAATACGGATGGTTTAATATTAAACTCTTCGCTAACTTCCTCTACCGATTCTTCTTTTACAAAAAGTTTAATAAAAAGCTGCTTATCAAATACACTAAGACATTTGAGAATTTCTTCTATTTCATATTCCAATTCATTCTTTAAAAGTTCTTTCTCTATTGTGAAATTACTTTCTATCTCTAACTCACTTATATCAATATGTTCAAGAGTCCTTAAATATTTTCTCTTATAATCAATAGCTCTATGTTTTGTTATTGCAGCTATCCAATTCTTTAAAATATTTTTTTCATTATCAAAGCTAGCTATATTATTCCATATTCCAAGATATACATCATTAATACATTCCTCATGATATTGTGGAAGATTGTATAAATGTCTCTTTACTATAGCTTTTATTAATGGTGCGTACTCATTAATAAGTAACTCCATACCTTTTTCATTTCTCTTTTTTATTAATGAGTAAATTTCTTTATCCATAACAAAATGCCCCCCTTTCTGAAAGTCTCTTACACTTACTATTACGAATAAGACAACTCAAATTCTATCAAAGAATAATATCTTTTATTTTTTTGCATCTTAATCTCTGTATTTTTAATAGTGATTCTTATATAAAAAATCTCAAAAAAATAATAGCCTTTCACGCAATTTTGAAGCTACTATTTTTTTACGATTCTTATTGATTTTATTATTCTATCAAGTTTATTTTACTTATTATCCTTTATTTATGATATGGTTCACCCTTAATTATCCTAAACCTTGTTTAGAATTTTTATTTTATCAAGTCGCACCAGCAACTTCCAATTATAAACATAATCATCACTTTAACCTTAGTGAATAAACCTCCCAAATATAAAAAAGATAGAACAATTATCTCTAAATATTCTATCTTCATTATACTTCATATTTTACAAATTTTATATTATTCCGCCCTATTATTTATAACATTTTGCATAGCTACTATATTTTATAAATTAAATTCCTTTTTATATCTTCTAAAGCTGCGATTTATTTTTACTCTCCAACTAATCCGCTTTCCTTCATCTTACTAATAAACTTTTCTGATTTCTTATTTACCTTTTCCTTTAGAAATACAGCGATTATTATGGATATGAAAAAATATATAGCTAAAATTCCTGTATCATAATATAAAGAACTCCAGACAATTCCTCCTTCTGCTTCTCTCATGCCTCCTATAGCATAAGTAAAAGGCAGCATTGGACTTATATTTTGAAAAAATTTAGGTGTAAGCTGTATAGGAAAGGTTCCTCCTGAGGCAGAAACTTGAAGTACCATTATAACAAGTGCTAAGGCTTTACCAACGTTTCCAAATACAGAAACCAAAGTATAGATTATCATGCTAAATACCAAGCCTACATACAGAGAAAATATTGAAAATATCATTGGACTTACAGCATAAGTTTTAATGAAAATAAGGTTTCCTAAAACAATAATAAAAGTTTGAAGTAATGACAGAGTAGCAATGGTTAAATACCTGCCAAAAAATTTTTTAGTCGTTCCTAGTTTCTTAACACCTTCTAAGTTCTCTACATGTGTAGATAATATAGAAAGCAATGTAAAGCCGCCAACCCAAATTGCAAGAGTGCTATAAAATGGAGTCATAGCAGATCCATAATTGGGTATAGGAAATATTCTGTTTTGCACAAGCTCTATTGGATTTGCTAAAAAGTCACTTACATTCTCCGGATTTTTTTGTAGAAGACTTGCAAGTTCGTTAAATTTTTGGTCGTCGTCTAAATTTTTAAACCTTTCAACATTGCTGTGGATTATATCCTCTGCCTTTGGGAATTTATCTTTAATATTTTTAATTTCTGCTCCTCCAAGGTCCGTACCAATATCAGCATCCTTTAGTAAATTATTTATGAGAGGAATATTATTTTTTGCATTTTCCAAAAGCGTTAATGAATTATTAGCCATAGCTGTAGTATTATCTATCAAGCTATTTATTTCTGGGGAAATAACATTGTCAAAATTACTTATTGAGTCATCTATAAGCTGTGAGGTTTTATCTATATTTTGTATTAATGAATTTACTGCATCAGAAGAAAGCTTATTCCCATTACTTAGTACAGCTTCCAAAGCATCTAAACTTAATTTATTTTGAACTAGTTGATCTCTAATATTTTCTATTTTGCTTATAAAATTAGATAATATATCACTATGTAAAATATTATTTACAGATTTAAGTATATTTATATCATTATTAATAAGAGCTATTGCACTATTTATATTATCAGTTGCAGATTTTAAATCATCCTGCTGACCTTTAACCGCTGTATCTATAGAATTATTAATCCTGTTAAGATTATTTTTAGCTGCTTCTCCATTAGCCTTTACTTCAGCTAAATCTATTTTTATGTATGGAGATATACTCTTTATTGTGCTATTAAACTTACTAAAAAAATCATTACTAGATTTAATTACATTTTGCGCGTCATTAAGCGAATTAGTTATGTTAGGTATATTCTCCTGGAGATTTTTTATGAACTTATTCATATCTACGGCTCCATTATAAGCATTATCTATATTTTTACCAATTTGAGGAAGATTACTATCTATATCACTTAATATATTCATAAACTCTTTTAGCTCTGGTTTAAGCTGTTCTAGTACAATACCATACGCGCTCATATAATTAAGCACTGCACCGCTTACTTCTTCAGTAACAGAACTGGTTATTTCGCTTTGCAAAGTGGTTAGTCCACTTTTTGTGATCTTAGGAGCTATAGCATTGATTTTTTCGTTAACTGAATAAATTAAATCAGCCTTATTAGGCTCTCCACTTACTGCCAAAGAGAGAAGGTCGTTCGAGAAATCTTCAGGCATTGTTATACTTGCATAGTACCTTCCATATTTCACTCCACTTTCCGCCTCATTTTGATCAACAAAAGTCCAGCCAATACTTTCATTATCCCTTAGTTTATCAATTACTTCATCACCAATATTAATTTCCATTCCTTTAAATTCAGCACCTTTATCATTGTTTACTACTGCCACTAACAAACCTTTAGTATTTCCATAAGGATCCCAGGAAGCTATTATGTTAATCCATGCGTATAATGCAGGTACCAAAAGAAGACCCGCTATTATACACATAAGAGGAATATTCGTTATTATCCTTTTTATATCTCTTTTATAGATTTTAAATATTGTACTCATAACCTTTTGTATACTTCCCTTCTTAAGGCACAATCAAAAAAATAACAGACCAGTATGCTTGCATATTTTGTGTCATACTGCGTCAGCAAATTTTATAATAGACCCGATTCTAAACTTATGTTTCCCTTACAGTATTAAATAATTCATCTTTTAAGACAGAAGGCTATCCGCTAAGGCCAAATAAAATAAATTTAGTTATAAAAATAAAGTTTTTGAGCAGTATAACGAAGTATTTTGGCATATTTGAAAATCTTCGCTAATAAAATTTACAAAAGCTATGTATTTATGGAGGTTATCAAATGTTAGAAAGCAGAACAAAAGTGTCTGCGACACGCTCCTTCGGAGAAATTATTATTAGTTAAATTAAAAACCATAGAGATTGCTGTTCCTCTATGGTTTTCTTCTTATAGTTTATAACTTTTGCCATATACCCCATTGTATTCTTTAGGTCTCATAACTCCGCCACATTTTTCGCATGAAAAACAAGGCGGTTCATCTATATTACTTTGATCCATCTCATCAAAGTATTCTACAACCTCCCTAGGTATATTTTCTGTTATTCCACAATTTAAACATTTATATGGTATTATATCTTTCACTTAACATCCCTCCAACTATGTTGTTGTCGGCTTTATTTTACCATATAGTACTCCTTTTGCAATTGCATATATTTCCAGGATGTTTTCTAATTTTTCTTTCCCTTCACTTATAAATTTATCTTTAAAATATTCTCGCATCGAGCCGTATCGTGGATACACTATATCATTAAATCTCATCTTACCACCACATTTAGAACATTTGCATGGATCTACCCCAAAAGACGCAAGAATTCGATATTCCCACTTTTCTATTGATTTCTTAATTTGTATTATTTTCTTATCTATCATCTTGATAAATTGATCTTTATCCTTACATCTCCTCGAATACAGTCCAAAATATCTCACCATTTTAAAATTCTTGTCTGGTATATGTATTATAACTTTTTTTATAAACTCAAAGACTGACACTTTCTCTATTATTTCTTTATTGTCTTCATGTCTTTTATATTTAAATGTTACACTTTCACCATCATACGCAATTATTCTTGATTCTGCTATCGCAGGTCGTCCAACATATCTTCCAATATATTTTGCAGCTATCTTTGCTGATTTTATTTCATTTTTAGCATGAACATAAAATCCATCTTTATTATTTTTATATATTTTGTTCTTTAATCGTTTAAAACTATCTTTATTTCCTTCTCTTTTTATTATTTCATCTAATAATATTTTTTGCCATCTCTTTCTTAATGCTTCATACGAAAAATATTTAAAATTTCTCCAGGTAGTTAGCTTGCCCTTTCCACCTTCTGTAACCATCATGTGGACGTGGGGATTCCACTTTAAATCTCGTCCAAAAGTATGTATAACTGCTATAATTCCAGGTATAAATTCTTCTTTTTTATTTTGCTTATACATCCAACTCGTAACAGCTTTAGCTGCACATTGCGGAAGTAACTTCAGCCTATCTCTTTCTCTTCCGAAGTAATTTCTAAGTTCCTCTGGTATTGTAAATACCATATGTCTATGCTTTACATTTATTAATTTTCCCAGCATTCCATTAACCCAATTATCAACATAAACCTTTCCACATGATGTACAAAATCTACTTTTACAAGTGAACCCAACTTTCTTTATTTCGCCACATTCCTTACATTTTAATTCAATATAACCATTACTTATATCCTTGCATTTCATAACTTTTTTTACTTCTGCAATAACACTAGGTCTAATTCTGTTTTTATATCTTTTATAAAATTCATTCCAATTTTCCTCTAATATTCTTCTTAATTTACTCTTAATCATTTCATCAATTTACCACATATATTTTCCTAATGCAAGTCTACACCGCGCTTTCAGCAAGCGCGATTTTTATACTTTCCTATACAATAAAAAGAGCACTAGAAAGTGCTCTTAGCAAAGGAATATATGATTTAATTAACTATTTATTCTTCTTTGTACTTGGTGGACTATCTGGTCTGGCAACCCATTCAATTTCTCTTAATAACAAATATTTGATACCTTATGCAGTAATAATTGCTATTACTTCTGCTGCTACAGTTACTTTGCTAGCTTTAGTAATATATAAAAAGTTCAGCCCTATTCATAATTTTTATTTAGATACAGATTTTGATTATATCTTTCTGGAGAAGAAGCTCACATATGAATATAATAATCCTGAGGACATAACTTATACAAAGAAATATAAAATCATCTTACGTAAAGGTACTGATAGATTTCATGATAAATATAATTGGACTGGTGATAATACTCCTATTATCACCAGCTCAGATTCAAATCATAAAATTTTTTTAACAACGAGAAGGGATTCCTATCAACAATTTGAAGTCTATTTTGGCAAAAAGTTTAAAAAAGGTGAAATCATTAATCTAACCCTTATATTTAAATTAAATGATAAAGAAATGAAAGCCACCCCTTCTTTTTCAACAACAATAGTTGAACCTACAAAAAAACTTACATTAACACTTAAAATCAATAAAGAATATAGAACCTCTTCTGTGATTTACGAAAAGTTTCCTTCTACAGACAGCCGCTTAGCATTAGAAACCAAAAACTATAGTTTTCCAGATAATAGCGAAATTGAAGTGATAGTTGATAATCCTAAAATGTTATTAGTTTATTCATTAAATTGGGAGAATCCAAGATCTGAAAATAAGGCGCATGAAAATAAATAACGAGTCCAAAATAGCCTTGCAAAGGGACTTGTTATTTATTTTATAGTGCCTAAATAAATTCTTGTTATAAGTCACAACATATTTGGTAATACTATATTATGAACAAAGGTCTATTTTAAATCTAATGTAAGCAAGGGTGGAATTTTATGCATGATTAATAATTTTATGAGTAAAAGGAATAACCAATTTATGGTTACTCCTTTTTTTATTTTTCATGAATTAAAATCCTATAATAATTTTTACTTTTTTCTGTCTATATAAGTTGCATTAAAGAGGTTACAGTTCATAATTACTGTTTGCATTTATACGATTAATTATAATGTAATGTTATTATTGCAACTTATATATCTTTAATTTTCAAATCACTTGTTAAAATAATGACCCTGTTCTATATCCTTAATTAAGCCTAAGTGCTCAGGTTCCCATCCTAAAAGTTCCCTTGTTTGTGCACTGCTAGCTGGCATTGCACTTGGAATATCGAGAGAAGCTAAGATCCCAAGAAAACCGAAATGTACCTCTGCTTCTTCACGTGAAATACTTACTACCGGCAAGTTTAATTGTTTACCTATAGTCTCTGCAATGTCATAAAATCGTACTCCTTCTTCAGCCCGCCCAAAAAGGCTTGAACCTGCAGGCGCTTTTTCTAATGCAAGTCTATAAAGTTTAGCTGCATCAAGTCTATGTATAGCCGGCCAACGGTTAGACCCATCTCCCACATAGGCAGAGACACCCTTTGTTCTAGCAATATCGATTAATATAGGTATGAAGGCGTGCTTATCACCTTCACCATGAACTGCTGGTGAGAGACTTACAACAGATGCTCTAACTCCCTTATTTGCCAAATTCAAGGTTGCATTATCAGAAGCGGCTCCATTAGCATGAGCAGTAGTTATAAATGGTTTTCCAGTACCTTCAAGTACCTCTCCTATTGTCTCTATTACTTTTAAATCAATAGCAAGTGAACCTGCAAAATCTGCAAAATCATGTCTAAATGCCAAGTGAATGACACCATCTGCAATTGAAGCACCTTTGCGAAGACATTCAAGGTCCTCAAGTGAACCGAAATGTGCTTCAGCTCCAACTTTTTCAAGCATCTTAGCACCATTATCTGAACGGGTAAGCCCAATGACTTTATGTCCAGCATTAATTAATTCTTGTACAACTGCCGAACCTATATATCCAGTTGCTCCTGTAACAAAAATACGCATATTAAACTCCTCCTTAAACCATAAGAAATACTAGTTTACATAGAATTGAAAGTGTTTAATTAATACCTTCTTTCCAGTTAACTATTAAGTTTAGTATACCCTAAGTTTTTTATAAAAATTGCCTATTCATTTTTAATTCTTGCTTAATTCTCCAATATTAAAATTTTACTCTTTATTGCTGATATCTGTATCTCTCTTTGGCGATTTCTATTATTGTGCTAATTGACGCAGCTTTGCAATATCTCTCTTAGGAGGATCTCCAAAGTAACTGCTATAATCCCGATTAAATTGAGAATCACTTAAATACCCTACCAACTGGCTGGCAGTTGCTGCATTTATATTCTTTGATAACATAAGATGTCTTGCTTCGTGAAGACGCAATACTTTTTGATATTGAAGCGGACTCATGGACGTTACTGCTTTAAAGTGTTCATGAAAGGAAGATATACTCATATGTACTAGCTCTGCTAAGTCCGAAACCTTCATTGTTTGTGCAAAGTTCTCCCGCAGCCAATTAATTGACTTTGTAACCTGCTGTATATCCGAATCCCTTAGCCCTATTTCAGCAATATGAACACCAATAGGACTCTTTAAAAGCCGTATTAAAATCTCATCTATGATTAATGGTACAATAAGCTCTGCATCATCAGTCTTTTGCAGGCATTCGAGCATTCTCCTCATTGCATTTACAATATTTACATCTGTTTGAGTTACATAACTTGAACTACACTTGTGAACAGAAGGTAATCCTTTAGGATATACTTTCATTACTAATTCTGCAATTCTCTTAGCATCCAATTCCATCCTTATACCAAGGAATGGTTTAGAAGAACTTGCATCTGTAGTTCGAAGAGATACTGGCAAAGCAATTGGTATGAAATGCATATGTGTATAATCGCACTGATAAATCTCCTTCCCTGCCATAATTGTTTTTGTACCTTGGGCAATAATTCCAATAGAAGGCATGTAGAAATTTTTCATAATATCTACATCTATTTTAGAATCTCGCCCAACATATATTCCTGGTATATTCAAACTAAAACCGCCATCATGAGGAGCATAAATACCAATTAGCTGTGATAACTTTTCCATTTCATCTTTAAGTGCTTTTTCATTATCCATTGACATTAAATAATTATTTGTCGTTACCATTATTAAAATAAGTCCTTTCTAGTAGTTACCATTATTAAAATAAATCCTTTTTATATGTATATTTTATAAGAAATTCTTCAAAAATTTAAGCTTAATTTCTTCATATACTTAATAATATTTGATATGCAAAAAGGAATTGCTTAAGACTCGCAATTCCAATTTATTCATTATTCGTTATTTAAATTATTATACACTAAAAATCAACATTAATATATTGTTTCTTATTCTTTTTTAACCTGGCAGAATTCAAAAATTTTATTTTTTCATTTATTGCATTATTTTATTTTGGGCTTACTCCATTCTATAGGTACATTTGCTATGCACATACATTCAGATTTAGTATTCTTAAAAATGCAGTTTTCACAACTATCTTCATGACTTTCACAATATTTAACTAACAATTTATATATAATTATTGCTAATATATTTTTCATATTTAATATCCATTCCTTTCACTTCGTTCATCATACAAAACTCAATGAGTTATTTTAATTTTCTTTTTATTTATTTCAAAATTAGACTTCTATTTTTATCATCATGTTTATATATGTATCTAAATTTTGACTAGCTGTTACTACTTCTTTAGAACTCAATCCATATATTTCAATAGTCTTATGCAATTCTGTCCTAGTTCTTTCCATAACTTGATTAAGCTCAGAAATAGCTTCATTATTTTTCAATTCTAACTCCCCCATTTCCTTTATAATAGTATGAAATAATTATAGATAATTGTAATACTATCTCTGTTTATTTATTTTAAATGCTTAATGCTTTAATAAATTATATTGCTGTATCTAATATTTGTAAAATAACAAAAAATCAAGTGAACTTGGATAAATTCACTTGATTTTTTCATACTTTTTTAGATTATTTTTCTGTTTTTAATTCTATTATTTTTATTAATATGGATCACATGTAAGAATATGAATTCCTGTAAAATGGCTTACAATGGATATTGACTTAGCATTAGTACTATTTACATTTGCTGGCTTTGTTGAAGCAAAAGCAGTAGTAGATAATAGCATTGTTGCTGCTATTACTGCTATCATAACTTTTTTCATAAAATCACCTCCTTAAAAGTAAAGTTCTACCTACAATTTCTGCCTTTACAATGTAGAATAATAATGAAATTTGCGATTATTTTTTCTTTTTTTTACTTTTTTAATAAATTTATTTAAGTTTATTAATTAATTTATTATTAAAATAGATGCTTTTTTCATCATTTCTATATCTGTAATACTTTATTAACTCAGCATAAATCAGATTACAATCTATATTTAACTCTTTTGCTTTTGCTACTATTAAGTTTATATTTTTTTCATCTTCTCTTTCTATATAAAGCAATATTAATTCATTTATTATGTTCTGAATTAATTTTAAATTCTCTCTATCATCTCTTTCACATATCTCTAAGGCCTGTAAGAGATATATTTCAACATCCTCATTAATATATCTAAGTGTTTTTCCTGCAATATATAGAGCATCATTAAGGTAATTTTTTTTATTATCTATTAAATATACCATAGCATCCTTTATATATTTTGCTGCATCTTTATATCTTTTTTTATAGAAATACAGCTCTGCTAAATTTCTATAGGCTAGTCCCACAAAATCTTTGTTATTAATATCCAATATTTCAAAATATTCTTTTTCAGCTTCTTCAAATTCATGTAGTTCATTTAAACAATTGGCATATACCATTTTTATTTTTAGTAGAATCTTTTGATTTTTTATTTCAAATTTTTTTAGTTTTTTAAAGTACTTTAAAGCAGTATCATATTGGCCTAGCTTTTTATATGCCAGTGCCTTATGATAAAGTATCATTATGGAAAGTTCATCGTTGACTATACTATTGTTTAATTCTTCTGCAAAACCTAATTGCTGCAATGCATGAAGGTGCTTATCACTAAATATATTATTTCTAGATTTATACACATATAAATTAGCTTCTTCTTCAATCTTTTTTGCATCAATACATATCTTTAATGCAATATCACACATTATGTCACTTGTAGAATATTTATGCTTATAATAGTAAAAATCAGCCGCTAATCTATATAATTCTATTTTATTTTCATCTGTAACATTATAATTTTTTATTATATCTTCTGCTTTAAGAAACTTTAGTTCAAATAAATTTATTGCTTCAATTTTCTTTAACTCAGCTATAACATCTTTAAAGATATCGTTTGCCTGTTCATTTTCATCCTTCATTAAAAAATCTGCAGTAATCAATTTAATATCTATTCCTCTTTTTTCTTTTGCAGCCTCATTAAATTTCTTAGAAATTGCATTTGCTAAACTAGGAGATATCTTTTGTTTTCCATTTTCAATTAAACTTATGTTATTTTTTGAACAAATATCTTTTGATAACTCTTCCTGGGTTATGTGAAGTATTTTTCTTATTCTCTTTAATTTTTCACCAGGTGCAACGATCTCATTATCAAACATTTAGTTTCCCCTTTCTACATCTAATAGAGAAACTAAATCAAAAGAATCTTCGACATGCTATGTACTAAAATTCAATTTATGTTATACAAACTTTTATAACTAGAATTTAATTATCGTCAAGCATTAATTTTTAGCTCTCTTCTATCTGTAATATCATAACGTTTTAATTATTAAATAATTTATTTTTCTCGTAAAAATAAATTCCCTACTTTATATTACTAAAGATTCATTAAGAACAAAATGCTCTTTTATTCTATTTTTTAGACGTTTTATTCTGCCGTTTAATGAATAAAAATGTCTTTTAAGTTCTTCTTAACTTTTAATTTATATAATAAAATATAAATATTTAATATATCCGACATCTTCTATTCTTAATTATTAGAGCATAATATAAGGATAGACTCTATCTTAAATATATATTTTGCAATTAAAAATTTACAGTGCACAATTAGTAATTACTGTGCATTGCCAATTGCAATATATATATATATATAAATAGTCTATCCTTATTATACTACAATATTTTATTATTTTGCCTATATTTACCTTAAATAATTTATACTATTTCCAAAACAACTACTTGATATGACTTTAATATTATCTTTCCATCCTTTTTATTTATTTCCTTATAATTATTAAGCAGCACTTTTCTACATACTTCAGATAGCTCAACTTCTTGCTCTTCATGTTGATAATTTGCAAGTAACATTAATTTTTTATCTGAGCCTTCTCTATAGAAAGCAAATAAATTATCATGATTTTCTAATGCAGGTTTAAATTTTCCGTATACAATTGTATCTTTAAATTCCTCAGATTTTCTTAAAGCTATAAGCTCCTTATAAAAATTAAATATGGAATCTTCATCTTCAAGCTGCGCTTTTGCATTAATTTCTTTATAGTTTTTATTAACCTTAAGCCAAGGCTCTCCAGTTGTAAAGCCTGCATTTTCACTATCATCCCAATGAAATGGAGTTCTAGCATTATCTCTACTAAAAGTGTTTATAATTTTTAGTGCTTCTTCTTTACCATATCCTTTTTCAATGGCTACATTATATTGATCTATTGTTGCAATATCATCAAATTTTTCTATAGAGCTAAATTTATTATTTGTCATTCCCAGTTCTTGCCCTTGATAAATAAATGGTATTCCTCTCAGCATTAAAGATATTGCTCCAAGCATTTTCTTACTTGCATCATTTAAATCTTTTTCTTCAATGTATCTGCTTACTCCTCGTGGTTCATCGTGATTTTCAATAATATTAGCCTTAAATCCTATATCCATAGTTTTTGCCTGGCTATACAAAATAGCTTCTCTTATTTCATTTGGTGTAAAAGCTTTATTGTCATACCAGCCTTTTTTACTTTTTCCTAAAAGCTCAAGTTCAAAATCAAACATGGTAGAAAAGTAACCATCTTCTCCTATAAATTTATGCAGCTCTTCTTCTTTGCTGTTAAATACTTCTCCTACAGTAAAAGCATCAAATTTCTTAAAGGTCTCTTTCTTTAATTCACTTAATCTATCTCCGATATCGTCTACAGTTTCTAGCATCTTCGTTATGCTGCAAAGTCCATCCTCACCATCAGCAGGAAAATCTTGAAAACTTAAATTCTTTTTTATATTAATAATGGCATCTATTCTAAAACCAGATAATCCTTTTTCAAGCCACCAGTTTATCATCTTATATATTTCATTTCTTAATTTAGGATTTTCCCAATTTAAATCTGGCTGTTCTTTTGCAAACGAATGAAGATAATATTTATTTGTGTCATGTATCTTTTCCCATACGCTTCCTCCAAAGTAAGAACGCCAATTACAAGGCGGTTTATTCCCTTTTCCTTCACGAATATAGAAATACTCTGCATAGTCCCCTTCTGGATCTTCCAATGCTTTTTTAAACCATTCATGTTTATCTGAACAATGATTTATAACTAAATCCAGTAATATATGCATATCTCTAGCTTTAGCCTGCTTTAGTAACTCCTCCATATCATCCATGGTACCAAATCTTGAATCAATATTATAATAATCAGAAATATCATAACCTTGATCTACCATTGGCGAACAATATACTGGAGATAACCAAATTATATCTATTCCTAGCTCCTTTAAGTAATCAAGTTTGCTTATAATTCCTCTTAAATCACCAATTCCATCACCATTAGAATCGCAGAAACTTTTTGGATATATCTGATATGCTACTTTGTCATGCCACCATTTTTTCATGATATAAAACCTCCTACAAAATTCTTTGCTTAATTTCTACTATTTTATTTTTCATAATATCAACTTATAAATTCTAGCTTCATATGGTCTAAGCTCTATATTATCTATCGGATTATTTACATCTGCATTATAATTTGAAATTAAAAGCTCCTTAGCTTTAAATTCAAATTTCTTTTCAAGCATAAAGGTTGTCTTAGTTTCTTTAAAATTACATATAACTAACAGCATCTCATTTTCTAAGGTTCTTGTATATGCAAATATTTCTTCACTTCCTTCTAAAATCAATTCATATTTTCCATAAACAACTACAGGATTAGATTTTCTAATTTTTATTAGCTTTTTATAATAATTGAATATAGAATTTTCATCTTCTAATTGTGATTTAGCATTTATTTCTTTGTAATTAGGATTTACTTTTATCCAAGGTTCTCCACTTGTAAATCCTGCATTTTCATTATCATCCCACTGCATTGGAGTACGTGCATTATCTCTGCCTTTCATATAAATAGACATCATTATATCCTCATGTCTGTAACCGCGTTTCTTTCTTTCATTGTACATGTTTATAGTTTCTATATCTCTATAATCCTCTAAATTTTCAAATCTTATATTTGTCATACCAAGTTCCTCACCTTGATATATATATGGAGTTCCCTTCATTCCATGTAATAATGTTGCAAACATTTTAGCACTTTCTATTCTATATTCCTTATCATTTCCCCATCTTGAAACTATTCTTGGCACATCATGATTGTTCCAAAATAAACTATTCCATCCTGCCCCTTCTAATTCAACTTGCCATTTAGATAATGTTTTCTTTAAATCTAATAATTCCAATGGCTTCAAATCCCATTTTTCTTTACCCTGCTGTTGATCTAATGAAATATGTTCAAATTGAAATATCATGCTAAGCTCACTTTCATTAGGATTAGAATATTGTTTAGCGACCTCTGGAGTACATCCCCAGGTTTCTCCAACAGTTAATAAATTCTTTCCTCCAAAAGTTTTCTTATTCATTTCTTTAATGTATTCATGCAGTTTAGGGCCATTCTCCTTTATCTTTTTATCTGGAATTTTACCTATAAGTTCGATGACATCCATTCTGAATCCGCCTATACCTTTATTAATCCAAAAATTCATCATATCGTAAATTTTATTCCTCATTTCTGCATTTTCCCAATTTAAATCAGGCTGCTTTTTGCTAAACAAGTGTAAATAATATTGTCCTGAAACTTCATCATATTTCCACGCACTGCCGCTAAATGTTGACTTTAAATCATTAGGTTCCTCACCCTTTACCGGATCTCTCCATATGTAAAAATTCCTGTAAGGATTATCCTTTGATTTTTTAGCTTCAATAAACCACTTATGTTCATCAGAAGTATGATTAACAACCAAATCCATAAGAATTTTTATTCCTCTCTTTTTACCTTCTTTAATAAGCTCCTCCATATCTTTCATTGTTCCAAATTCATTCATTATATCTTCATAATCACTTATATCATATCCATTGTCATCATTAGGTGACTTATATACTGGCGATAGCCATATTACATCAATTCCTAACTCTTTTAGATAATCTAACTTGTTTATAATTCCTCTTAAGTCTCCAATTCCATCTCCATTAGAATCATAAAAACTCCTTGGATATATTTGATAAACCACACTTTCCTTCCACCACTTTTTCTCCACAGCTTTTTCTCCTTTTCATTATTATTTATTTTTTTAATTACTTAACTGCTCCTGTCACAATTCCATTTCTTATCCATTTTTGTGCAAATATATATACTATAAATATTGGTAATAACGCTAATAAATACGATGCAAAAGCTAAATTATAATTTGTAGCAAATTGAGATTGGAATACATATTGAACTAAAGGCAATGTAGCCATCTCTGGCTTACCTAATATTACAAGTGGAAGCATAAAATCATTCCATGTCCACAAGCAAGTTGTAATCGCAACTGTAGCGTTAATAGGCTTTAATAAAGGAAAAATAATCTTCCAGAATACTTGAAATGTAGATGCTCCATCTATTGTTGCCGCTTCTTCAAGTGAAATTGGAATTGATTTAATATAGCCGGAGTATAAAAATATATTAAAGGGCAATCCAAAGACGACATATAAGCATATTATTCCTATAATATTGTCCATGTTTAACATATTTACCTGCTTTACAAGAGGCAGCATAATTATTGGAAATGGCACAAACATAGCACTTAAAAAATAATAGTAAAGAGCATTAAAAAACTTTTTCTTTCTATTTCTAGCTATAGCATATGACACTAAAGAATTCGAAAGTATAGTAAGAATTAATACAGAAATTGTTATTACTAAACTATTTTTTAAAGCAGAAAAGAAATTTGTCATTTCAATGGCATCTGTAAAATTCTCAAAACGAAATGATTTAGGAAATGATAAAGCACTTGGCACCATGTCTTGTGGTGATTTTATAGCTATTAATATTGTAAGATACAGTGGAAATATTATAGTTATCACCGCTCCTGCTATCATCAATATAGTTACTATCCAATTGTTCTTGTTTCTTTTCATAGTACCTTTTCCTCCCTCTTTTCAAGGACTCTAAGCTGGAATAATGATATTGCTACAATTACAATAAAGTAAATAACAGCATTTGCAGATTGATATGCGAAACTTCCTTGGTTAAATCCTCCATTATAAATAACATAGGATATTGATTGGGTAACAGTTCCCGGTCCTCCTCCTGTCATAGCTACAACTTGGTCAAATACCATTAAAAATCCTTTCATACATAAAACCATGTTTATAGTAAAGAAGGGTGCTATTAAGGGGAATGTTATACTCTTAAATCTTTGCCATGAGCCAGCACCGTCAATATCACAGGCTTCATAAACATCTGTATCAATTGTCTGAAGTCCGGATAAATATATAATTGTATTAAATGCTATTGATTGCCATGCTGCTACAAATACTATTCCAAGCCACGCAAGCTTTTCATCACCTAAAATATTCTTACTAAGTGCAGCGATATTCATCGTTTCCCCAATATTCGGAATCACATGCGCAAATACGAAATTAAATATAAATGCTACTATTAAAGTTCCTAGTATATTAGGAATAAAATATATTGACTTTAAAGTATTTTGAAATTTTATTTTTGAGTTTAGACCTACAGCAATTAAAAGACTTAGTATGTTTACTATAATTGTAGTTATAATTGCAAATTTGAAAGTAAAAATGTACGCATGCATAACATTACTATCTTGAAATACTGCAATATAGTTTTTTAATCCAACAAAACTCCAATCACCATATCCTTTTGAATTGGTAAAACTATAAAATACACCTTCTAAAAGGGATAATGTATGAAATATAAAGAATAACAAAACTGCTGGTATAGTCATAATATAAAAAGCTTTTTTCTTTTTCAAAATTTTCAGCCTCCTATTATTTTCATAATTATAAATAATTATTCTTAAAATTCAGCATAGGCTGTCCTAAAATCAGTTAATTGAAAACATTAAGAATGAATTATAGTTTTAAGACATTCCTATACTTTTTATTTCTTCTCTTATTTATTGCTTACTATTTGCTTTATCATACTCAGTATCAAGTTGTTTTAAAAATTCAGCTTTATCTTTTTTACTATAAAATCCTTGAACTAAACTTGCTGCATCAAATGAACTTGGATAGTAGTGATCAGGGAAAGCACCAATTTTCCCATTTTTAAAGCTTTCTTGCACATCTGCTACACTCTCATCATCTTGTGTCACATCTTTAACTGCAGAAAATGCGAATTGATCTTTTATATATTTTTGAGCATTTTCTTTTTCAGTCATGAATTCTATGAATTTTTTTGCTTCATCAGAATGTTTTGACTTACTTGTTATTCCAAATAACACATCTATACCAGACACTATATTATTTTTAGATGAATCATTACTTGCAGGTAATGGGAACATACCTATATTCATATTAGGATTTGCTTTTTTTATTTCACTAATAGCCCAGTTGCCTTGTAAATACATTGCTGATTTACCTTGTGCAAAGGCTGCATTACCATCATTATAGGAAACTCCCAATATATCTTCCTGACCAAGAGTTCCTATGGTCTCCATCTTGTCCACTATTTCTCCATGGGTAGCTTCAAAAGTTGTTTTCCCTGCTTTTTTATCAGCTAAGAAATTATCAGGTTCTAAATCACTAGCTATAACATTCCAGAAACACATTCCAGTCCATGCATCTTTAAGTGTTAAATATAATGGTAATTGACCGGAATCTTTAATTTTTTTAGACACCTGCATAAATTCATCCCATGTTTTAGGAATTTGTAATCCAAGCTTCGAAAATATATCCTTATTGTATAAAACACCATCAGCATTTGTTGCATATGGAACTCCATATATTTTTCCATTATCATTACTTGCTATGCCATGAAGCATATCTAAATATGGCTTTTGTATATTTTCAATAACGCTATCATTAGTAAGATCCTCAAGAGCATTTGCCTCTACTAGCGCCCCATAGTTTACATCTGCACCTATAGCTACTAAATCAGGCATATCACTTTTTGCAAGTCTTGTTTTTAAAACAGTACCAGCATTTGCAGGTGAATTAATTGAAATTTCGATATTAGGATTTTTCTCTTGAAATTCACTTGCCAATGACTGCAATATTGTTTTGTTTTCTGGCTTGGTCGAAAATAATTCCAATTTTACTTTTCCATTGTTAGCAGTATCTGTTTTCCCTCCACATCCTGCTAACAATGAAAATCCAAGTATTGTACTAATAGAAATTGATACTAATAACTTTAATTTTTTATTCATTTCTCTTCCTCCTATTTTATAACTTTAAGTATACGATTACCTAAGTCTAATTGTTATATTAACTATATAATTTTCAGATATAACAATCTAAAATTTATAGTTTAATAGCTTTTTTCTTAAATTTAACTTAATCGTTTACGTTGAATTTAAAAATTATATCACAAGTCCTTAAACTAAAATTCTAAACATAAACTTGTAATATATTTTCATGATTTTATATTTAATATTATTAATAAAATATCCTAGTCTCTTATGATAGCTTCTTATTCTATTTTTCTCACTGTTTCTCTTTCTATAATTTCAAAAGGCATTATTATACTTTCAACTTTTTCATTAGAAGAAATTCTTTTAATTAACATTTCAACAGATTTTTCTCCCATATTATATAGGGGCTGTGCTACTGTTGTTAAAGGCGGGTATGACATCTCAGCTATATTTGTATTATCATAGCCTATTATAGATATATCCTCTGGTACTTTGAGTCCTCTTTTATGTGCTACTGATAATGCACCAACTGCACAATCATCAGAAACTGCAAAAACTGCTGTGAATTTTTCATTGTTCTTAAAGAGTTCCTCCATACCTTCAACTCCATCCATAAAGCCAAACCCCTTCTTTTTAATGAGTTTATCATTTACAGAAATTTTATGATCTTTTAGTGCTTGTAAAAATCCATTTAAACGTGGAGTTCCTGCTATGGGATCTTCACTAGGTCCTGCTATTATAGCTATTTCTTTGTGGCCATTTTCAATTAAATAGCATGTTGCCGAGTAAGCCGCCTGATAATCATCAACCTTAACATATGGCAATGAATATCTATATGATAATGCCGAAACTAAAACAGTTGGAATATTGGAATCTATTATTTGTTTACACAAATTCTCTTCAGGTGGTATACTGCAGACAATTAGCCCATCTACTTGTCTTTCTGATAGTACCCTAAGATATTCTGACATCCTGTCCCAATTATCTCCGGCATTACAGATTATAACACTATAATTATTAACTTGTGCAAAATCTTCTATTCCATTTAAAATCTCTACATAATATGTAGTACTTATTTTAGGGCGTAACACTCCAATAGTACGAGTTTCTTTAATTTTTAGATTTCTTGCAATAGCATTTCTTTGGTACCCAAGCTCTTCCATAACTTTATTTACTTTCTTACGTGTTTCTTCAGAATATCCATCTAAATTATTTATAATTCTAGAAACTGTAGCTACAGAAACATTGGCTTGACGCGCGACATCTTTAATTGTTGGTCTAGTAATTTTAGTATCCATAGTATGTTCCTCTTTTCAGTAAACGTTTAAGTACATTTATTATATCATGCTAAAATTTACCTGTCTATATTTTTTATATTAAACAACCCACAAAAATCCAAATTTTGAATTCTTATGGGTTCTTCATATATATTTTATTATTTATACTTTTAATCCATGTGCCTTTATCTTATTATAGTCTGTATGCTTTATAATTGCTGACAAGACAAATAGAATTATGAGTGCGGCTATTAGAAATGCTGAAATCATTCCCACTACTCCGCTCCAGCCATATGAAGACCAAAATCTTCCCCCAGCAGTCCCACCTATACTAGATCCAACATAGTAAAACAATAAATACAGCGATGATGACTGTGCTTTATCGTGGATTGATATTTTACCAATCCAGCTGCTGGCAATTGAATGACTTGCAAAAAAGCCAAAGGTTAAGGCTGCTATTCCTATAATTTTCAAAAATAAACTTCCATTTAAAGTTATGCATATACCAAGTAACATTATAAATAGAGAAACACACAAAATTTTATATTGTCCATATTTATCTGCCAAACGTCCCATAAATGTAGAGCTGAAAGTTCCTACAATATATATTACAAAAATAAAACTAACTAGAGTCTGACTTAAGTTATATGGAGGCTCAACTAATTGATAACCAATGTAGTTATATAAGGATACAAAGCTTCCCATAATTAAAAATCCAATACAGTATAAACAAAGTAATTTAGGATTCTTTAAATGATTACCACTAGACTTTATAAGCTTTTTAATTTCAAAAGCTCTTGCTTCAAAATGCCTTGATTTAGGCAGCTTAGCCCAAAATAAAAAACTAGCCACAAGTCCAAGAAGGCCAATACAGCCTAAAGCCAATCTCCAGTTAAAGAAGTCAGTAATAACACCTATTATAATACGTCCACTCATTCCTCCAATAGAATTACCGCTTATATATAAACCCATTACCATTCCCAAACTTGATTTATCAACTTCTTCACTTATATAAGCCATAGCTATAGCCGGTAATCCAGCCAAAACAAATCCCTGCAGGCACCTTATAATAAGTAAGCTGCTGAAATTAGGAGCAAAAGCAGATAATACCGCAAGTATTGATGTGGCAAAAATAGAAAAGCACATAATGGGCTTACGTCCAAGTACCTCTGATATTGAGCCAAAAAGCAACATGCTTATTGCTAAAGTACAAGTAGTAACTGATAATGATAAACTTGCAACCGTAGGAGATATCCCAAATTCTTTAGATAAAAATGGCATAAGCGGCTGCGTACTATACATAATCGCAAAAGTATTAAAGCCACCAGCAAATAACGCCATACTAGTTAAGCGAAATTCTCTGGTGCCCTTTTCAATATAACTCATAATTATTCACTCCAAACTTTATCCTATGCTCATAAATATATAGATATCCAGCTTTAAAATTAAACTTATGCGGTAGCTTACCGAAATCACATACATTTTTATTCCACAGGACTTATGAAATTTTTGCTGGAAAGTTCTAAATGCAAGCTCGCATCCATTTCTGCATGTTCCCGAAACAAGTTCGTGACAAGCAATAAATGGAACGAGCTTCCATTAAGAACCTTCAGTAGCTCAATTTCAAATGCCTGCTTCACAAAAATGTATATGATTTCTAGTATAGATACACACAAAAGTTTAACTTAAATAGATATAATTATTCTATATATAAATCTATTTCATTCTCTAAATATCTATAACACATCTATAATAATTTTAGCACAATCATATCCTTATTTAATTTTGAAAAAAAGCTTATTGTTTTATATTTGCTTATGATAACGTTTATAAGACTAATTTGCGCTCTTTTTTATAAAAATAATACTTTTTATATTTTTACAATTTTCTATTACATTTGGCAACAATGTGTATACATTGCAATCACACAATTGTATTAATCGATCATAATCATCATATACCGTATTATTTATAAAGCGTGACAAGAAAACCTTTTGTTCTTCTGTGCAATCAAATTTTCCAAAAAAAGTATTTACATCTTGTATTGGATAGGAATGTTTTAAACATATTCTAGCAATCTCTTTTTGGTTTAAACTCATCATATAATTATACCCGTCAATCGTATGCATAATTACTTTTTATTGAATAATATGGTAATAATTTAGTATTCTATTTTAAGTATTTACTATCCGTTTACTTATTAGAATTACATATGCTGTGTATTCTATTTAGTTGGTTCTCTAATGAATCAATGACTTTATCATAATCGTCTGTTTCTACTTCATTAAACTCCAATGTAACTATTTTAGGATTTGCTCGTTTAAGAACCCACTCCAACAATTTGTGATCTTCTTCCTCCATAGCCTGATGTGTATCCATTGGAAAACCATCTGTATCATAGCCTGAACCATTTGTATGAATTTCTATAACATGATCAAGTGGTAACTTTCCAATATAATCATAAACATCCCATCCCCTATATTTTGCTGTAAGCTTTGCATGTGTTATGTCAAGTAAAAAAGATACGTCATTTTCAATTATTATTTTACAAATTTGTTCTGGCATTATATACGGATAGAGATCAAATACCTTGCGATCATGTGGTGTATCTGGTGAATTTTCAAGCAATAATGGTACTGATAAATTCTTTTTAAAAAACTGAATTTGTTCAGACATACGTTTGTATATATCCTCTTCACTCATTCCTTCAAACATATCCTTAGACCTTATAGCAAGATGGAGGCCGTAATGAGGTGAATCGCACTTTTTTATAATACTATTTGCAGAATTAAAATTAATCTTTTCTATGTCATTCATTCCTGTATTTTCAAAATAACCCAACCCATGTACTAAAATAGGCCTCATTGAACGCATCGTTTTAAAATCATTATCAAAATTTCCATATCCAAATGATTTAATATAATCGATTTTTACTGAATCTTTCTCAATAAGAATTTTCAAAGCTTTTGACCAGTTACATCCAATATCCATATCAATATTCTCCCTTCATGTACTTGAAATGTATTCAACTATATCGCTACTATAATTGACTTATAAACCATTTTATGTAATATAAGTTTATTATATCATAACATTTAAAACCGTATTATTCAATTTTCAAAGAACTTCTTTCTTATCATTTACTACTTCAAATCTACAAAATATGTTTTAGTTTTTATAGAATTATACATTAACTAAATATAGATAAACAAATTAAAAACTTGATTTGTTTATCTATATAATAATTTTTAACTTATTTAATTATTTCACTTCAGTTTTACACGTAATTAAATTAGAATAGTTAATTGCCCATTTACATAAGTCATTTAAAATTGGCAAAAGACTTATTCCATAATCCGTAAGTGAATATTCCACTTTTGGAGGTACTTGGTTATAAATAACTCTATTTATAAGCTGTCTTTCTTCTAGAGCTCTAAGCTGTTGAGTTAACATTTTTTGTGTAATATTAGGTAAACTTCTTTTTAACTCATTAAAACGCATAGTTTTTTTCCCTAGATTCCAAATAATAAGATTTTTCCATTTACCACCTATTATATCTAATGTTAGCTCCATAGAACAATTATATTGAATACCTTTAAATTCCATCATTTATAATCCACCTCATATATCTTCAAACACTAATTATGGTATACAAATAGTAACCATGTTCCTAAAAAGTGCGTACTTGTTAATATTACCGCAATCATATAAATTATATTATATCACAGGAACTTGAATGCGATGTAAAAATTGTTAACTAATTAGGAGTGAAATTCAATGAATTTAATTAATGTAAACCAATCAAAATGTATTAAATGTGGAATTTGTGCAAGTGTATGTCCTTCAAGCGTTTTATCTATCGACAAAACTGGTCCTAAAGTCATTAATGCTAATAACTGCATTGCTTGTGGACAATGCGTTGCTGTATGTCCTAATGAAGCACTAGATAATATAAAATCACCTATAACTAATCAAACTGATATAGATAACTTTCCAGTTATAAATTCAAAAACAGCAGAACATTTTCTTAGATCGAGGCGTTCAATACGTTGTTATAAAGATGCTTCAGTACCTAGGGAAAAACTATTAGAATTAACTAATATTGCGCATTATGCACCTACTGCTAGCAACAGTCAAGCCATCTCCTATATTATTGTAGAAAGTAAGAATATATTAGAAAAGGCCACTAAAATTATAGTTGAATGGATGGAAAAACAATTAGAAACACCTTCTCATCATTGGAGTTTTTCAAGACATGTACAAAACTATAGAACTTATGGAATAGATTCAATCTTACGTAACGCTCCTCATCTTATAATCGCAACAGCTCCAAAAAACTTTGAAAAAGGTAGAGAAAACACTATTTCAGAGCTTACTTACGCTGAACTATATGCAACTACTATTGGACTTGGTTCTTGCTGGGCTGGATTATTTGAATTTTGTGCATTTTCTAATCATTTGCCACTAATTTCTCTATTTAATATCCCTGAAGACACAGTTATTACGGGAGCTATTATGGTTGGTTACCCAAGATATAAATACAAGAAACTAGTTGACAGAAATCCCTTAAATGTAAGATTTATCAATAAATGATTTTTAAACAAAATAACTCAAATTTTATTTGCCTTAAGTTGATATCTTCACTAGAAATTATAAATATTTTTGAAAATTATGATTTGCCCAACTCATGATGTTATAATATTGTTTGTTGACAGTCACTTATAGAATAATTCCATAAAGTTTATAAAACATATTGATACAACAAGAGTTATTCCTCCAAATATCTTTGTCCCGACTTTTGCTTTCGTATCCTCCTTTAATGATATACTTAATGAAATAAGATTAAGTATTAATATTAAAATCCAAAATATATAATCAATACTTTTAAATAATTCTATACTTATTACAAGTATAGAATTAGCTATGGGATAGATACTATTAAATTTTTCTTTCATTTTCATATACCCACCTTTTAATCTTTTTTTGTATTAGCTATAGCATTCAGAGACATAATAAGAGAAATCATATTTAAGGAGATAACTATAGATAATAATGCTACCCCTCCATCTCCCTAAGAAGGTAGCGTAAAAAAGTATATATACCGCAAAAGACAACCTAAAGGAAAAGAGAAAAAGCTTAGTAAAATGCTCGGTAATAATTTTTTCATTTTAAAATCCCCCTACTTTATATTAGGCTACTAGTATAATTCGTTTTAACCTACTATTACGTTTTATTTAAAAAATCCAAACTAACTACTTGCTCTTTAATTTAAGTCCTAAATTATAATTGGATATCGTATTTTAACAATGCTACAATTTCGAGCATTGATATTTGACCATCCAGCCGATGTTATAAAGAACTCACCATTTGCGTCAAGATTTGTCATTGCACCAATGAATGATATTTTTGATTTTACCTCCTCTTGTAATTAAGCGTTTTATTTATTATCCAACAAATAGTAATCCTCACTACTAATCTGATTAACGATCATTGTAACCTCTCTATTACGACCTTTATGAAAAAATCTATCTGTATATGCATATTTGAAATTACATTTCCTCTGAACACTTTCCGAATTATTATTTTCTATCACATGGGTACATATAATCTTTTTAAGTTTCAATTGCATAAATCCATACATCATTAAACATTTACAGGCTTCCGGCATATATCCATTTCCCCAATAAGAATATCCAAGCCAAAAACCTATTTCATGTTGAAGTTTGTTCTCGCAATATTTGCTTCCTGGCATTGTTATGAAACCTATATTCCCAATTACCTGATTATATTCTTTTAAAATAATTGCAAATGTGTAATCATTCATTAAAATATTTCTTAAGATATGCTGACTTTCCTCAATATCCCTATGAGGTTCCCATCCACAAGCTGGTCCAACATGTTCATCACTTGCAATTTTATATAAACTTTCCACATCTGATTCAACCCAGTTTCTAAGAATTAATCGATCTGTCTCTAATACTTTCATTCCCATATTCCTCCTTATCATCTTTTCTAAAGCATCTATTTAAGTGTGACATTATGATATATTAAAAACAAGTAGATCCATGCTTTAATAAAGTTTTTTTAATTCGTAACGATCTACTATTCCGCATTAATATAGCATATTTTGTAAAAATCGCATTATTCAATTTTCAAAGATCACTTTTATAATTTGCTACATCATTTCTCAGTAGATGTAGCTGTTCCTAGTGTAGAATTACTCAGTAAAAAAATCGTAAATTCAATCCCTTGAATAATACGATTTTACAATTTGCTATTTATTTTTAGCGATTCATAATTTGAGAAGATTATGAAATAAAGTTTATTATTTTAGTATCAAAATTAACTTTCACTATTTTATGGGTGCAAAACCTTATTAACAAGATATTTCGCTTCAGCATAATCACTTTTGCCAACAGAAATAGTATACTGGATTTGATAGTCCATGTTCACTCCAACCCTATTTAAACTAAATCTATCACCATATCTTAAATCATTTATTGCTTTGTGAGTATATTCGATATTGTTCTCTTCTAGAATATTTATTATTTTTGATACTTCTTCAATTGAATATCCAATGTATACATCTTCCTTAATAAACGAAAAGATTATCTTGTTAAATAAAAACATCACCCATCTCCCCTTATAAATTTTCCTTATTTTGCAATGTTATAGTTGTGACGCCCTAACTTACTATTCTGCATTAATTAGAATAATCATCTATTTTAATTAAACTTTTTTGCGTACCTATACCAGAAATTATATAAGCTTAATTTTAAAGTTGGATATCTATAATTTAAGCTCTATACCACTTTTCTTTTCCCTTAGCAACGTTCCTATTAACTCAACAATCTGTGCCCCTGCTTCTACTGGTGGCATTCCATTTCTGTGTATATTTGATATTACTGTTCGTTGAGATTCTGGCTTTCTGCTGCTTGCCTCATAAGCCATGTAGCAGCTCATGCTTTCACCTGTAGCAAGACCTGGCCTTTCTCCAATCAATATAAGTGTAACCTTTGCATTTATTGCTTCACTTATTTTATCCATAGTAGCAACTCTGGCATATTTAACAAAGATAGGAGTTCCTATTTTGTATCCTTTAGCTTTTACGCCATCAACAATCATAGGATATATTTCCTTTAAATTTACAGTTATAGCTGGTGAGCTTAATCCATCCCCTGCTATAATCTGAACATCAACATTATTAATGCATTTTTCTTTTATCTCATTTATGACTTCTTCAGAAAAACTTCTTCCGAGGTCAGGCCTTGTTATATACTCTTCTTTATCTTTTACTAAGGTTTGAACCTTATAAAAACCAAGGTCATCAATTACTTCTTCATCTACATGAGTCCAGACTGCATCCATTGCAACTGCATGATCTGCTCTAAGCCTTAAGTAATCACTTGTTTTGTAACGTGAACCAGCTCTTCCTATGCAAATTCTTGCTGATGTTGATTTTTTTAAACTCATAAGACCATTATAATCTATTGGATTATCTACAGAAACTTTAGCACTTAAATCAATTGTCGATATATCTTCTAAAATATCCTTTTCCATAACTTACACTCCCATATTTAAAAATATTGACGGATCTCCTGCCCTGCTTGTCAATATTCCATTTTTCATTATTCCAAGCTCTTCAAGTCTTTCTTCAAATTCTTTAATTGGTCTTTTATTTGTTATTTCTCTTAAAGCTGCTATATCATGATAGCTTGAAGACTGATACATTAACATTACATCATCGCCACCTGGAACTCCCATAAAATAATTGCAGTTGGCTTGTGCAAGCAGCACTGCTAAATTCTCTAAATCATTTTGATCTGCCTTCATGTGATTTGTATAACAGGCATCAACTCCCATTGATAACCCAGTTAATTTTCCCATAAAATGATCTTCAAGTCCTGCTCTTATTACCTGCGCTCCATCATATAGATATTCTGGGCCTATAAAACCAACAACTGTATTAACTAAAAAAGGATTATACTTTTTAGCAAAGCCGTAACATCTCGCTTCCATTGTAAGCTGATCCGCCCCATTATGCCCATCTGAAGATAATTCTGAACCTTGTCCAGTTTCAAAATACATGAAGTTATCACCTTTAGAAGATTTTAACTCTTTCATCATAGCATAAGCTTCATCCATTAACTTCACATCTATTCCAAAAGCTCTATTAGAAAGTTCAGAGCCTGCTATGCTTTGAAACATCAAATCCATAGGTGCTCCCTTTTTTAAAGCTTCCATTTGAGTTGTAACATGAGCTAAAACACAATTTTGAGTTGGTATTTTAAACTTACACATGAAGTCTTTAAATGACTTTAATATATTATATACACTGTCAATGGTATCTACTGCTGGGTTAAGACCTATTACAGCATCGCCTACTCCATAACTTACTCCTTCCATAACAGAAGCCATTATCCCATCAAGGCTGTCTGTTGGATGATTTGGCTGAAGTCTTGCTGAAAGTGTTCCGCTCTTTCCAATAGTGGTATTGCACGTAGCAGTATTTATGAGCTTTCTTGATGCACATATAAGATCCATATTACTCATAAGTTTAGCTACACCTGCTATAACTTCTGAAGTTAACCCATCTCTTACTCCTTTAATTTCATCTCCATCTTTTGCTAAGAGAAATTCCCTAAATTCACCTATTGTCATTCCTTTAATATTATTAAAAACTTCTTCGTTTACTCCATCTTGAATAACTCTAGTGATTTCGTCTTTTTCATAATCTACCACAGGATTATTTCTTAAATCCCCTATAGTAAGCTCTGAAAGTACAATTTTTGCTGCAACTCGTTCTTCAGTTGAATTTGCTATAATTCCTGCAAGTCTATCTCCGGATTTTTCTTCATTTGCCTTTGCAAGAACTTCCTTTACATCTTTGAAATTATATACTTTTCCAAAAAGCGCTGTTTTTAAAATCATATCTGTCTCTCCTTCATTTAGTGACAATTAGCAGATAAGCACATAATGCCCATCCGCTAATTTACAGTTAACGATGTACGATTTCTGATAAAATCCTATTTTTGAAAATATATGTTGTAATTGATTTTCTACATTTAGCATCTGAATATTTATTTATCGGATAGACATCCTAAATGTAATTTTATTATTGCAACATTTTATAAACTTTTCTTCTTTCATTTTCAATTATTAATTGTACATTGTTCATCGTCACTTATATAGTTTCTCCATCAAGCTGTTCTTCTACACTTGTTCCACTAACCTTTGAATATATAAAATAATAAATTATTGCTAAAGCATAAGCCCCCACTACCCATAGGACAGTAGAAAAATTCGAGATAATTAACGCAACTAAAAATACGAATGCTATTATAATTGCTACAGCAGGTACAATAGGATAAGCAACTTTAAAAGGTCTGTTAAGCTCTGGCTCTCTGCTTCTTAAAATAAATAAAGAAATCATACTTATTATATATAATGCAACAGCCCCAAAGGATGATATAACAATGATTACAGCAGTTTGTCCTGTTAAAACAAATATCATTCCAATTAAACTCATTATAACTATAGAATGCACTGGTGCACCTTTAGAATTTGTCTTTGACAAAAATTTTGGCAAATATCCAGCTCTTGACATTGCAAACCCTTGTCTCGAATATCCTATAATTATTCCATGAAGACTTGCAATAAGACCAAATAATCCTATGAAGCTCATTGCATTTGATAGAAGCCCTGCTCCATATATTCCCTCTAAGGCTGTAGGTAGTGGTGAATCTGATGAACTTATAGTTCCTGCATCTGTTGTTCCTGCTGTTACAAAGAAAGTTGCAAGTGCTAATACTACAAGAGTAGCTATCCCTAAAATAAAACCTTTTGGTATGTCTCTTTTAGGATTTTCACATTCTTCAGCTGACATTGCTCCTCCTTCAACAGCCAAGTAAAACCAAATTGCAAATGGTATTGCACCAAAAATTCCACTGAAGCCGCCTTTGAAAATATCGCCACCAAGAATATTACTCATCTCGATATGTGGCGCACCTGCTCCTACAAATAATATTAATCCTGCTATAGCAATAACAGTAACAGTAAGTTCAACTTTAGCTGCTGCTTCAATTCCAAGGCAATTTATGATTACAAATATTGCATAAGCGATTATGGCTGCTATAACTGCTGGAACTCCTGGTATTAGAAAATTAATATATGCGCCAATTGACAAAGCTATTGCTGGTGTTGCAAATAAAAATTCAACTAAGCATGAAAAACCGGCAAAAAAACCACCAAACTTTCCAAGAGCCCTTGATGCATATTCTGAAGGTCCTCCTGCATGAGGAATCGCAGTAGAAAGCTCTGCATAACTAAACATAAATGTAGTATAAAAAACTGTAACTATTAAAATTGCTACTATAAATCCAACTGGACTTGTAAAGTCCAATGCATAATTCCATCCACAATACATTCCCGATATAACCATACCAACTATTATTCCCCAAAGCTGTATTGGTTTTAAAGTCTTTTTTAATTCATTATTCATCTTTATCACTCTCCATATATCTATTCAAATTAACAGATTAATTTAAAATTTATAAAATAAAATTAATTGATTATTCCTTAAAACATTCAAAGCAATTAAAAAATTTTATATACAAAAACCCCTTAAAGCCTGATGTTTACTATAAATATTTATATATTTTTCTTCTTTTATATTTTCATAGTAAAATATTAATAAATTTTTATATTTAAATTTATTAATATTTAAATACTTTTATATTTTTATAGTTAAATATATTAATAATTAAGTATTTTTGTATTTTTATAATTAAATTCTTTCATACATAAATAGTTTCATAGTTACCTTTTTAATATTTAACTTAGCAGTTATAAATTAATGTCTTTATGACTACAGGAATCGCATCACCTATAGGCAGACCTATATCCATATAGTCTCCATTCTTAGTAGATATTTTATCTATACATATAACTTCTCTTTTCTTTTTTAAATTTAATAAAATTATCTGCCCAAGAGCTTTTCCAAAATCATTTTCTAAAATTACGATTATTGGTCCATCAATTTCTTCATACAACTTTATTATTTGATTTCCAATTATCTTAAGCTCTTCGTAACTTGGACTCTTAGGCCCTATAAGAGAAATTGCTATTGGAGATTCTTCATATATACTGATATTTTTAATTCCTTGAGCATATATTTCATTTAATTTCTCTTCTTTGTAAAATGGTTTTAATATAGGTATATTTTTAAGTGGTAGTACAGATTTATCAAAAGCTATTGTGCTGCCGCTTATTGTCATTGAATGATTTCCTGCTCCAATTACTGTTGCCCTTATTTTTTCTTTTGGAGATATCACAAGCTTCTTATATTTTTTAAATTCTGTACTTATACAATTTCCTAGCACCACTCCTATATCTTTGTGTTTCATGGCTTCTTTAAGACTAAGCTCTACATTTATATCACCTATATATTCACCTATTCCTCCTGAAAAACTTATATAATCTGCTTTAATCCCTGCAAAGCCTTCAGTTATAAATAACTTTTCAGTATCTTCTCTCATTTCTTTTAAGATACAAACCTCTGATAAACTGCATGCTAATTTTTTGCATAAAGATTCTATATCCTTTATATCTGCTATTTTCCCAATTTCAATATCTAGATTTAACTTCTTTATGAGAAATTCAATTCTTTTTGAAATATAAATGACTTTCCCTTCATCATCAAACTTAATAAGTCTTCCCCCAATATCCAATGCAAAGGTTTCTTCACATTCACCGCAGTTGAAAATTGCTGCGTTAGTTGTCCCTCCTCCAATATCAAGATTTATTATTCTTCTGTTACGCTCCTTTGACATATCACAAGCACCTGAACCAAAGCCTGCAAGTAATGACTCAAGTTTAGGGCCTGCAGTTGCTACTACAAAATCCCCTAGAAACTCCGAAAGACTATTAGATACTTCTGCTGCATTTTCTTTTCTTGCAGTTTCTCCAGTTATAATTACAGCTCCTGTTGATATCTTATTTTTTTCTATTCCGCTTGATTTAATAGCCTTAGCGACAATCTCTTTGACTTTACTAAAATTAATAGTTACCTCATCTAATAAAGGTGTAAATTCAATAGGGCTTTTATAGATTATTTCTTTTCCATCAATTACTGTTTCCCTTATTAATGAAGAACTTAAAATGTTTTTGAGCTTTAATTTGCTGACTATGACTTCCGTTGTCGATGTCCCAATATCAACTCCTATACTATATATCTGACTTTGTAAAATATATTTTCACCTCCTAAAATAAAAAAGAAGACAATGATGCAAATTAATACTTGACACCATTGTCTTTTATATTGAATTTCATATAAGCTTATTAAATAAGATTCCTGCAAAATTATTTAATCAATATACTAAAAAATGGCGCTTAAAGAACAAATTCCTTTAAGCACCATTACTTAATATATTACTGACATTGTATATCTACTTTTCTATCTTGTAAATATATTTTCACTTTTTCTTTACAAAATTAACTTATAGCTATGATTAACTTAATTATCTTTTTATTTTCTTGTATTATAAACGTCTTTCCTGTGTATTAAATTTTTCATGAAAGAAAATTTTAACATAACTCTAAAATCATTTGGCCATAACATAAATATTTTTCATATCTTCAGTATTAAGAGGCTTAAATGCTCCAATAGTTCTTGTATTCTTAAAACTGCATTTATACGATAATTCGTCTATTTGCTCGTCTGTTAATTTAACTCCAAGCTCACTTATTGAAGTTGGCATATCAATTTGATGATAAAAGTTTTCCATTGCTTTAATTCCTTCTAAAGCCACTTTCTCCGGATTACGGAAATCATTCGATACTCCCATTACATTCACAGCAAATTGTACAAAACGTGTAACATTACTCTTATATACATATCTAGCCCAGCTTCCCCATACTGCTGCAAGCCCAGCTCCATGAGCTACATCAAACATACCTCCAAGTTCATGTTCAAGCTGATGACATGCCCAGTCTCCAATAGACCCACATCCTGTTAATCCATTATGTGAAAGACTTCCTGCCCACATAATCTCAGCACGAGCATCATAATTTTCAGGTTCTGTCATCAATATCTTTGCATTATTAATTACTGCCCTCATTAGACCTTCGCTAATGTTATCTGTAATCTCCATACTTTCTGATTGAGTAAAATAACGTTCCATTGTATGCATCAAAATATCTACCGCACCACTTGCTGTTTGATATTTAGGCAATGTATAAGTAAGTTCTGGATTCATAATCGCAAATTTGCAGCGTGAGTAATTGCTATTAAAGCCTCTCTTTAGCCATCCATCTTCATTTGTAATTACTGATGAATCGCTCATTTCACTTCCAGCTGCTGAAATAGTCAATATTGCACCAATTGGCAGACAGCCAGTAACCTCTGCTTTTCTAGTATATATATCCCACACATCACAGTCATTTGCCATTCCATATCCTATTGCTTTAGCAGAATCAATAACACTGCCTCCACCAACAGCTAATATAAAATCAACGCCTTCCTTTTTGCATAGCTCGATACCTTCATATACTTTTGAGAGTCTAGGATTTGGAACTACGCCTCCTAAACTTATATAATCAATGTCTTCTCTTTTTAAAGATTCAAAAACTCTATCTAAAAGTCCTGATTTCTTTGCACTATTTCCACCAAAATGCACTAATACTTTCTTACAGTTTTGGGACTTCACAAGAGCACCTACCTGCATCTCTGCGCCTTTTCCAAAAACTACTTTAGTTGGTGTATAAAATTCAAAATTCTCCATTAACTAACACGCTCCTCAATACATTTTATGTTTTATATCATACCCAATAAATTTATTTTGCTTACATATATTTCATGAATTACATAAATAAATTTATTTTATACAATATTATCATAATACTTCGAGCAAGGTCTATGTCAAGGAAAATTAAGGAAGATTCAAACTTAAAGTGGATTTCTAAGCTTCTTTGCTTAATATTGCACTAATATCTTTTTCCAGCTTATCAACTTCAGTTTTATGAACTAATTATCACATCATTTAAAATTTCTAATCTTCTGTCCTCTTCATTTCCTACTGCATTGTCCTTAAGTGAAAAGCGAAACATATTAGATCCCAGATTTTTAGAAAGCTCACTTACATTGTCTACTTCCTTGTAATCAAGCTTTATTTTGTCATCATAAATATCAACCACTCTAAATGCATTGATGTCTAAAGTAGCTGCTGTCTGAACAAAATGCCAATTATCTCTTTTACATATCGAATTAGCATGATTATGACCACAAAAAAATATTCCACGCCCTTTATGCAACGCTAAAATTTTATTTAACTCTTCAATTTGTTCTATATATGAGTTTTCATCTTTTGAGAAAGTTGTAGTTCCGTAGACTGGATGATGGGAAAAAATAAGAATTGTCTTACCTGTTGAATGTATGATTTCATTTTTAAGCCACTGAAGCTGTATCTCATCCATATATCCTGCCCAGCGCTCATGATTTGTTTCAAGAGTTGAATCAATAAAAATCATTATAATATTATCTTCACATATAGAAAAATATCTTTCTTGCTTTGTAATACTTAAAATATCATTTTTTGATAAGCTATAGCTATCATGATTTCCTAGTACATGAATAAAGTTAACTCCTTTATTTTTCATTGCACTGCATACATATTCCAGTTCTTGTTTATTACCATAATTAGTTAGGTCACCCAAAGATATATGATAATCACCTTTAGTTTTTAAAAAGTTATATATCACCTTTTCATAATACTTATCTCTAATATCAAATATCTGCTTATCTTTCTCCGTATCCATTTCTTCAAGAGATGAATAATGAAAATCTCCTAATATAACAAGCCTCATAATATAAATTCCTCCTATCTTATTTCTATTGTCACTATATCACTTCATTATTAACATTTAATTATGCTATTGTTAATTTAAGTGAATTACTTATTAAATTGTAAATTTCCTTTTATATTATTGGGTATATTCTATGTAACTTTTTTCAAGTTCTGCTATAATAAGTGTTATATGTAACTATACCCTAATGAACATATATAATTTATGATAAATTTGGAGCGAGATGAGAAATGAAGTATTTCAAAAAATTAATAGGCACGCAGGTCTATTTATCACCTATGAATGTTGAAGATGTTGAGAGTTACGTTAAATGGTTTAATGATTTTAGTCTTACAGATGGATTAGGAGTTTCATGTAACATTTCATCTTTTGAAAGTGAAAAAGAATGGATCTTACATAATTCTAATAAATATCATTTTGCAATAGTTAGTTTAGATAATGATGAATTAATTGGTAATTGTGGAATTCAAGAAATTGATCAATTAAGGCAATGTGCAGAAGTCGGATTATTTATTGGTAATGAAAAAAATCGTAATAAAGGATATGGAGAAGAAGTACTTAACTTATTACTAGATTATGGATTTAATTATTTAAACCTAAATAATATAATGTTGAAAGTTTTTTCATTTAATGAAAGAGCAATTAATTGTTATAAAAAAGTTGGGTTTAAGGAAATAGGAAGAAGAAGACAATGCTATTATTTGAAAGGAAAATTTTGTGATGAAGTGTATATGGACATATTAAGAGGAGAACGAAAATTTATATAAATAAAAAGTGAATTTAGTGGGAAATATATTTTGGGAGGTGATATTATGTTAGTAAAAGATATAATGTCAAAAGATATAGTAAGCTTAAATTCAAAGGATTCTGTTGAAAGAGCTGCTAAAATGATGAAGCAGTTTGATGTTGGTTCAATACCTGTATGTGATCAGCAAAAATTAGTCGGAATTGTTACAGATAGAGATATTACCTTAAATTCTGTAGCATCCGGAGCAAACACAAGCCAGCAAAAAATATGTGATGTTATGAGTTCTAATCCTGTTACAGGACGCCCTGAAATGGATGTTCATGATGCTGCAAGAATAATGAGTGACGAGCAGATAAGAAGACTTCCTATTGTAGAAAATAATAATCTTGTAGGAATAGTAGCTCTTGGAGATATTTCAGTTGAACCTAACCTTCAAGATAATGCAGAGAATGCACTTAAAAACATCTCACAACCTGGAACAAACAATCACGCGTAATTCTCAGTTAATTTAATCTGCTGAGAAAACTGCAAAAAACTCATAAAACCATGCATTACAAAAGTATAAACACTTTTTCATGCATGGTTTTTTATTTATGAAAATTTTTAATTTTTAATTTTCTTAAAATGCTATTTTATTATATTAGTTAAATTATTACCAAAAAAATTATTCAAATTGATCTCCATATCCTGCCATTAACAATTTAACAACAACATTGTAACTTCTGATACCATCTTCCTGGCCGCCCGCTTTTAGTATCTTATCATATACATTGTCGTATAAATCTGATATTCCACCTCTATAGCTATCCCAAAATAAGGCTTCATTTTTTAGCTCCAGCTTCACATTGTCAGAAAGCTCACCATTTATTTTTTTGAAAGCATCTAAGTTAGAATAATATAAATCACTCATGCAATAAGAATATGCCATAAAATACCCACTATATTGATATTCGTAACTATTTGAATTAATACATGCGAGAAAGCTTATATAATTTGCTTCATATTCATTTATAAATCCTTTTACATGACTTAATTCATGGCAAATAGTACTTGGAATATCGACTTGTGGCATATCATTATTATAGTTAGCTTCAAGAGTAAAATTTGTCTCTCCTTCTAATAGTTGATAAGACATTACCTTAGAAAAAATATATGGCTTAGGAATAGGATAATAGCCTTGAAGAAACGAGTAAGTCTTACCCAAATTTTTCATATTATCTCTTCCTTCCTGCCTTACATTAGTATCCAATTTTAAAAATCCATTTTGATCCTTTTGTATCTTTCCATCTAATTCATTAAGCTTATCTTTAAAACGTTCGCAAATCTCAATAAGCCTTTCTTCGTCTGAATTATTACTAACCTTCAAATTTGTTAAAGTAACAAAATCCGTTCTAAAAGAGTTAACACCTAAAGCTATCATATTTAAAAACAAAAAAACTGATACATAGATCAGAAAATTACTCGTTGCTCTTATAATAATTTTCTTAAACGAAAGTTTTTTAGTTATGCCAAGATAAATATACCTTATTAATCTAACTAATATAAATATTGAAAAACCATATAGTATTATCTCATATACTGAAAAGGGAATTAGCGAAAATCCTCTTGGAATAGTATTAAGTACTATTATATAGATATATTTATAGTACAAATCTGAAAATTTATCTATATATCTTGCCATAATAAATAATGCAGCACTGACTAAAAATAATACTACACTTATTTTTAACTTTCTTTTATTAGATAAAATTTCTCTTGTTTCAGTTAAATTATTCATTTTCTTCTAGCCTTTCATACCGTAATCATCCATTTAAAACTTTCATGTATACTTTATATTATACCAATTATTAAAAGCATTTTTTTATTAAACTATCTTACTGCCATGTATTTCATCCGCACCTGTATACTCCAACAGAAAATCTCTGTTTTCCTTATTTACACCTTTTCCTGGCATAATTGAAATTCTTGCATCAGCATAATCAACTAACTCTTTTAAGGTATCTTTACCAGACATAGCATCTTTAGCTCCACCTTTTGTAAGTATTCTATCTACACCAAGCCCTATTAATTCATCAACTGCTGCAAACTTATCTTCTACTTCATCAAATGCCATATGAAAAGTTATGCTCATAGGTTTAGCCAATTGTACTAATTCCTTAATAAGTCTTTTATCTACCCTACAATTTTTTATTGCTCCAATCACCACTCCATAAGCTCCAAGCTTTTTACACATTTCTATATCATATTTCATTATTTCTGCTTCATCTTCTGTATATACGAATTTTCCTCCACGCGGCCTTATAATAACCATTACAGGAATATTTAATTTCTCTATAGTCTTTTTAATTGTTCCGAAGCTTGGAGTAGTTCCATCCTCTAACAAATTATCACATAACTCTATTCTATCTGCTCCTTTATGAGCAGCTGAAACAGCATCCTCATAATTTCCAACACACATTTCCAATATGGCCATATTTATTTGTACCTCCAGTATTATTCCTTTAATTGATAGTAAATTTTATATTAATTATTGTCTATTTTTTAGTTATTTAACTGCTTTTCTCGTAGAAATTAATTTCTCTTCTGTCTCTTTATTAAATCTCATTTTGTCTTTACATTTATTTTATATTAAAATAAAATTTTTTGCCACCATCTATATACTTAAGCATATGAACATAGTTTTCTGCAACACGTGCTACAACATTTGTCCTATGATCCGCCTTCTGATTAGTTTTTAATATCTGCAATTCTCCCATATACCTCATGTATTCTTCATTGCATATGTGAAGAGTTAAAAAACACAACTGCCCCTGCAATGAATGATTTTTTTTCAATTATACTTGAAGGGCAAAAGCAATGAATTATTAGAGAAATGAATTTGATGATGTGTTGTCAGATAGCTACTGGGTTGATTATATCTGTTATTAAAGGCCATTTAAATAATAAGTATCCATTAGGAGAATTAGAAATAAAACAAACTATAGAAGCCTGCTGGAGAGCTATAAAAATTTAACTAAAGACTTTTATGCAAACATATTATATGGAACGAAAAAGGTTAAAGGTTTAGTATTCTTATACTGAGGCTTTAACCTTTTCATTTGTATAACTTTTAATTTATTATTATTTTCAACGTTCTCATTTACTATTCTAGCATACTAAATAAAAATTCTAATTTTATTTATTTCTTTTTCCTATTCTTCATAAAATACAATGCTGCAGCACTTACTGCAAATACTAAAAATAATCCTGTAATTATAAGCAATGCTTTAGCATTACCACTTAAAGCTTCAATTTTTTCATAAGCAGGCTTTGAAGTTTCTTTTTTCATTTTATATGTTTTAATATCACCATTTTGATCTATTATTACACAATCTCCATTAAGTTTTGAAAGCATTTCAGTTGAACTTAAATAAGTTAATGAATCTTTTAATATTTCGCTATCTGGTGATGTTAATACAAGCATAGCTTTTTGACTATCAAACTTAGATATATCAAATTGAAAATCAGCAATTTTTGAGCTAAAAGGATCTGTTAACTCCAGTTTTTCATTTGATAAAAGTTTAGAGTTATTTTCATCATATTTAAACCATAGCTGATCATTTATAGCTGTAATCAAATTGTTTGTTTGAGGAGTTCCATAAATAATTATATTTTTCTTTTTATCGTTATCAGTTATATTAGAGCTTCTAACGACCTTAAAGTCTCCATTGTTATACGAAATGTCTTTTCCTAAGTACCCTACAACTTTTCCTAAAGAATTTATTTCCTCAGAGCTTAACTTATCGGGTACAATCATTGCTGTATCATTAAACATTCCATCTTTCACAAATGGAGCACCGTAACTAGAAAAATAATATTCATTTATACTGTTATTCCCAATATATAAATAGGAATCTCCTGTTACTAAAGCCCAAGGAGTTTCTTCCTCTCTTTTTTCACAATAAGTATTTTTTTGTTCTAAGTCAAAAGCAACTTTTATATCTAAATAATTTGTATTACTAACATCACTCGGCAAATTTAATTCTATCTCATCCTGTGAACATTTAGCTTCTTCTAACTTTTTACTACCTATTGGTGTATTATTTATATAAATAGTAACTAAAGATTTATCAAAATCAAGATTATCAGAGTATCTCATGAATAGCTTAATCTTATCACTTTGAGAAAAAATTCTATTTTTAGGAATGCTATAACTTATAGTCGATTCTCTTCTAAAAGGACCTGCTAATTGTATTTCATTGATTCCCATGTCTTTAAAAGTGACTTTTCCACTTGTATTAGTATCTGGCATAGTTTCTACTTTTAAATCACCAGTTACATTATAGGTATCACTATTTAGTTGAAATACTAAATCGCTATTTTGTAAGGTTTTGATTCCTTTTATTAAATTATCATCATTATCACATAAAATTACCATAGTTTTAACATTTTCATTTTTTGAATATGATGAATTTAATACCTTTATAAGACAATTACTATTTTCATTGCCTTGCATATTAAATTCATTTTGAAAGCTATTATAGCCTCCAATATAAATACTATTTGTGTTCTCTTTTTTGGCAAAATCACTGTATTTTAATATACTTATTTTATTTTTATATGTATCATTTAACTTTTCTAAATATGAATTTAAAATAAATGCTGCACTTAACTCTCCATCACTATAATTATCAGGGATTATAATTGATAAATCATCTGAATCATAAGTGTTATCTTGATTTTTTAAAAATGGATATGGAAAATTAGATATTTTATTATCAGAAATAATATTATTAAATGTTGCTTTTACATTGCTGCTCTTTTTTATTACAAACCAATTAGCAAGATTAACATCATCTTTACAAGCTTCATCGGAAGGCCTTAAATATGTCTCTACTTTTAACTCATTTGAGCCGCTTTTTAAAATATTATCAGGTATAGAAACATTTATTTTTTGTTCTTCTGAATCATTTTTATATATTATTTTTTGCGAATAAAAAGGTGTTCCATTAACTGATAATTTTATGTATGCTTCTTGATCTGCAACAATTAATTGATTTATGCCAAAATTAATTTCTGCCGTTACTTTTGTATTTTTCCACCACTCATCTATATCAAAATAAGTACTATGGCTTGAAAATGCTCCGCTAAAAACTACATCATTATTAAAATTATAAGTCTTACTGCTTGCATTCTGCTCCGCTATATTGTTTCCTTTGGGTGCTGCTGAAACTCCTACTATTATATTTAAAGAAAAGACTATTACTAAGAGTAAAATATTCATAGTATTTATAATAATTTTTTTCACTGTATTCCCCCCTATGAAAATCTTTCTGTCTTATACCATTTTGTTTCTCTTCTAAAAACAATATCCCTCAAATAATTATAAAATCCAGCTACAGATACTATAGCCCACATTTTGCAATAAGTGAAATAGCTTAATAGTATAATTAACACGTTCTTAAAATTTAATTCTCCCTTTTCGGTCGAAATTGCTACCATTACAGATAAGATAAAAACCAATAATGCCATAAGCCATAAAATTGCTTGATATCCTCCAATATGTATTTGAACTAAATTCATTCCACCAAGTATAAATATAGTATCTGATATTACGCTTGCAGATAAAAAGAAAAAATAAACTAAAGTGTAATATAATATATCAAATCGCGTAACGTCAGCTTTTCCACTGAATAAATATTTCAAATTTTTTATTACTACATATATATTTCCTTTTACCCATCTGTTTCTCTGCCTGAACCATACTTTAACCGTTTGAGGTTCCTGTTCATAAGTTACGGCAAGAGGCATAAATTTTATTTTATACCCCATTCTATAAATTCTAAAGCTCACCTCTGTATCTTCTGTTATAGCCTTAGTATCCCAGCCACCCATTTCTTCCATTATTTCTCTTCTTACAACAAAATTAGTTCCTGGGATGGTGCATAATTTAAGCAAATTCCATCTTCCTGCCTGCGCCATCCACTGATATGTAAGAGTTTCTATATTGATAAAATTAGTTAACAAATTTCTTTCTTTATTTCTGCATCTAAATTTTCCAATTACTGCTCCGAGGCCTTTATCCTTCATTAAAGTTTGTACTAGATATTTTAAGGCTTTCTTATCTGGAGTGTTATCTGCATCATACACAGCTAACACTCTACCTTTACTTTTTCCAAGTCCAATATTTAAGGCATTAGATTTTCCTTTTCCTCCAACTATATTATCAGTGTTTATTACTATTAAATTTCTTTCTTTATGAACCTTTTGCATCTCCTGTAAAATTTCTGCTGAATTATCACTGGAATTATCATTGACTACTATTATTTCATATTTATCCTTTGGATAATCTAATTCTAATAATGAAATCACCGTCTTTCTAATAACCACGCCTTCATTATGAGCTGGAACTAATATGGATACAAAAGGATATTCCTCCAATTGTTCATCCATTTTTTCTTTGTTTATTTTCGAATAATACACATATCCAGATATGACTAATACTACATTCATAAATACTGTTATCCATATTATTATTAAAGAATACATAACTAAATAATCTACAATACTCATATCTTTTATTTAAAAAACCTTTTCCTTTCGATTTTTCTGCTGAATAACAATATTATTAAAAATATTAATATTGCTACTATGCTTAATATTTCTAAACTCTTATTAGACGATGTCAAATCCTTTTTAACTGTATTTTCTTCTTTGTTTTCTCCTTTATTAAATGCACTTTCATATTCTTCTGCATTAATAAATCTAACTTGAGTTACATCTTTATCATTAAAATAAATTCCTTTTGAATTGCTTTTTACTTCATTAGTAAATTTCATATAAGAGCTTAATTTATAATTTGTAGTAAGAACAATTTCTTTACTAAGAATTTTATCTACATTGTTTTTAAATTCCTCAAAGGAACAGTCACTCTCTACACACAATGCGCTTTTCTCTGATATATTAGCTTGATTATTCTTAATATAGTCGTCCAAACTGATTTTTTGAATAATATTATTATAAGATTTATTATTATAACTATTTAAATTAAAATTAGTATTATCATCAGAATTCAAAAACAAAGTATCTGTACAGTTTAGGACGTTTTTTAAATCTTCATTATAAAGTAATGACTCATCAATACTCATACCTACTGGATACACCCAATAATTAGTGTAATTATCAAAAGCCGCTTTAATCTTATTATTAATTAGCTGCTCATCTATTGTTTCACCATTTGCACCTTTATTGTTTATTATGGGGAACTTCAATATTACTTTTCCTCCACTTGCTTGTGCATATCTTAAACATTCTGCAAATCTTCCCATTGCTTTTAAATCTTCGTTTATAAATACTGGTGATGCTTCTATAAAAAACTTAATTCCATTGTTTTTCAAATAATCTACTTCATCTATTAAATTGTATAAATCATTAAAAGGTGTAACATCATCAAGATAGAAATAAATTTCACTTTTTGCTTGTGAGCTCTCATTATTAGTTTCCAAAGCATTGATTCTGGTACCTTCAATCAAAAAATTTATAGTAATAAAACAAATGAAAATTATTATTGTCTTACATATAATGCTTTTATTCTTGTATATCATATTCTAATTCCTTTTCAGCCAATTTAATAAATTCCAAAGGATCATTTATCGAATTGTCAAAAGTATAGCTTCCTATTTGAATATCTACTCTCACATTTTTATAAAAAGATTCTTTTGAAAAATCAAATTTACTGACATTTTCTTTAAATCTTTCCTTTACAACCTTAGCTCCATCTATGTCAGTAATTGTTAGGAATCCAAATGTTCTATAATCTATTAAATATTTTATATCTTCTTCCCTTAAAGACTTTTCAAAAACTTCACTTGCTTGAATTAATAAAGCTTTATACTCTTCTTTTCCTAAAATGCTTTTAAGTTTTTCTGCAAATTTAATCCTTACAACAAATAGAGTCACAGGTACCTTATGCCTTATACTCATTTTCATATAAATTGGTAGTTCAATTAAAAGAGCTCTCTGATTTCTTATATTTGTATCTTCATCAATCATGACTAATTTAGAATTTTCATTGAGTAAACTTTCATTTTCTTTCTGCAATATAACAATATTTCTAGATACTAATGACACCAAAACTGCTGTAATTGGAAGTAAAATAATCCAATAATATGTACTAATATCAACACTTACATTGTTACTAAAATAAAAATATAATTTATAACTCATATAACCAAAATCGGTTACTAATGTAACCACTAATGCTAATGTAATATTGCTATAGTAACTTATGAGTGCTATCATCATAACAAATTCAATCATCAGGTAATTTTCAAAAGAATCATCAAGACCTAACGCCTTAATACTTAAACATAAAGCAAAAAAATATGCTATAAGCAATGTCATTAGTATATCAATTTTTTTCCGCGTGTTTGTTTGTTCCACTCTTTTCTCTCCCTTCTATTAATTAAGTGCTTTTTTCTTTAGCTGTCTATTTTGTAATTTTGTACTTATAAGATATATTAAAATTAAATCAAAACTCATATTATACATAAATACGTGCTTAGCTAAATCTGCATCGCCTGCGCCTACCACTGATATGACTATTTGAGATAGGCCAACTAAAAATATATAAAAATAAGCTTCTTCTTTAAAAATAATATTATAATCCTTATTCTTATATCCCTTTATATATCTGCGGATAGTTCCATATATATATATTATTAGTGCAATAAATGAAAATAATAAATTTGAACTAAACACTTTCTGCTTTACAGTACTATACAAAGCAAAAAAATAAGATTTTGCGCCAAATTCTCTATTTGCACTTTTTTCATAATTCCCCATAGCATTAGGTCTTATTGAATATGCATTATCAAAAGATATCTTTAATACTTTAAAAAATGCTCTTGGATGGGTAGCATAATAAGATATTATTTTAGTTGTAGTAAATTTTTTATAATAATCTTCTATGAGCTTATTATCATATAAATCTACTAGTGTTACATTATCATAAAAGGTTGTGTCTTTTAATAACGAATACTGTTCATTTAAATTAAAATACCTCATAACTTCATCTGGATTATCTTCATATAACAAAATTCCTCTATTCATAGAATGATATAAATTTATATATTCAAAATCTCCACTTACTGTCCTGTAAAATAATATTGAACTTATAACAAATCCAATTGATAAAGCTGCAGCCAGCCCCTTAAATACTTTTTCTTTTCTTTTTAATCCCATTCTTAATAGTACAATTGCAATTAAAATTCCAACTGGTGCAAGCTGCTGCTTAGCTCCAAAGAATATGAAAGAAGAAATTGCAAATAATAGGATATTTAGTTTATTGAATTTATTAAACTCTATCATATTTAATAAGATCCCTATGCTTAATAAAAAGAAACTTATGTTTACTGCTTCTCCATAAAAGGAATTATAATAAGCTAAATATCCTGTATCGCAAAATATTGAAATCGTTATTAAAGTAATTATCATCTTATATTTCTCATCAGCAATTCCATTTATTAATACTTTTACAATTAAATAAATGCCTACAGCTTCTGCAAGTAAAAATATCCATGACATAAACCTTATATCAAAAATATAATTTTTATTAAATATTTGATTTATATAAATCCCAGCTTTAATAAATATACCTTGAGTTGATGTATAAATTTTTTCATTATCGTTATTATATCTGTATATACCATAATTTTTATAGAAATAACCATTATATAAATCTTTATCATTAGGATTTAATTCATATACTCCATTAGAACTTATTACTCTATAAAAGTCTCCATTATCTGCCATACCAATAATCGGATTACCAAATAAAGTAATAGAGCCTATAATAATAACTAATAAAAATGCTGCTACAGGATAATTTATATTTTTCATATTTTTTTTCTTTAAAATATACTGCATTTTTCTCTTATCATCCCTTTTTCATGTGCTAAAACATATCAAATAAATTAGTAATGCACTTCTCATCTTTTAATTTTCACTTTATCTTAGATATTTAGTATTAATTTCTATTAAATGCTTCTAATATATTATTCCTCTTCTTTTACAAAAAAATTTAACTTATATATTTTTAATATTATTCTATCCTATCCCTTCTATATTACAATATATTTTTTCATAGAAATTAGCTTTTTATTTAAATTTTTCACAAAAGCTAATTTTTCTAAGTATATTTATTTCATTTTTACCATATTTTTGACAAAAAGCTCTATAAACTTGCATTTAATAGAGCTTCCATACCTATCTTTTATTAATGATATAACATTTTAGACATTATTCGCGTGATAATAATACTATTATTTACTCTTAAGCTAGATAATAATCATAGCTACAATTGTCGTTACTACTAAACCTATAATAACTGGTTTAAGATTCTTCTTTGCAAGTTCAAATGCATCTACACCGCAAATAGCTGCTACTGGTATTATTGCCCAAGGTATTATAGTTCCTCCACCTACCCATATTCCAGCTATCTGTCCTAGAGCTGTTAATGTTGCTACTCCGCCTCCTAATGCAGTAGAAAAGATTTTAGAAATGGAGCCTACAAGAGATATTCCAGAAAAGCCTGATCCATCAAGACCTGTTATTGCACCAACTATTGTTACTGTACCAGCTGAAATTGTAGAATTTATTGGTACAGTATTTGAAAGTGCAACTCCTAAATCATTAACTATCCCATTTGAATTCTCCGGAAGTATCTTTCCAAAAATATCAATAAAAGCTGAATCTCCTAAATAAAAAAAAGCCGCTATAGGTATAACAATTCCAAATATCTTAAAACCAAATTGAAGTCCTTTAACGAAATTATCTGTAATTTTTTCTAAAGAATTTTTCTTATATGTTATTATTGAAATTAAACTCAATATAAAGATAGCAGTACCACCAATAAGAGCTGTAGCATCTCCTCCCTGTAATTTACAAAAATACATTATAACAATGTCCACTGCAAAAAGTATTAAAATCAGCAAAGCTAAAAGTCTCTTAATTTTCTTTGAAGAAAGATACTGTACATCTGATGATCCATCACTTATTTCCTCAAATTTGTACTCACTAGATAGCTTACCTGATTTTATATCTTTTCTAAGAAGATAAAATGCTACAGTTGTTGTCACCACTCCCATTGTGATTACAAGAGGAACACTAGCAGATAACACATCTGAAACTGGTATACCTGCTGCATCTGCAGTAAGTTTTGGTGCTGCTTGAATGATATAATCACTAGATAAAGCTATTCCATGTCCAAATAAATTCATTGAAATAGCCACTCCCATAGCCGGTAATCCTGCTTTTTTAGCTATTGGTAAAAATAATGCTCCAATTAGTGCCACTGCTGGTGATGGCCAGAAGAACCACGATAGAATCATCATGACTATCCCAATAACCCAATATGCAATCCAATAACTTTTTATGACTTTCTTAAACGGAGATACCATCTCATCATTTATTCCAGAATCCATCAAAGTATTACTCATAGCAGTTATTATAGATATTATAAATATTGTAGGCATAAGCTCTTTTGTAGCATAAACAAAACTATTAAATACTCCCATTACAGATTTATATATTGATTCAGTTCCTGCTAATCCCAAAGTAAAGATCCCCAATATACACAATAAAGATATATCCTTCTTCTTAATCATAGCTAATATAATTAGGATAATAAAGGCAAGGTAAATATAGTGCAATGATGTTAGTGTTAAATTAATCATATATTTCTCCTGCTAAAAAATTATTCTAATGTAATTTATGTGAAAATCATATGCTTGGTTCCTTTATATTCATCAATTATCAACAAATATTTTCTATCAATCACACATTTACTATTAGTATTCTCATATAATTTTTATAACTTCTATGATTTATTACGACAAAATACGTTTATCTTTTTATAAAGTCAATATCACTTCCATTAGTTATACATTTTTGAGCACAAAAAGAATATTTTAAAGAATTTAATCCTATATATGAATATTTATTTTTAATGTATAATTTTGTCTCTTTAGAGAGAAAAGTATTTATCTAATTTTAATATTATAGGAATATATAGTTGTAGTAACTAAACAACTACTTAATAATATTAAAGTAAAGGAAGGATAAAAAATGTCAAAAGTTTTATTTTTAAACATATTAGGGCATGGACATATCAACCCTACTATAGGTATAGTTAAAGAATTAATAAATAGAGGTGATGAGGTTACTTATCTTGCTGGCGAGGAATTTAGAGATAAAATTGAAAAAACAGGTGCTAAATTTAAAGGTCATAAGAACTTATTAAATGCAAATTTTCTTGGAGGAAACTCAAATTTTGAAAACAATCAGGGATTATTAGATGGAATGAGCACTCTTAAAGAGATAATTGAAATCATATTTAATTCAAAAGAAAAATTTGACTATATTATCTATGATTCATCATTTATGCTAGGTCAAGAAATAGGAAGAGTATTAAAAATCCCAACAATTTGTTCCAATACCACATTTGCAGTAAATGAAAAAATATTAGAATTGCAAGCTGATAAGTTTAAATCACAACTAGAAGAAATAAAACCAAAAATAGCAACAATTTTAAGCAGTTCGTTTTTCATGGGTTTCATAAAAGAATTAAAGGAAAAGTATGATATAAACTTTCCTGTTATGCTTGAACAATTCGCTGGAAAAGGAATGATGAATATCGTATATACATCTAAATTTTTCCAGCCATACGGTGAAAGTTTTGATGAAAGTTATAAATTTATCGGGCCATCAATAGCTGATAGAGAAGAAAATATACATATTGATTTAGATAACGAAGATAAGAAAATCATTTACATATCTCTAGGTACCGTATTTAATGACTTAATTGAATTTTATGAGGACTGTTTTAAAGCTTTTAAAGATGTAGATGCCAAAGTCGTCATGTCTGTAGGTAAAAAAATTAATATTAATATGTTCAAAGAAATACCATCAAATTTTATTGTGCGTAATTACGTTTCTCAACTTGAGGTACTAAAACATACAGACGTATTTATTACTCATGGTGGAATGAATAGCGCAAGTGAAGGATTATATTATGATGTTCCATTAATACTTATTCCTCAATCTGTCGATCAACCTTATATAGCTAATAGAGTCGTAGAATTAGGTGCCGGAATTGCCCTTGATAACAATAAAATCACTCCTGAAATATTAAAAGAATCTGTAGTTAAAGTTCTTTCAGATGATAATTTCAAAATAAACAGTAGAAAAGTCGGAAAATCCTTAAGAGAAGCTGGTGGATATAAGAAAGGTGTTGCTGAAATAATCGATTTTACAAGTTCTATTTCGCAATTAGTATAGTACATTTATTTATAAGTTTTGAGCCAATGCTTATTAATTAGCATTGGCTTATTTACATCATATTATTATAGATACTTAATCATATACAAATACTGCTTCTATTTCTGCAGTTATTTTATTCTCTCCTATTTCTATAGGCGTAGCTTCGCTTGCAGCTTTAAAGGTCATTGCTTGAAATGGAGCTATCTCTCCCCCTCTAAACTGTTCTTTTATTTGTATTGGAGTAATATTTAATTTTGCATTAAGCTTATCTGCCATAATAACAGCTTTATTCTGGGCATCCACAATAGCTTTAGTCAATGCTTGATAATAATACCTTCTATTATCTAAAACTCTAAAAGTCACACCACTTACAGTATTAGCACCATTTTTTACAGCAGTATCAATTATTTCGCCCGCTGAAGCAATATCTGTAATTATAATTTTTAAGTTATTACTTACTTCATAATCTCTAAAAACCTGTTTTCCATTTATATAATCGTAATTAGGCCTGATATTATAACTGGATGTTTGTATATTCTTCTGCTCTACACGGGCATCTATTAAACTCTTTATAACCTGAGTAGTTATCCTGGCATTTTCCATTTGAGCTGCTTCTAATTGCACATTTTCTGTTGTCACACCAACTATCACTTCTGCCATATCTGGTCTTACACTTATGTTTCCTTCTCCAAAAACATTAAATCTATTCATAATCTCGGGCTTATTATTATCATCTAAATTATAATTATAGTAATCTTTTTGCTCATACATAGTTTGATCCCTTCAAAAAATTAACTATTTTATAATATGATCTTTTTCTTTCAATTGCCTCTTCAACTAATTAATACATCTTTATTTTTTTATATTATCCTTTTAAAGTACATATATCCACTTGCAGTTATATTATACAGTTAGAAAACTCCTTGCATTGATGTATAATAGTTTTATCTAATTTAAGGCACAATCAAGTAAATAACAAGTCCATGTGCCTAATATATTATTTTACAAAATGTGCTAATAGTTATAAACAAGCACATTGCAAGGAGTGAAAATTAGTATGAAAAGATCTAAAAAATTATTTATTTTTTTAATAGGAATATTATTAGCTGCTACTGCTGCATTAGCAATTTATAAGCATTTTAATGAAAATTCATTAAGCAAAGTACCAAATGCACCAAATTCAATAACTGATGATAATTCTAGTTCATCTTATTACAAAGATTTATACGGAACTTGGACCGTAACAAGGCATGTTCCTTCTAGTATTAAAACAACTTTAAGTGACTCTATTATATCTCTTTGCATTGGCCAGAAATTTACAATTGAAGAAAATAAAATCAGCTCACTATTTATCACAATTTCTGATCCAGTCATTAAAGAAGGCACTATAACCGCTTCTGATTTTTCAAATAAGTATAAAGATACTTTTAAAAATTTAGGGATAGCTGGCAATGAACTAAAATACGTTAATGTCTCTGAAAAAGATAAGAGCGATCATTCAGCAACTATTTTTATTTCAAGTGACGGAAAAACATATGCTTTATTAAGCGGGGCATTTTTCGAGTTACAACGATCTTAGGCACAATCAAATAAATATATAAAATATTAAAGGCTATAAATATATGAGTTTAATTAAATATCTCATATACTTATAGCCTTAAAGTAATCTTAATTTTGATTTTCCCACGAACGCACATATTCCTCTAATATTTTATGAAGCGCTTCTCCAATTTTTGAATATGCATAGTCGTTAAGATTCGCTAGGGAAATCCTAATTGACCATTCAGGTCCTTTAAATCCTCCTCCACTCAAAAGTACTATAGCCGATTCTTCAGCTAATCTATATAAAATATCTACTGGCTTATAATTTCTTTGAAGATACTCACCAAATTCTTTTCCATAATAGCAGGTAGCCCATTCTAGCAAGTCAAATTCTGTATAATAAGCAGCATCATACGGATCTTCCCTTAAGCCTAAGCCCAAACCCTTAAATAAGAGTTTTTGTCTTCTCCTGCAAATATCTTTTGTTTGATTCTTATATCTATTTTCTTTATCAAGAAGAGCAAATGTACAAAAGAAAACCATTTGAACCTGCTGAGGTGTTGATAATCCAGCTGTATGATTTAGTGCAACCTGTCTGCTATCTGCTACAATCCTATCTATAAATTTTATATCTTCTACCTTAGTAGATAGTGCTCCATAGCGCTGTTTCAGCTCAACTTTCTTATCTTCTGGCACTTTCATTAACAGCTTATCAAAAACATTTTCTTCATAAAGTGCAATAGTACCAAGACGCCAGCCAGTTACTCCGAAATATTTTGAGAAAGAATAAACGCCTATTGTATTATAAGATAAATCTGCCATTAATGAACGAAATCCATTAACAAATGTACTGTACACATCATCTGAAATAATCATTAAATCTTGATTGTATTCTTTTACTATATGTACTAACTGCTTAACGCTTTCTGGCTTAATTGCAACTGAAGGCGGATTACTTGGATTAACAACAAATAAAGCTTTTATTTTAGGATCCTTGAGCTTATCTAGTTCTTCTTCAGGATATTGCCATGTATGTGTTCCATCCTTTGTTAGTTCACTAGCATTAATATGTATAACCTCAAAATTATATCGAGGAAGATGCGGTATTTCAAGGTAAGGGGTAAAAACAGGGACCATCAGTGCTATCTTATCACCATGTTGTAACAATTCATTAGCAATTAAGCTGTCAAATATATAACACATTGCTGCTGTAGCTCCCTCCACAGCAAAAATATTAAATCTTCCTGTAGGAGGTTTATTATAACAAAGTTCCTGTACAAGATACTCATGTACAATTTTTTCAGCATGAATTAGCATCCTATCTGGCACTGGATAATCATCCCCAATAATTCCATCAGCTAGTTCAAATATCCATTCATCAGCATCAAATCCTTGCTCTTTAATTCCGTAATCAATTATATTTTTTAAAAGAGTTATTCCAGGCATTTCTTTATGCTTTTCTAGAAAATCATAAAATCTCTCAGCTATCCCTATTTTATGCGGCATTCCTGCTAAATCATTATCATTGTATACTTTCCTGCTTTCTTCAACCGCAAAGATACCAAAAACAAAAAACGCCTCTCGAGGTGTTGCTGCTATCCAATTAGGATTTCCCCTACCTGCATTTAATAATGTACTAGTACTTTTTTTCCTCTGCCCTTCAGCTAGGTCTATTAATCTGTCTTTAAACTCAAACGGGCTGATTTTTCCATATACTTTTTCTATTTCTTGTCGTTGAACATTTTTTATATCCATAATAAAACTCCTTAACAATATATAAATTATATTTAGTATTAGTTTTAAATATATGTTAATAATTTATTCCTACTAAAATTATAAAATTCATTTTATAAAAGCTTTAGGCACATGAAAGAAAATAACAGGCCAAAGATGCGGCGCATATTTTGCGTCAGGCAAGGAAGTAAATTCTACTCATAGCGGGTCTATTAGTAAAATTTGCTGACGCAGTATGACACAAAATAGGTAAGCATACTGGCCTGTTATTTTTTTGATTGTGCCTTAAACCTCAATAGTTATCTACATGCTGATTCCTTTGGTTTAAATTTCTATAAAATTATTGCTTGCATGAAAATTTTAAATATGTTATTATAATCTCACATCAAGAAAACAACTACTTTGTAGATGATTTTGGTTATTATTTCTGGAATATTCGTTAAGCTCTTATTTTGAACCTACATTTACATTTTGGGAGTTCAATATTTAGATGAAGAAATGTACTTTCTTGTGAGTCCTTTTGTTCGGCATTGAAGGCGATTGAAACATCTGTGAGGGCACCCACCTATCGAGAGATAGGCGTCAAAATTAGAGTACCGGTATTTTGGATATAATGTTTCGAAAGATTTAGTCAATACTTTTAAGGTATTGGCTTTATTTTTTTGTTTAAATTGTTTGTTTTAATATAAGATACTTATAATTACATTAATTTTAAAATTATATTTTCTTATTAGCGAAATCCAACTTCTCTAAAATATACAACACATATTATAAACTTTTTGTATCAAAATATTAAAAGCTAATAGATTTATTCATATAGAAATTAACTATGTTTAAGGCAAATGAACTTGTTATTTATTTGATTATACCCAAGTGAAGGAGTGATAGAAGTGTCAAAAGCATTGTTTATAAATATATTAGGTCATGGACATATTAACCCAACCATAGGTATAGTAAAAGATTTAATTAATAGCGGAGAACATGTTACATATATAGCTGGTGAAGAATTTAGAGATAAAATTGAGAAAACAGGTGCTAAATTTATTGGTCATAGAAATTCATTTAATGTATCAAATTTTATTAATTGTGGATTAGATTTAGAAAGCAATGAAGGCTTATTAAACGCTTTAAACACATTTAAAGAAATAGTTGAAGTTGTTTTTAATTCAAATGAAAAATATGATTATGTAATTTACGATTCGTCATTCATTTTAGGTAAGGAAATAGGAAAAGCACTAAAGATTCCTACCATTACTTCAACCACCACATTTGCAATAAATAAAGAACTAATAGAAAATGTATTCAAATCACCACTTTCTGATGAACTTAAACGTAGATTTCAAGGTTTCAAACCCAAAATGAAAGAAATTTTAAATAGCTCAACTTATAAAAACTTTATAAGTGAACTAAAGGAAAAATATAATATTAACTTCCCTGATTTCTCCAATAGATTCACCAAAAGAGGTATGATTAACCTCGTATACACTTCTAGGTATTTTCAGCCTTATGGAGATAACTTTGATGAGAGTTATAAATTTATTGGTCCATCTATAATTAATAGGAACGAGGACATTAATATCGACTTAAAAAATGACAATCAAAAGATTGTTTATATCTCCTTAGGAACAATATTCAATAATTCTATAGATTTTTACGAAAACTGCTTTAAAGCTTTTAGTAATATGGATGTCAAAGTTATTATGTCTGTGGGTAAAAATACTGATATTACTAGTTTAAGCGATATTCCATCAAACTTTATTGTCCGTAATTATGTACCACAGCTTGAAATACTAAAACATTCTGATGTATTTATTACTCATGGGGGTATGAATAGTACAAATGAAGGTTTATATTACGATATCCCGCTTATTCTTATTCCTCAATCTGTGGATCAGCCCTTTGTAGCTAATAGAGTTGCTGAACTTGGTGCTGGAATTGTTCTTGACAAAAATGAGATCACCCCAGAAATATTAAATGATTCAGTAACTAAAGTTCTTTCTAATATGGATTTTAAAATAAACAGCAAAAAAATTGGTGAATCTTTAAGAGAAGGCGGAGGATATAAAAAAGGTGTTGATGAAATTCTAGCTTTAATAGATTAAAAATCTACATGAGATTCTTTAACAATATATATATAAATCTACATGAAAAGTATTATGTAAAATTAATTTTCTTATTTTCCCTTCTAACCATTAAATAAAAAGCCAAATCTTAAAGATAAAACTTTGGCTTTTTATTTATTCCTATCTAATACTGATTTAATGCATGTTAAAATAAGTAATTAATGTCTTCCTCATACTCTATTTTTATCTAGACTATAACTGTGTATTTTGGCTAAATTCTAAAATACTATGCCCTTTAAATCGTCAACTTTTATTTTTAATAAGGTTGACAATATACCGTAATAATACTATACTAATTTTAAATTTGTTTTGAAATGAAATTTGGGAGTGACTAGATATGAAAGAATTAACCGAAGAGATTATAAACGGCAGGCGCCTAAACAGAAGCGATGATTTAAAATTTTTACTAACTACAGATTTAGAAGAGCTATGCATGGGAGCTGATAAAATTCGTAAAAAATTATGTGGTGATAAAGTTGATCTTTGTACCATAATTAATGGGCGCAGCGGTGGATGCAGCGAAAACTGTAAATTTTGTGCTCAATCTGCTCATCACAATACTGAAATTAAGGAGTATGGCTTTTTAGATCCAGACATAATACTAGAAGATTGTAAGAGAAATGAAGCAAATGGTGTTCATCGTTACTCTATAGTAACAGCAGGAAGAGCTTTAAATGGTGCAGATTTTGATAAAGCTGTACAAGCTTATAAAAGAATGAAAAGAGAATGTTCAATAAATTTATGTGCTTCACATGGATTTCTATCAGAAGAAGAATTTATTCGTTTAAAAGAAGCCGGAGTCACAATGTATCATTCAAACATTGAAACTTCAAAAAGAAACTTTCACAATATTTGTACTACACATTCATATGAGGACAAGATAAGAGAAATTAAACTAGCTCAAAAAGCTGGATTTAAAGTTTGCTCTGGTGGAATAATAGGAATGGGTGAAACTTGGGAAGACAGAATTGACATGGCAGTGAGCTTATACGAACTTAATGTTGTATCTATACCAATTAACGTATTAATGCCTATAAAAGGCACTCCTTTAGAAACTGTAAAAAGAATTTCTATAGAAGCTATTTTGCGTACAATAGCAATTTTTCGTTACTTAAATCCGACATCATATATTCGTATGGCTGCTGGAAGAAGCTATTTCAAAAATGGCGGCAAAAGAATTTTCTGTTCCGGTGCTAATGCAACAATTACTGGAGATATGTTAACTACAGTAGGAAATAATACATACCAAGATAAAATTATGCTAACAAACCTTGGCTTTAACATTGAAAAATAAAATAACATTTAATACAAAATTATAAGGAGACTGAAATTATGGAAAATACTAATAAAATGAGCACTCGTCAATTGACTTTAATTGCTGTAATGACAGCTGTTACTTGCGTCTTAGGACCTTTTTCACTACCAATTGGACTAGTACCAATTTCATTGACTAATTTGGTAATTTATATTGCAATATATTCATTAGGGCAAAAAAAGGGAACTATTAGCTACATAGTTTATCTTTTAATAGGTGTTATAGGGCTTCCAGTATTTTCAGGATTTTCTGGCGGATTTGCTAAGCTAGCTGGACCAACAGGTGGTTATTTGATCGGATTTATTTTTATGGCATTTATAAGCGGCTTATTTATTGATAGATTTTCAGGTAAAATCTATATGTGCTTTATAGGAATGACATTAGGTACCATAGTTACATACTTATTTGGTACTACCTGGCTAGCATATGTTGCAAAGATTCCTTTTAATGCAGCTTTCTCTGCTGGTGTTATCCCTTTTATTCCTGGAGATATAATAAAAATATTACTCTCTTCCTTGATAGGGCCTCAAATTAGAAAAAGACTAATAAACGCTGGCTTATATGATTAATATTAAATAAATTCTATTACTAAAATAAAGATAGACTCTCACAAAATACTCAGTCTATCTTTATTTCATTAACATATAAAATTAAACACACTTCTTTTCTTGTTAGCTTTTAAATGCTTTCTTATAATTTTCTAATACTATTTTAATATAATATTCTATGGCATTTCCTAATTCACTAAAATCTTTGTATTTATCCAAATAATAACACCTATACATTCTATTTATAGTATAATTTATACTGCAGCTATTAAAGCCGCTCTCATCAATATATTCCTGAAAATGGATACTTTTTCGATTTAAATTTATACGAACTTCTATTTCAAAATCTGGTGCTATAACTATCTTATTATTTGAATATAACAATTTATTTTCATTACATAAAACTTGAATGTGCTGAATTATTATTTCTTCATCCATAATTCTACCTCCAAATATTACTTAAGCATATCTTATGTACATTCATTAATTATTATACTTTTTTATATTTCAGCGAATTTTTTTACTTAGTAAAATACAATTTTACCATATTGTTGTAACATAACTGTAACAATAACATGGTAAACTTACATAATTAGTAAGAGGTATTTACTATACATATTATTATATTCCAGCATAAAATTGTAAATACATGTCATAATTTGCATTATAGTTTATTTTGAAAAAATCGTTTCATGTAGTTTATAATAACTATATGTATAAATTAGTAAAAAGAGGTGTTATTATGATTAAGTTAAAATTGTTTCAGTTAAAATTTAGAATATTTTTAAGAAAATCTATTCTAAATAAAATGTTAAATTTTCTTTTACCTAATAATAAATTTGTTATTATTATTTCTCAAAACTTAGACAAGCACATTGTTATATATCATAAGATAATGCATGAAGTTTATCATTCAAAACTTCCAAAAGCTAATTTTAACTAACTTTTAGAATAACTACTTTACTTTAACTAGCATTGGCTTTATTTACGTCTCTATTTATATAGCAGTCTAAAAGCATTTTTAACACTACGATAAAAAGTAGTAGACATCTTTTACATTCTTATTTTTAATATGGTCCTATCTAATTCTTTTATATTTAATAATCTCTTTTTTAAATACGGAGATATACCTACATATCTTTCTTTAGGGTGCTTATCATGTATCAACACATTCTATTTTCTTATATATAAGATTCTTTAATTCTGCATATTTCTATATTTTTTACTCTTGTATTAAACAACATAGAAATTTTATATCTTATAAATGAATGTTATAAAAAATACAGCGTTTAAGAACTATTTATATATCAAACTCACTCTATTTTTTTCTTATTTGTATGTTATCATCATACAATGTTTTATTATATTGTAGAGCATATTAATTCATATATTTCAATATAAAATTTAAACAAAAAATAAGAGCAATAAAGATTCCTCTCTACTACTCTTATTTTGTAAATATAGATGTTTTCTAATAGACTTGGGAATATCTATTAGTATTATTATGTTTGTTTATATAATAACACATTATTACTAAATATTCAATATATACTAATAATAATTATTATTTTAAAAGATAAAAAGAGCCCGGCAAAGCTTACACTCTTTTATAACTAAGTTCTTCAATATGCTTATATTCATAATTATATATTATTCTGAAAGTATTTTATTTACTAGTTTAGTTAGCTCATCAATAATCATGTCTTTTTTTATAAAATAAGTAGCACCTAATGCTTCGCAAACACGTAATTCATTAGAAAAATTATTCTCCCCACCATCTGAAAGGACAATTACTTTTATGTCTTTATTTTCTTCTCTTAGTTCTACTACAAGTTCCAATCCAGTTTTTTTTGGCATATATATATCCGTAATCACCAAATCAATGTTACCTAATTTTTTATATATCTCAGTGCCTTCTTCGCCATCGCAGGTTTCATATACATTATAATTTGCCTTTTCTAAAATAAGCCTTATAAACTTTCTAACACTTGAATTATCCTCAACTACTAATATATTTTTTTGCTTTTCATTCATATTTTTCAACCTCTCTTTTTCATTTTATAATATAAATTCCATACTAAATCTAATACTTAATTTTCTAATATTAATACCATTTTCATAATATGAACAAAAAAAAACAACTTAAACTAATCAAAAAATATTAGCTTAAATTGGTCGGTTGCACTATTAACTCCAAATTCTCAAAGTGCCCATATAGAGAGAATTTTTCACCGTTTCCACATTTTTTATATTTTTGTATAATTTTATATCTTTGTATGTATATATTATTACATTAATGCAAAAAAATCAATAAATTTAAAATTATTGATTATGAAAAATAAAAGCAGACTAAACATTTTTATCCGAATCTACCTTATATGGCTATTTGTGCAACTTAATCGAATCAGTAGAATTTGAAATTTCTTCAGCACTATCATTTGTACTAGCTGTTAGTTAAAGACTTGTATGCAATTCTTGTATATCCAGTTTGCATACACAATAAACATGTATAATTACCGTAGTGTACCGCAAAAATAATATATGTGTCGCCTACAGCATTTCCGGAATTATTTACTATTAATGCTTTAGGCAATTTTCCACTGTTCAATTTGTTTACTCAATTGCTTATTACGTCTTATATTGTAGGATAACCATTTTGGGTTAATTGTTATAAAAAATAAGACTAAGAAATTTTTATAGTTCCTTAGTCTATTATCAATAATAATATTTATATTTAACTGTATACAAACAAACCCGCTATATACCCTAATAACCCCGAACATAATATTGCCAATATTTTAAATATTGGAATTTGATTTTTTATTTCCATAAACTTAATCCTCTGTCTTTCAAAATCTTGTATTTTAATAATTTAATTATAGCATGTACAATTGTTATTATCTACCGAGTGGCTCGTTCTATCTTTTATTTATATTTATTTATAATTTATATTGATTTAATATATTTGACATAATCCTGTCACAAACCAGTAATATAATAAAACTATGATGATAGTTAAAGCATTATTATTTCCCCTAAAATAATAATAATAATATATATAACACAGTATTCAGGATAACTATTAAATGGTTATCCTTTTTATTTTGTATTTAATTTACTAATAGTTTATATTGAGTTAATATAATTGACATAATACTGTCACAATAATCTTATATACTTAAAACATAAAGTAATTAAAGCATTATTATTTACCCTTATCAAATAAAAAGAATGACTTATTCCCCTAAATAAGTCATTCTTTTTTTATTTATTCTTTTACAACTAAAATATTTTCATTATTATTAAAGTTAATTCCTCTAATTGTGTTATTGTATATTTTTCTTTTATGACATAAAAAAATAAATTCATATCGGATATATAAGAATTAATAGTTTTATTACTATAATTTTTTAATTTCAATTCATAAATAAATTCAATAAATTCATTTAAAATATCTTTAAATAACAAAAAACACCTTCTCCATTTCAAAAAATAGAGTCAGTGTTTTTATAATGTATGTTATCACAAAGCATTAATATATAAATTTCAAAAGTAGTTTATTTAAACCCAGTGTTATTCAATATTTGAAAGCTTTTCTCCCATGATTACACCCATTGCTGAGGCCATCATCAAGCCTCGTGTCCAACCACTTGAATCTCCTAGACAGTGCAGACCTTTTATATTCGTCTCAAAATTTTTGTCTAAATTAATTTTATTGCTATAAAATTTAATCTCTGGACCATATAATAACGTTTCTCTGCTTGCAAAACCTGGAACTACTATATCCATAGCTTCAATAAACTTTAGAATATTTGTCATAGTTCTATATGGTATTGCAGATGTTAAATCCCCTGCTTCTGCATCTGGCAAAGTATGTCTAACATTTGATTCATACAATTCTTTTTCCCAAGTTCTCTTACCATCTAATATATCGCCATATCGTTGAACTAATATTTTTCCATTTCCAAGCATATTAACAAGTTCTGCAACCTTTTGACCATATTCGATAGGTTCATTAAATGGTGCTGAAAAATTATGCGAACTCAATATTGCAAGATTGGTATTGTCAGATTTTTTATCCTTATAAGAATGACCATTAACTATAGCTAAGTTATTGTCATAATTTTCTTGGCTGACAAAGCCTCCTGGATTTTGACAGAAAGTTCTAACCTTATCTTTAAATGGTGCTGGATGTCCTATAAGCTTAGATTCATAAAGTACATTATTTACGCTTTCCATAACTTCATTTCTAAGTTCTACTCTAACTCCAATATCAACTGGTCCTGCGCTATGCTTTATATCATGTTCAACGCACATTTCCTTTAACCAGTCAGCCCCCTTTCTTCCTGCTGCAACCACAACTTTATTAGAAAAGACTTCCTCATCCTTACTTCTAGTTAAGGAATCTGATATTAAAACTCCATATATTTCATTGTTCTTTATTAAAAGATTTTTAACTGTAGTATCAAATTTAATTTCCACTCCAGCATCCAATAAGTGATTTTGAATTTTTAAATATATTTCTTGAGCTTTTTCAGTCCCTAAATGTCTTATTGGACAATCTACTAGTTTTAAACCACCTTGAATGGCTTTTCTTCTTATTTCTTTAATTGCTTCATTATTCCCTACACCTTCAACTTTAGTATCCGCACCAAAGCTTAAGTATATTGAATCTGTATAATCTATGTATTCTTGTACTAAGTCAACACCTGCAAGTTCTGGTAAATCTCCACCAACTTCATGACTTAATGATAACTTTCCGTCTGAAAATGCTCCTGCTCCAGAAAATCCTGTGGTGATATGACAATAAGGCTTGCAAGATACACACTTTTTAGTTTTATCCTTTGGACAATGCCTCTTATCAATGCTTTTTCCAGATTCAATCAAAAGAATCTTAGCTTGCGGCTTCTGCTTCTTTAATTCATACGCTGTAAATATTCCAGCTGGTCCAGCACCTACTATTATTAAATCATAATTCATACTCATCTCTCCTTGATATAATTTTTTAGTAGACACTTATAGCCCTATAGCAATTTACGGTAGCTTGGTAGAAACATTCAACCCTTATCGTTGAATTTATACAAGTGAATATTATTCGTTTTTTTTATTTAATAGTTCATATTACTACGTAATTTTAGCTTATATATTGAAAAAAATCAAGAAAAAGCTAGATTTTTTTTCTAACATTCGTATAAACACGAACATTACTTTTCTAGAATTGTATATCAAAGAGTAAATTTCTATTAAATAAATTAAATCAAAATATATAGATTTAGTTTATGAAATTATATAAGCTTTATACCTTGAGCTTTCTAATTACCGCTTTACCAAGTTGCATAAAATGATAGAACCTAATATATTAACTATCTATAAATATATTATCAGGGCCTAACCTATCTTTTCACAAACAAAGAAAACCATCAAAATCAATAATTATTTTGATGGATTTTTTTGCTTCTGTAATTTATATTTTAAATTCTTTAACAACTATTTATTAGTTCTAATTAATTTTTTCCCACGGGTAATAATAAACCTGATCTTTTTAAAATTGGTCTTAAACCATTATAGATGATGCTTGCTAATATTACAGATAATACTGCATTAACAGAAGTAGTAACCACACTTAATTTTGCCAAAACATCTGCTACTTTCTGTGGTTGTCCAATAACATATTGCTGATAAAAGTATCCTAATGTAGGATCCGAAAAAATATTAAAACCCAATCCACAAATTGCAGCAATAGTACTCCACTTCAATATATATTTCTTATCATTGCTTTTATCTATTTTAGCATACCTATGTGCAACTAGTCCTGTTATTAAACCAATGCACAATTTTAATATAAACGTTTTTGGTGCACCTATTGCATATACAGGATCAAGTAGATCCGAGATAGTCATTCCTATAGCCCCAGCTAACCCACCATACCATCCGCCAAGAAGTAACGCTGCCAACACGCAAAAAGCATTTCCAACGTGAAATGATGTTGCACTTCCGCCTGGTACTGGGATTTTAATTTGAAGAAAAGTAAATGATACGAAGCATAATGCTGCAAGCAGTCCAGTCTGCATCAACTTTACTGTTCTTGAATTTTTATTTTCCATATAGTATCCCCTCTTTCATTATTTGTTTTTATATGAAAATATTGTGACAATTATAACATCAGAGAGTTAATATAGCAATTGTATGGATACACTTAATTCTTATAGCAGAATACTTGATCAAAATATAAACTGCACATGATATCAATTAAAGATATTCACAATGTGCAGTTTTCACATTTATTTAATTTATATATACATAAATAATTGCTCATTATATTCCTTTATATGCGGACATATATTTTCATTTTGGATTTTAGTGTTTTTTTCATGAATGATGGATTGTGAATTCAATAATTCTATTTCGCCATTAATCCATTTTCTATATTCATTAAGCGATACTTTTACTACATCTTCAACTTCCTCTCCCAAAATAAAAATGTTACTATTATTTACTTCCAAAAGATACATTTCACATATTTCATCATCTTTGAAACAATCCTTTTGGAAAGTTTCAAACTTTCTTCCTATATATTTTAAGTCACCTTTATTTATTTTTAATCCAACTTCTTCTTTTAATTCACGTAACATTGCATTTTCTGCTTCTTCTCCAGCATCAATGTGCCCTGCACAAGCAATATCATACATACCTGGGAAATCTGATTTACTATAAGATCTTTGCTGCAAATAGATAAATACATCATTAACTTCTTTTTCTATTATCCAACAATGGACAACTTTATGTTTTAATCCTCTTTTATGAATCTCATCTCTTGACATAGAACCAATTTCTTTTAAATTTTCATCATATATGGTTAACAGTTCCTTCATATATATTTCCTCCATAAGTTTTATATTAATTATATCATAGCTTTATTTTTTCTGTTTTGAATACTCTACAGATTTAAAATGTTATCCATTAAAAATTGATTTAGAAATTCATTGCAAATATAATATTTCAATTATTAGGTTATAATAAACAACAAAATCTAATTAAAATCTTTTATATCTTACTATTCCTATAAAACTTATGATATAATATGTTACAAATAAAAATATCACTAATAGGAGGAATACTGTTGAGTAATTTAAAGCAACAATTATTAGACGAAATTGAAGAATTCAGAGAATTAGGCAATAAATTTTTACAAGGCGAAGTTTCAGCTAACGACTTCAAAAAGGTTTCTGGTGGAATGGGTGTATATTCTGAACGTAGCAAAAAAGAGTTCATGATAAGACTTAGAATACCTTCAGGAATAACAAACATCTCTCAAATGAGTTGGTTATGTGATACAGCAGAAAAACATGAACTTGATAAAATCCATTTAACTACAAGGGAAGCTGTTCAATATCATAATTTATCAATAGATAAAGTTTGCAGCATAATGAAAGCTGGAATAGAAAATGACATATATTCTAGGGGAGGCGGCGGGAATTTTCCAAGAAACGTTGCTTTATCTCCACTTTCTGGAGTTGATAGATTAGAAGCTTTTGATGTTACTCAATATGCTTTAGCTGTAAACAAACACTTTTTAAGTAAAATAACTTCATATAAATTACCAAGAAAGCTTAAGGTATCTTTTTCAAGCAGCACTGAAGATCTTGGACATTGTAATATCGCTGATTTAGGGTTTCTAGCAATTGTTAAGGATAATAAGGAATACTTTAAAGTTTATCTTGGCGGTGGCCTTGGAAGAGATCCTAAAATTGGTGTTGAATACGATGAGCTTATAGAACCAAGTAAAATCTTATATCACGTTGAAGCTATAACTAATTTGTTCATAGCCGAAGGTGATTATGAGAACAGAAATAAAGCTCGTATAAGATATATTGTTGAAAGAATGGGTAAAGATACATTTATCCAAACTTATAAAAAGCATTTAGAAGAAGTGATAAGTAAGGACAATTTAGATTTAAACATCATACAAAAAGAATATATTAAAAACGGAAAAAAGACAGACTTAAAGCATCAAAGATTGTATGAACAAAAACAACCTGGTTTATATAGCGTTTATTTCCATCCAATTGGAGGACAAATTTATATCAAAGAGTTAAGAAAAATCTTAGATGAATTAAAATCCATTGAGGACTTAGAAATACGACTTACTATGACAGAAGGAATTTATTTTAGAAATTTAGATGGCAATGAAGCCGAAAAGCTCTTAAAAATTACACAAGGTCTTGGCGGTGAGACTGCTCTTGAACAAAGTGTTTCCTGCATTGGAGTTCCAATATGCCAAGTTGGAATTTTAGAAAGCCAAAAAACCTTAAATGAAGTAATAAATCATTTTAAAGACAAAGGCTTTAAAAAAGATGTACTTCCAAGACTTCATTTCTCAGGATGTCCAAATTCTTGTGGTGTTCATGAAGTTGGAGCAATTGGATTCACAGGAAAACGTAAAAAAGTGAATGATACTATTGAAGATGCTTTTGAACTTCATATAAATGGGTCTTTTGAAGATAATAATGCAAGGCTTGGGATTGTTTATGGTGATATCCTTGCACGCGAAATTCCAGAATTTTTATATGAGCTTGCTTTAATTTTAGATGAAAAAGACACTAACTTTAATAATTATTTACAAACCAATAAACTCGAATTGATGGATCTAATAAATAAATACGCTAAATAAATATACGAAACCATTTTTAATATAGTAAAGAGGGAAAGTACTTTCTAATACTTTCCCATTTTATTGTAATAAAATAATTAAAAACATAGCTAAAAGTTATCTATATTTTTATCTTCATTACTATAAGGCACAATCAAATAAATAACAAGTCCATTTGCCCGCCTATTTTCCATCATTCTACGTCGGCAAATTGACCTAATAGACCCGCTATGAGGTCAATTTACCTCCTTGCCTGATGAAAAATATTCAAGGCAACCTTGGACCTTTTATTTATTTTCATGTGCCTAAACATCAATATCTATTTAAATTTTTGATATAAATACTACATTGGTAAACTTTTACTTAAACCATTTCACTTTTATGAGAAAGCTTTAGATACATTCTTTCCTGCTGCTTTGTAGTAAATTGAAAGTATATTTCAGTATTAGTAACAGATTTATGTCCAAGCCACCACTGTAATTCTTTAATATCCATATCAGATTCTGCTAAATGTACAGCTGTAGTATGTTTAATCGCATGAAAGTGATGCTTACTCTTATCAGCAATATTAGCAATTTCACAGTATTTTTTTATTAAATAATCAAGTGTCTGCCTGGAAATCGGATTATTTTTTTGACTTTTAAATATTGGTTCATTATCAACTATTATATTACTTTCTTCAATATACTTATCTAATACAAATTTTGTTTTATCATCAAGTCTTATTGTATTATTTTTACTGCCCTTTAATCTTTTACAATATATTTCACCTTTAGCCTTGTTATAATCTTGTAATGTTATTAATGCAATTTCTGATGCTCTTAAACCACATCTATATGCAACTCTAAAAATTGCCAAATCCCTAACTATATGTATACTCTTTAAACTTTCTATAGCGTCAAAAAGTCTTTTAGTCTCTTGTTGAGTGAAATATTTAATTTTAGTATCATCATTTCTCACAATAATATTCTCCTTCGTAAAAATTAGACAATATAAATATTTTGTTTAATTTATTATAGCATAATAGTATATGGATTCCAACATTTGATATTTTTTTGCATATTATAGGATAATAATTTGTGACTTTTTAGGTTTGATTTCCTTGATGTGGATTTTTTTATTAAAATTATTGATTTAAATTTAAGATACATGCTATCTAATAAGACAAAATATTTATATTGTCCATATACATGATACATTCAATCAAAATAACTGTCAAAGAGAATATATGCCATTATAATTCTTAACTTAAAATGAACTTTTCCCTTGTAACTTAGAAGGAGGTGGAAACAAATTCAACTTACATATCTTACAATATAAATATTTACTAAAATAAGGCTTACATAATATGAATTTAAGGAGTAAAATTTATGAAATGGTTTAAAGATCTAAAAATAGCCCCTAAATTAATATCATCTTTCATCTTAGTTGCATTATTGATATGCTTAGTTGGAGTTAACGGACTTCGTAACATGAATACAATAAACTCCAATGCTGGCAGCATGCATGATTATAATTTAGAATCAATTAAAGCATTAAATACCATAAAGTTAAATTTCGGAGATATTCGTTCAGATTTATTAAAGCTTGTTTATCAACAGAATAAAAATAATCAAAATGAAAGCATAAAAAAAGAGATATCTCAGTTACTTAATGAAAATAATGACCTAATTAGTAAATATGAGACTTCTCTACTTTCAAAATCAGAAGAATCTGCCTTTTCAGACTTAAAATTAAATAGAGATTCATATTCTTCTAACATAAATACAATAGTATCATTAATCGATAAAAATGATTATGAGGCAGCGGATGCAAATTTTGATAAAATTACTGAGATAAGAAAAAAAATATATGATGACATGGATAAATTAATACAGAATAATATCTCTCAGTCAGATGATGCTTACAATAAAAATAATTTAACATATAAAAATTCTTTTATTAGTATAACTTTGATAATAATAATAGGTTTAGTTCTTGCAATTGTATTAGGTTTATTAATATCATTGATGATTTCTAAGCAGGTAAATAAAGTCCTCTTATTTGCCGAAGCGCTTGGACAAGGTGATTTAACTAAATCTATAGCTATTGATACTAATGATGAAATAGGAAATCTTTCAAAAGCACTAAATTCAGCAAAGGAAAATATCCAAAAATTAATTTTGGAAATAATGAATAGCTCAAGTGATATAAGCGCAACCAGTGAAGAACTTTCCGCTACCACTGAAGAAATTTCTTCAAAAATGGAAGTAGTAAGCGAATCTACAGAACAAATATCTAAAGGTGTTCAAGATCTAAGTGCGACCTCCGAAGAAGTAACTGCCTCAACCGAGGAAATAACTTCTACTACCAGCATATTAGCTAAAGAAGCTGATAAGGCAATAACATCTATAACTGAGATAAAGAATCGTGCCATTGATATAAAAATGAAGGCATCACAAAATATTAAGCAAGGTAATTCAATTTATGAAGAAAATCGTTCAAATATTTTAAATGCTATAAAAGACGCCAAAGTAGTTGAAGAGGTTAAGACTATGGCTGACTCCATTGGAAGTATTGCAGAACAAACTAACCTATTAGCTTTAAATGCAGCTATAGAAGCTGCAAGAGCTGGAGAACAAGGCAAAGGTTTTGCTGTTGTTGCAGATGAAGTTAGAAAACTCGCCGAGCAATCTTCTGAAGCTGTAAGTAGCATTCAAAATATGGTATCACAAGTCCAAGCAGCTTTCGAAAGACTTTCGAAAAGTGGACAAGATGTTCTTGAATTTATGTCTAATAATGTAAAGCCTAATTATGAACTTCTTATGAATACCGGACTGCAATATGAAAAAGATTCCGAGTTTATGAATGATATTATAAAAAACTTTGCCTCATCTTCCAAACAAATAGATGAATTAATCATGCAGGTAAGTAGTGCAGTGCAAAATGTATCAGCTGTAGCTCAAGAATCCGCAAGTGGTACTGAAGAAATTTCTAGCAGCGTTAATGAAGTAACTGTTGCTGTAAGTGATGTTGCAAAATCATCTCAAAGTCAGGCTGAACTTTCACAAAAACTTAGTGAAATGATTCAAAAATTTAAAATATAGTTTTCTAAAAAACAGCTGCCCTATATTTAATTTTGAGGCAGCCTGTTTCTTTTATAAATCATCCCAATGAATCTTTTCAGCATTTTTATCTATTTTAGAAGACTTGTCAAATATCTTTATTATAATTCCATCTATTATAAGACCTACTATTCCTCCAATAACTTGAAAGATTATAATTGAGCCATTAACAGCTTCCCCTATACTTTCTCCTATAAGCACTCCAACAAATATGATTATTATAGGCAAAATAAAAATCATGAATGCAGCTAATATCATGTTGGTATTCTTTTTATTCTGCACGATTTTTTCATTATTTTTACTGTTAATTTCTTTTTGCTGCACTGCCTTCATACCGATCACCTTCCTAAAAATAATTATTTTAAGATCTAATAAATATTTTATTTTCACCCCACCCTTTATTTTACATTATAACATATAACTACAATTGCTTTAAGTAAAACCCAATTAATTGCTTTTCTATAAAACTACAAATATACAGGAGCAAAAGACTTTATCCTTTACTTAAATTTATGTTAATATTATATTTTTTCATCAATGCACTTATGCTGATCACCCTTTCTACTCCAAAAATATGAATTGCAGCATTAAATAAATATTTATCTTCTGTTACAAGTATAAGATCATCATATATATTGCAAGTATAAAGAAGTATTAAATCATTTTCCGACAGCTTTTCTGTATCATTATAATATGCATTTTCCTTTTTAGAATACTTTATATTTAGCGATACATAGAATTCTTTAATATCTTTCTTATCTACCTTTATAATCAAAGGCAACAACTTGCAGAATCTTTCAGACAATACACGTTGTCCATTATATTCTTGTATTTCTTTTAAAGCCAATTCTTGACTAACTTCCTCTAATATTTTAATCTTAGTATCTTGTATCAATTTGTCAATCATGCTTGGGCAATACTTCCAAAGGTATATTACTACATTAGTATCCATTAAATAGCTATCCATAATTAATACTCCTACAATATTTATACTATTTCTTACTTCGTTTATATTATATTTTCTAAAAAACAAATAAATATTCGAGAATAACATTACATCGCCTGTAACCTCATATAATTACACACTATATCAACCTAACTAAATCTTATACAATCGAAAATAAACGTTCTTCTTTAATAAGATTAGAGTTTATTTATATAAATTTTAATTACAGGTTGCTATTTAAATTTCTCATATATGGACATACTAAAATATCAAATATTTAAGCAGGAGGTCCATATGAGAAAAAGATTAACTGTTAATACAAAGCATGCATCTTATGAAACTATAAAAGCGCTATATAAAAGTGAGAAAAATCCAAAAATTAAAACTAGATTATTAACTATATTGCATTTATTTGAAGGAAAATCTAGTGTTGAAATTTCTCTTCTTTTAAAACAATCTGATGCTACGATTAGAACGACTATTCATCGATATAATAAATTTGGATTAGAAGGCTTGAAAGACTTAGAGCACGCCCCAAAGAAAACAATTTTAACATCAGATGAACTTGCTATTGTTGATAATATTTTAAAAGAATCCCCCTATAATTCCGGTCTCAATTATAATAATTGGACTGGTGAACTTCTTGTAAATTGGGTAAGTTTAAACTTCAATAAAAAAATTTCACTTGGTACAGCTTATAATATATTTTCTAGACTTAACTACTCAAAAACTAGAGCTAAAAGATTAAGTAATAAAATTGATAAAGAAACTTTAACTAATTTTAGAGAAAAACTATCGAATTTGATAATATCAAAAGACGAAAATACTGTGATTCTCTATGAAGATGAAGCTATTATAACATCAGAGCCGTCTGCGACTGCCGTTTGGACTAAAGTCGGAGTTCAGCCTATAGTTAAAACTTTACCAGGTGGCACAAGAAAAAGAGCTGTTATATTTGGTGCTACTAACCCTGAGACCGGTGATCTTATCTATAAGATTTCTGATAAAGGAAATTCAGATAATTTTAAGTCTTTTTTAAAATACGGTCTCTGAAAATTATCAAAATAAAAAGGTTATATTCATCGCGGACAATGCTAGATATCATCATTTTAAAGGTATAGATGATTTCTTAGAAGGTATAGAAAATATTTCTTTTTTATACCTTCCACCATATTGTTCTGAGTTAAATGCAATTGAGCACCTTTGGAAAAACTTACGCCAAGCTGTAATTCATAATACTGTATTTGAAGTTTTTTCTCAGTTAATTCAACAAATTAAGTCACATTTAGATGCATTAAATTTGGACAAGGGTAAACTAAAAAAGCTTTGTTATTTTATACAGTAGGTTTACCCCGTATGATATTAGCAGTTAGTTATTAAAATTTATATAGCTATTTGTAATCGTCAACATCGAAAATGTTATTTTTATAGTAATATTTCCGGTCTTCTTCTGTAATTTCACGAATAATCTTGCATGGATTGCCAGCTGCAATCATGTTGTCAGGTATATCTTTAGTAACTACACTTCCTGAACCAATAACTACATTATTACCAATATGCACTCCTGGATTAACTATAACATTTCCTCCAAGCCAAACATTATTACCAATAGTTATACTTATTCCATACTCGTATCCTGAATTCCTTGAATCAGGATGGATTGGATGTCCTGCAGTGTATAATGCTACATTAGGTGCAAATTGCACATTATCTCCTATGATTACCTTTCCCACATCTAAAATAGTGCAGTTATAGTTTGCAAAGAAATTGTTTCCAATTTGAATATTTTTACCATAATCACAGTGAAATGGTGCTTCAATATGAACATTAGAGCCCACCTTATATAGAATTTCTCTTGTCAACTTTTCTATTTTTTCTTTTTCATCTGGTCTGCACAAGTTAAACTCATATATCTTCTGCTTATTTTTCATTCGTTCTTCTGTCAATCCATCTAACCATGCTTTATATGGAAGCCCCAATAACATTCTTTCTTTTTGATTCATAATAAAGTTCCCTTCCTCCTATATTTTCAACTTAAAGATTTTTATTATAATCCTTATCTTAAATTTATATCTTATACTATTTTTACCATTAACTAACTATAAAATCAATTATTAATATTATGCCATAAGCAGAAGAGACAGCATTTATCTGCTGTCTCTTCTACTTATTGTTTATTTACAATTAATCTAATTCCCTATTTGACTTATCATCATTTTAGCATTTGAAACATATGTTGATTTAGGATAGTTGTCTATTACTTTATGAAAATATATAAGAGCATTCTCATAATCTTTAGTTTCCTTATAACACATTCCCACTTGGAAAGTAGCCCAAGGTATAATATCTAAATCAGGATTGATTTCAGAAGCTATTTTAATTTTAGGTAATGCCTCCTCATAATTCCCTTTCTTATATAATTGATTTCCATCATTATATATACTCCATACCTTACTAGTACTTATATCCTGCCATAATCTATCAAACTTTAATTTTGTTTCATTATCTAAATTCATATTTCTCATGCTTATTAATATATTAGCTGATTTTTCATAATCTCCGTCATTAAAATATGTCTCTGCTTCACTTATCATATTGATAGTGTTATTTTCATCCTTATTACCACCTACATTAGACTTTGTACTATCCAAATCTTTTGTAGGGATTTCATTTTCTTCATAAGTAAAATCTTTTTTTTCTGATTCAGGTGAACTATTATTTTCATCTAAGTTTTCATTATCTTTTTCATCAGAAGAGATTGCTTCATTTCCATATTGAAATTTTCCTAAAACTTCTTTAATATTTAATGGATTAAAATAATCAATATAAACTCCTGCTATAGCAATCACAGTAATTGATAATGCAAGAATGATACCTTTTACTGGTGTGCTCTTTTTATTAATTGCTTCATTATAGATATGATTAACTTCTACTATATCTCCTGAAGTTTTAGATACAATTTGTTTAAATTCTATATTCTCTAGGTATTCTTTTGCTAGCTCTTTAAACATCTCATTTTTAGCTAATTTTTTAAATATCTTTTTAGCCTTTCTATATTCTCCAATATTAACATAACATAATCCAATAAATTTGCTTGCTTCAAAAAAACTTTTATTATATGATAAAGCTTTTTTCAAATCATCTATTGCTAAATTTAACTTATTTTTTTTCATCTCTCCAATTGCCGTATTATATAAAATAATAGACTTTTTAATCTTTTCATCTATTTTATATGAAGTAAATTCAAAATTTTTTATATTGATTGGCTGCATCTTTTCAATTTCTATATCAAAATCAAGCAAGTAGTTTCCCCCTTAAAAGCTTATATAAAAATATTAATTTATACACACATCGTATAAATGATAATTGAATGTTAATTAATATTTACATAAAATTATTTTGAAGTATATACTCATACTAGCAAATTGTGACATAAAATTCAACATAAAGTCATATTGTTAAAATTATTATCAAACTTACAGTTTATTCTTAATGGTATGATAAATCTATAATTTTACATATTTTTCACGTAAAGAAACGCCTAAAAATTCTATCTTTAGGCATTCTTGCTTTTCTACATTTATATTGCTTAATTTTCTTTTTTAATAGTTTTTTTATCTTGGCTTCCTGGTACATCTGAATTTTTTTCTACTGGATTGACATTAAACTTTATATCCTTACCATTTGAAGTTGCTACTATTGTCCCTTCCAAATCAGTTCTAAATACGTTAATATTTTTTGCATTAAGTTTATCTAAAGTTTCCTTGTGAGGATGTCCATAGTCATTTGCTTTCCCACAGCTTATTACAGCATACTTTGGATTTACCTTATCTAAAAATGCCTTTGTAGTTGAGGAACTACTGCCGTGATGCCCCACTTTCAAAACATCGGCTTGAATATCAAGCTGTTTTTTAAGTATTTCACTTTCACTTATATCTTCAGCATCTCCCATAAATATAAAACTTGTATTTCCATACTTTAGCTTACAAACAATTGAATAGTTATTAATGTCCTCATATCCAGTGCTATTAGGAGCTAAAAACGTTAGTGTTGCATTTCCTATTGTAAGAGAATCCCCTACCTTTGGTACAGTAATTTTTAAATTTTTATCTTTCAAAGCTTTAACCATATTTTCATATGTTTTTGTTGTGTATGTAATCTTTGGAGAATAAAATACTCCAATATTGACTTCCTTAATAACGTCATCCATACTTCCTATATGATCCTCATGTGGATGAGTTGCTATTACATAATCTAGATTAGTGACCCCAATAGATTTAAGATAATCTAGAGCTTTCTTATCGCTAGTTCCAGCATCAATTAATATATTCTTATCCTCTATTTGAATTAGTTCACTATCTCCTTGTCCAACATCAATATAATGTATTTTCACTCCACTTACTTGCGTATTTTTACTATTATCTTGATTAGTTTTTCCGCATGAAATTAATAATGAAGAAAGTATAACAGTTAGAAAAATACTTAATATCCTCTTGCTATTCTTCATTTGATTTCCCCCTAGTATAAATAATACTACTATTATTGCATATTTTCCCTATATTTTGTCAATGATAGAATATGGAAAACTCCTCAACCACAAATAGAGATAGTCTTAGTTTTTATATACTATCTCTATTTCTTATTATAGTTTACTTTAAAAAGTCTCAAATGTATTTTGGACTATATTGGGAAGCAGCTTATAAACCGAGCATCCAATTTTACCTTCAAAATATTTTTTTATATCCATAACCGCATTCCATTTATATACAATCAAATTACTAATTCCAGATCTCAAAGCCGTATTCACAAATCTTTTTTCAATTAATGTAAATCCATCAGGCATTGAAAGTGAATCACATAATTGTATGAGAAGATCATAATCATCATATTCAATATCTTTAATATATTTTTCTACGATTTCTGCTTCTTCCCTTTGGTAACCCCAATCACCATAAATTGCATTCACATCTTTATACGGAAATGTATGCGTCATGCAAATTCTTGCAATCTCTTCATGACCCTTTTCCTGCATAAAAGCATGACCATATAACACGTGCTCCATCCCACTTATGTATTTCCGTCTTCCTATATCATGTAATAATCCTAATATATAAGCTTTTTCACTATTTAGCCCCTGGTCTTTATCTGCTATTAATCTTGCAGCTAGCGCAACATTTTTTGAATGTTCTATCCATGATCCAGGATTTAATCCTTCTGCTTCTCTTAAAATTTCTTCTGCTTCTTTTATTCCTAGTTTCATTAAATTGTTCCTCCAAGCTTTAGCATGTCGCTTACCTTATTTATTGCTATTAACATGATTAAGGTAATTATGACACAAATCACAGCCATAGACATTCCTAAAGATAGGTTTCCCTGCTCAAACTGTGAATATATATAAGTTGAGGCTGTTGCCATTGAAGGAGGCAATATCATTAAAGGTGCCACTAATTCCCTAATTGAAATCATGAACGTCATCATCCAGCCTGCTAGAATTCCAGGTATCAATAAGGGCACAGTAATTCTCCTTAAAACATAAATTCTACTACCGCCTAATACTTTTCCTGCATTAAATAAACTTTCATCAAGCTGTACATAACTCGCTTTAACATATTGAACTGTATATGGCAGAAACAATACTATATAGGTTAATATGACCATTCCATAGGTGTTATAAATAGGTATTGCCATCCATGAGGAATTCCAAAATAATATTAATCCGACTACCATAACTATTCCAGGTATTGTATTTGGAAGGATGCTACATAAGTCTATTATTTTTTCTGAAAGCCTTTTAGACTTATTAATAGAAATCGCAAGAACTGTCCCTAAAATAGCACAGATACAAGTCGCTATAGTAGACAAGCCAAGAGTATTTAAAAGTGCTTCCATCCCTTCAGAGTCGAAACTTAAAAGTTTTGTATAATACTCAAAGGTAAAATTACTTATGGAAAGTCCACCGCTTCTAAGCTTCATAATAGATGCAGCTAAAATAGAAAAGTATGGAATTCCTATGGATATAATTAAAATTCCTATTACATATGACCAAACCAATAAGCTCTGCCAAAATTTCAGCTTATATACTTTTTCTCTCATTCCCTTTCCACTAACCAAATTATAGGAATACTTTCTATTAACTAAAGAACTTACATACCAGATACCTATGCAAATTGTTAAAAGCATTGAGGCAACAGAAGTAGCCTTAGGAAAATCAATTGGCCAGCTTGATATATATTGATGTATTTCTGTAGTTAAAACGAAAAATCCGATTTTTCTGCCAAAGGTAGCAGGCGTTCCAAACTCAGCTATAGCTTTTATAAAAACTAACAATGCACCTAAGGCATAACTTGAAAGTAGCAGAGGTAAAATAACTCTTCTAAATGTATAGAAGCCTTTTCCACCATGAATGTATGCAGCTTCTTCTCTGCTTCCACCTATCTTTACCAAAGCATTTTTTAAGATTAAATAAAGAAATGGGAATGTCTGCAAACTCATTATTATAACCATTCCTGATAAACTAAAGAAATGTTCATTCAAATTAATTGGAAGCTTAATAAATTCATCATAATAGCCATTAGGCTGCATAAATAAGATCCATCCCATAGCTCCTATATAGGGAGGTGTCATGAAAGGAATCATAAATATAACTTCAAGCCACTTGTGCTTTCTAATAGATGTTTTAACCATTATCATTGCAAGGGGCAGAGCAAATACAGTAGACATTATCACAACTAGAAAACCCAATAATATTGTATTTATGAAAACCTTTTTTATTTCTCCATCAGATAAAATCAAAAATGGTGCACATATATCCAGTTTACTGTCTGGATATATGCTGGTTAATATAACAAGGGCTGCAGGCATAACTATCAGTATTGCAAGAAGTAGAATTATTAATGCTTTACTTATGCCTTCTAAATTTTTCAAAGAAATCAACTCCATTTACTCTATTAATTCTTAAACATTTTTGTAAACTTATCAATAACATTTTTTTGGTTTGAATTCATCCAGTCAGAATCAGTCTTAAAGGTTGGAATTTCACTTCCACTTGGTCTTCCTTCTGTTTTTATATCACTTCTTCCTGGAAGTAAATATGCATCCGAAACCATCTTCTGAGCTTCATCAGATAACAAGTAATCTATAAAGGCTTTTGCATTTTCAACATTACTGCTTGACTTTAAAATCAAAGCTGGTCTGGCACTTATTATCGTCCCCTCAGACGGATATACTAAATCAACAGCCTCTCCTTTAGCCTTAGCTTGATAAGTCATATAATCTACACTTGCAGCAGCCATGGTTTTAGCTCCTGTGATAACTGGATCTAAAGCTTCTTGATTTGCTCCTGCCATGGAACCTCCGTTATCCTTTAACTTTTTAAAGAAATCCCAGCCTGCATCACCTTTTGCATTTACAAAACCTGTAGCAAATTCTGCTGCTGAGCCTGAAAGTGATGGATCTGGAATATTAACTTTATCTTTTAAATCTTCCTTAGTTAATTCATCCCAGCTTTTAGGTGGTTCCTTTACCAATTTTGTATTATAAGCTATCCCTAGTGCTGATAAGCTGTAATTAAAATAATTTCCATCTTTTTCAGCCCATTGTGGGAAAAGCTTATCCGCATTTTTTGCTTCCTTATATGGCAAAGTCATACCATCCTTCATTAAACCTTGTGCAGAAGATAAAGATGCTAATACTAAAACATCTGCCACAGGCTTATCCTTTTCTGCTTCTAATCTCGATAATATTTTTCCATTGGTACTTTTAAACAATTCTACTTTAACTCCAGTTTTCTCTTCAAAACCTTTTTGAATATTTTCAGACAGCTCGTCTGGGCCTGCACTATATACTACGAGCTTACCATTTAACTTTGGTGTTCCTCCATTGTTTTCAGCAGAAGTAGCCTGTACCGCGCTTTTACCGCAGCCTACTAAACTAGCACCGCTTATTGCCATAACTAAAATTATTGCTAAAGCTTTTTTTAATTTCATTTTCAACACTCCTTTTTCTTCTTTTATATAATTTTGCTGCTTACAATTACAAACCATTTAACAACTTGTACATCTTTTCTAACCTTCAATCTCATATATATCTTTTTTCTTAATAAACAGCTTTATCTTTTCTCCCTGCCTAATCCTATATGAACTGTATATTAAGAATTTTTTATCTTCCATAACTTCTACTAATATTTCATACCTATCTCCAAAATAACTTAAAGCTTTCACCACTCCATCATAGGTTTCAAACTCTTCGCCTAAGCCATCGGATTTTAAATATATATGCTCAGGCCTTACTAATCTTTTGTTTTTAATCAGCCAATTTGATTTCCCAATAAATCTTGCTACAAAAGGTTTCATCGGCTTATTATAGATATTTTCAGGTGCATCCTTTTGAAGAATCGTGCCTTTATTCATAACTACAATTTCATCTGACATAGTTAATGCTTCATTTTGATCATGAGTAACATAAATAGCAGTAGATCCTATGTTATGTACTAAATTAATTATTTCTACTCTCATCTCTTCTCTTAATATGGCATCTAAAGCACTAAGGGGTTCATCAAATAGAACTAACTGTGGCTTTAAAACAACAGCTCTCGCAAAAGCTACTCTTTGCTGCTGTCCTCCAGATAACTCGTGAGGGAAACGCTTTTCCATTCCCTGAAGTCTTACCATATCTATTGCTTCCATAACTTTTTTCCTTAAATCCTTCTGCTGTCCTGTGGCCCTAAGTCCAAACGCTATATTTTCAAATACTGTCATATGAGGCCATAATGCAAAATCTTGAAACACCATGCCAAAGTTTCTTAAATTTATGGCTTTATTTATTTTCTTTTCTCTAGAAAACAAACATTCCTCTCCCATATATATTTCCCCTTCATCCGGTTCTTCAAGTCCCGCAATGCATCTTAATAGTGTTGTTTTTCCACATCCAGATGGCCCTAAAAGAGTAGTAAAACTTCCTTTATTTATAATTAAACTTATTGACTCTAATGCTTGTACCTTATTGAAAGATTTTTTAATCCCATCTATTCTTAACTGCATATCTATCTCCTTATCTAATAACTTCTACTTTTTCAGTATAAATTCCAAAATTTATCTTAATGTTATGAATAGGTAAATATATAGTTAAGTTTTTCTATAAAAACTATTATATGCTATAGATTTTTTCTATAATGTTTTTGAGAATACATAATTATCTATTAAAATTACAAGGAGAAAAATATGAATATTAATTTAATCAAATTTCAAATATTAGAGGAACTATACAAATCACAAAAAATAACCATTGTTGCACAAAAATTAAATCTTAAGCAACCTACTATTACATTTCATTTAAAGGCAATGGAAAAAGAGTTCAAAGTTAAATTATTTGAAAATAGGTATGGAAAGATTTTTCTTACTGAAGCTGGCGAAGCTCTTTATCACTATGCAGTTAAAATTAATGCTTTAACCTTAGAAGCTGCCAGAGTTGTGAAAGAATATGAACATGGTAAAGGAACTATAAATATAGGTGCTAGTTACGTTCCTGCAACATATCTATTACCACACATACTTTCTAATTATTCACAAAAAAATTCAAAACTTTCATTTTCCTTAAAGGTAAAAACTGCTCCAACAGTTCTTGATATGCTTCAAAATCACGAAATTGATGTTTGTATTATATCTTCTGAACCCTTTGAGCTTCCCAATATAATTAGTCAAGCTTTATTAAAAGATGATATGGTCGTATTCTTTTCAAGAAACCATCCTCTGGCAGGAGAGCCCTGTTTAAATACAGAATTACTAAAGAAAAGTTCCTTTATTATTCATGGTGAAAATTCCACTACTAGAAACATAACCTTAAAGTTGCTAAATTACCTTGGAATTAAAATTGATGCTCTTATTGAATTAGATTCTCTCGAAGCAATTAAGCATATAGTACTTCTTGGACAACATGTATCTGTTATATCAAAGCTTGCAATAAAAAGTGAACTTATTGAAGGCAGCTTATTATGTCATGAAATTCCTTCTAACGAAGCTTTTATTACTCAAAGAAATATATATTATGCTGTTAATTCAGATAGAAAAAGCTCTTCTTCTTTAACAAATTTTATTGATTATTTATCCAATACAGCTATAGCAAAGTAAAAAAATAATTAATGTATGATCTACTTTAATGCTTAAAACTTTGAAATACCTATTTATATCGTTAATGTGCCTAAAGATTTAAATTCTTAATCCTCCAGAAATTACATTGGTAAAAACGCAGACAGAAATTAGACTTCTATATTTAATCATGTATAATCAAAATAAAGTTATCTTTTAAGATATAGGAGGTATTTAATGAATAAAATTAAAAAATATTACATTGTAATTCCTATAATTACTGCATTACTATCACTTACGTTTCTGATGATTTCAACTTTTAATACTAATGTAGTTACTAAAAGTTATTCTATATTTACAGAGGATCTAAATTCTAAAAATGTATCTACAGTCATATTGGATTCTTCTCCTAAAATGACTATAGTCCTAAATAATGGCGATAAATATTATACAGATAATCCTCATACAGATACCTTAAAAGAGAAATTATTACTTAACGGAATAGAAGTTAAAGACCAAACCACTCCCCCTCTTACTAAATCTATACCTACTGGAATTTTGATGCTATCAATTGTTGCAATAGCAGTTATGACTGCACAAAAATTTAGAGGAGGGACCTCTTCAATAACAGCTATGGATGTGCAAGATTTTAGTAAGGATAAAAAAGCTGCTTTAAATTTTGATGCTGTTGCTGGTAATGAAGAAGCAAAAGAAAGTTTAATGGATATTGTTGATTTTCTTAAGAATCCAGAAAAATATCAAAAATATGGTGCGCGAATGCCTAAAGGAGTAATTCTTTATGGTGACCCTGGTACAGGTAAAACCTTACTTGCAAAAGCTGTAGCAGGTGAAGCTGGCGTACCATTCTATGCTCTTAGTGGTTCTGATTTTGTTCAAGTATACGTTGGTGTAGGAGCCGCAAGAGTAAGAAATCTATTTAAAAAAGCAAAATCTCATGGAAAAGCAGTAATATTTATCGATGAGATTGATGCTATAGGTAAAGCAAGAAGTAATGGGAAAAATGGTTCTGGAAATGATGAAAAAGATCAAACTCTAAATGCTCTTTTAACTGAAATGTCTGGTTTTGGACAAGAAGAAGGTATAGTAGTAATTGCTGCTACAAATAGATTGGACATGCTAGATAGTGCTCTTTTAAGACCCGGAAGATTTGATAGACATATAGAAGTATCACTTCCAGATGTTAATGCTAGGGAAAAAATATTATCTCTGCATTTTAAAAATAAGCCTCATGAAAATATTAATATAAAGGAGCTTGCTAAAAAAACTGCCTATTTCTCCGGTGCAAAATTAGAAAGTTTAGTAAATGAAAGCGCTATTTTAGCTGCAAAGGATAATAGTAATTCTATTACCTCTAATCATATTGAAGCTGCCTATTCAATAACTTTGGCTGGGCATGAAAAGAAAGAAAGAAGTTACCTTAAGGAAGAAGATAAGCTTCTAACCTCCTATCATGAAGCTGGGCACGGATTGGTTAATATGCTGCTGCTCCCTCAAGATAAGGTCTCAAAAATAACAATTATACCAACCACAAAAGGTGCTGGCGGCTATACATTAACTATTCCCGAAGACCATAGCTACCATAGAATTGATTATTTAAAAAATAAGATTAAAGTTTCTCTTGGAGGAAGAGCTGCTGAAGAAATTATTTTTGGAAAAGATAAGATTTCTACTGGAGCATATGGGGATATTTCTCAGTCTACTGATATTGCATTAAAAATGATTACTGAATACGGAATGGGAGAAACCTTAGGTCTCATAAAACTTTCAAGTGTTGGCTCTTTATATAGCAGTTATGGAAACCCTGTTATTGAAGAATGTAAAAACCTTGTTAATGAATTATATGAAGAAACCTTAAAGCTTTTAAAAGAAAATATAACTTCTCTTGAGAAGATAGCCTTAAAGCTATTGGAAGAAGAAACTTTATATGAAGATGGACTAAAAAAGTTACTATGTAGATAATATAAATTAAAAGCTGTGCCCATTTATTCATCTATCTTGAATTAATTTCAAGAACATAAATAAATGGGCACAAAACTATTCCAGACTCTAAGCCTCAAATCTCATAATACTATTAATCATTGTATAAAATTTTTAATTATTTATCTTATCATTTTCCTTGAGCCAAGACTTTTTCTATGAATACATTTACTAAATAAGGATCAAATTGAATACCTGCATTTCTTCTTATTTCTTCTACTGCAAATTCTTTTGATAATGCTTTGCGGTAACTTCTATCACTAATAATAGCATCATATACATCTGCTATAGCTATTATCCTTGATTCAAGTGGTATAGCTTCTCCTTTTAATTCTTTAGGATACCCTTCTCCGTTCCATTTCTCATGATGTAAAAGCACATATTCTGCTATTTCAGATAATTCGTTCACTGTACTCAATATTCTATAACCTATTTCTGGATGCCTTTTGATCTCTTTTAATTCTTCCTGGTCTAGTTTACCAGCTTTATTAAGTATACTTTCTTCTATAGCTATTTTTCCTATGTCATGAAGTAATCCTGCTGTCTTAAGTTCATGAATCTTTCTTTCAGGCAGCTCAAGAACTTCTCCCATCTTTCTACATAGTTCTGAAACTCTAACTGAATGCTGCTCTTCTCTTTTATTTTTTTCATTAAGAGTATTAATTATTGTTTCTATCGTCTTTCCCCTTGTACATGAACTTTCAAAAAGCTTTCTCTTATACATATAGTTTTCAGCTTTCCTAAATATATCTTGAATATCTTCTTCTTCATACCTCTTAGTCTCATAACCAAAAGATATTGATACGTCTAAATTTTGTACTTTTTCCTTTAATGCTGATTTATTAATATTTTTAATTATTTTTTCTGTTTCATCTGCATCTGTATTAGGTAGCAAGATAACGAATTCATCTCCACCTAATCTAGCAACAACATCGTTAGGTCTGCATTCTTTTTCTATAATTTCTGCAATTTTATGTATAAGTTCGTCTCCAGCTATATGTCCAAAAGAATCATTAATTAGCTTCAATCCATTTGCATCACCTAAAACAATAGTTAATGGTAAATTCTCTTTTACATCTAGCCTCTTTAATTCTTCTTCATAAAACCTTCTGCTCTTTACTCCTGTAAGCTGATCATTATAACTTAAATACTCCAGGTTTCTTTCTAATTCTTTATTCCTAGTAATATTTCTAACTATTGCCAGAACTTCATTTTCCCCTTTAATCACCATTCGGCATTCATAATGTTTCACTATATTTTCATTAGTCAATTTACATTCAAAGCTACATAAATTACCACTTTTGATGACTAGCTCTAAATTTTTATAAGCAAGTTCTCCAACTTCTCTAGGTATGATTTCAGCTATTGTTTTTCCAATAAGTTCTTCTTTATTATTTACTAATATATTCTCCTCATTTACTTCATAATCCATAAGAATACCTTCGAAGTTAATAATAAATAGCGTATCCGGCATTGCTTTAATTATTGCTCTATTTTTTTCCTCACTTTTAATCAGTTGTTGTTCGTCTTTGCATATCTTCTTATACTGAATTCTCAATTTTTCTTTGCTTATAGCCAATTGCTGTATGTATGCTTCAAGTTCCATATTACTATTTTTAAGTTCTTTTTCCCTTAAAATAATTATACTTAAAAACTTTTTCATCAAGAAATAAAGAATAAATGACGTTATAATTATAAATATGTATCCTTTATACATATTTGCTGTGAGAAGGTTATTTCCACTACAAAAAAATAAATACGTAATTCTTTCTGAAAAGTAAATCCAAATAAATCCACATATTAAATATATTAAACTTATTTTAAAGGTTGCATATCTTAATCTATTTCCATTTAGTAATGAAGTAATTTTTTCTTTAGTTAATCTAGACATCTTTGTTCCTCAATTCTATTCAAAATTCATGTAATTATTAAAGTCATAAAATATTTTAATAGAGTCTATTAGTTTTTTCGACTAATTATGCTATATTCTTTAATGTTTTATTTTAATATTTCAATATATATTTAATACTTTTAAAAAATCCTCCACATTATTTAATTGAATAATGTGGAGGAAAGTTATTATATAAAAACTATTTACTTTTTTAAGATTACATTCTTTCAGGTATTTCCATTCCTAGTAAATCTAAAGCAGTTTCTAGTATACTTACAGTTAAAGCCAATAAATTTAACCATGAAAGTTTCTTTTCTTTATCCTCTTCACTTAATATTCTGTTCTCATTATAAAATCTATTGAATAAATTTGAAACTTCATAAATAAATTCACATAACCTATTAGGTGCTTTATCTCTAAATGCACCTTCAACAACATCATTAAATCTTATAAATGCAAGCATTAAATCTCTTTCAACGCTGGTAGCTGGCATTTTTATATCGCCTGCAAAATCTTTAAGCTCTTCCTTTGCTTTATTAAGAATGGATTTAATTCTAACTGCAGTGTATAAAATATACGGACCTGTATTTCCTTCAAATGAAGAAAATTTATCAATATCAAATATATAATCCTTTGTAGGTATATTTGATAAATCTCCATACTTTAATGCAGCTAATCCAACTATTCTTGCTATTTCATCGCCTTCTTCAGCTGATATCTTATCATTATTGTTAACTCTTTCTTTTACATTACCTTTAATTATAGAGATAAGGTCTTGAAGCCTCATAACTCCGCCTTCTCTTGTTTTAAATGGCTTTCCATCTTTACCATTCATAGTTCCAAACCCTACGAACTCGAATTTCATATCATCTGAAACTAATTTAGTCTTTCTTGCGCATCTAAATACCTGCTCAAAATGAAGACCTTGACGCTTATCAACTACATATATTATTTCATTTGGATTGTAATCCTTAACTCTTTCAATTATAGTAGCTAAATCAGTAGTCCCATAAAGCGCTGCACCATCTGATTTTTGTATTATAATTGGCGGCATTGGTTTCTTATCAGTTTCCTCCTCAACATCTATAACAAGAGCGCCTTCACTTAAATGAGTATAATTATTATCTTTAAAATATTTAACCATATCATTTATATAAGGGTTCGCATCACTTTCACCCTTCCATAAATCAAATTCAACATTAAGAGCAGCGTAATTTTTCTTTAAATCAGAAACCGAAACATTTATTATGTGCTTCCAAAGAGCAATATAGCCTCTTCTTCCTTCTTGAAGCTCTGCTGTAGCCTTCTTAGCAAGTGCCATAGCTTCCTCATCACTTTTAGCAAGCTTACTTGCAGCTGGATATATATCTTCGAGTTCATCAATAGTAAATGGTGCTTCTGTAGGATATTCACCAGTAAAACTTTCATCAAAATATTCAAGGTTTGGTTTTCTTCTTTGAACTTCTGTAATAACCATACCTATTTGAAGTCCCCAGTCTCCTAAGTGAACATCTCCAGTTACTGTATGACCTAAAAATCTACCAATTCTTTTTATTGATTCACCAATAATAGCTGAACGTAAATGTCCAACATGCAGCGGCTTAGCAATATTAGCGCCACCATAATCAACTACTATACTCATAGGCTTTTCTGAAGCTGTACATCCAAACTTTTCATCCTTATAAATTTCATTTATGTACTTAGTTAAGAAACTATCCTTTATATTTATATTAATAAAGCCTGGAGCAACTGCTGTAACATCGCCAAAAATTTCTTCCTGTTTTAAAATTTCAGCCACCTCATTTGCTATTGCTATAGGTGCCTTTTTATAAATCTTTGCTGCTTTTAATGCTCCGTTACATTGATACTGACATAAATCAGGTCTATTAGATATCTCTACTCTTCCGTATTCCTTATCATACCCTAAACTTTCAAATTTTGATTGAACTAATTCCGTTAATTGAATAACTAAATTTTTCATTGAAACCTCCTAATGTTATTGATGTTAAAATACATAATAAATAACGATCACAATAATTCGTTATTTTATTCTATACCAAAATGCACGTAGCTTCAGTGCAATATTTAAATTCTAGATTAATGAGCCCGTGAGGCTTCAAAACCCTACAATTTATTAGAAATTTAAAAAGTCTCTTAGGCACATGAAAATAAATAACAGGTTCAAAGTTGCCATGGATATTTTTTATCAGGCAAGGAGACAAAGTGCCATCATAGTGGGTCTATTATGGTATTTTGCCGATGAGCAGAGAACCAAAATCTTTGATTTTGTGTGAATCGCTTACTCAGGGAGCGTATGTGAGTCGAGCTTCCTTTATGATGGAAAATAGTCTGGCAAATGAACTTGTTATTTATTTGATTGTGCCTTATTATAATATAAGAGACAAAACAAAGGCGAAAACTTCTTATTACTTCGCTTCATTATTAAATGAATCTGCCTTACAATATTTTTATTGTAATGCTGGGAATCATTTCTGTCAATAATTGAGTTGTCTAATAGTCTTCATTCTTTATTTTTATCATGTTTTTCAAGCTCTCTATTTATACTTTCAGCTTCTTCTTTATCTAATTTTTATAAAATAATGAATAGTTCTCACTTTTTTGGAATTAGATACCAATTATGTCATATGAAGTGCCATGTACAACAAAAAGGCAGTAGCTAATCTCATAAAACAACTAGTTACTGTCTTAATAAAAATTTTCACTATATTTATTTTTAAATTTGAATAAAAATACTTGTTCCTAATACCTTTTTTATATTCAAGCTTCAATTCTAGGTTTTGTTGGATTACAGTTTGGAGCTTCAATGTTAGATATCATTGAAAGCTTTGTAAGATAATAGCATTCTTCTCTATACATGTGGTCAAGCATTAAAGGATATATGGTTCCTAAAACTTTTTTCTCTTGAACTGCTGCTTCCAATTCTTTCAAGAACTTTTTAAAGCAATTCATTACCTCATAAGCATAAATATTATGCTTTCTTAATGCTTCGAACTCGCAAATATTAGTTCTTGTATATCCTTTATACTCTATTGTTCTTAAGTATAAGTCAGTAAATATTTTTGAATATTCCTTACTGATTTTTATTAATTCCTTCTGTGTCATATCCAAAGTGCTAGCTATAGTTTCTGCATGTCCACTTCCATCCGGGAGCCAAAGTAAATGAAGATGTAAATCTATTATTGGCGGTATATTTCCCTTAATTAAATCATTTAAAATGGTAAGATATTCTTCTAGTTCGTTAAGCATATGATTTATAAATGTAGGTGGAAGATTAATGTAAATTTTATCTTCAATTTGTTTACATAGAATAACTAATTTAAATTCTCTTATCTTCATTGCAGCAGAATATGACTTATAATTTAGTTCATGAAGATTTTCATTTGAAATTGACTTACGTGATCTTGCCAATAAATCATCAAATAAATTAATGAATTCATTAGCTTTATGAACAAAGCTGTTTTCCTTTGGTGAAAGTGAATTTAAAATAAATCTAGAATGATCTCCTAAAATTTGTAACCAAAATCGGTGTTCGAAAAGAGTAATTTCCCTGATACCATTTTCCACCAAGATAATCCTCCTAAAAAATTTTTATTTATATGTATGCTAATCATTCATAATTTAATACATTAAAATATTCAACCAATATAATAATTCTATAGCTTTGGTAACTTCCACTAAATATTTTATATGCAAAATGCATTTTCTTTAACTATGAGAAAATGCACTTAGTTTTTATTTAATATCTAATGATTTTCTTAAATGATCAAGTCCTAACCTATCTATTGTGCTACCTAACCTTTCACCCTTTTGAGAATTTTCTTTAGAATAATTAATAACTTTTTCAGTAAGTTGTACTAATTCATCTATATTAAAGAGTTTCTGAGCCCTTTCCCCTATTCTTAATTGCCTTCCGCCTTTGCCGCCTATAAATACTGCTATTCCTTCCTTCTCAAGCTCCATCGCCTTGAATGGACATGCTTTTATGCATTGACCGCAAGAAACACATTTATCATAATTTATTTTAGCCTTTTTTTCTATCACTTCAATTGCATCTACCTTACAAGTGCGTTCACATATTCTGCATCCTTTACAAATATCCTCTTCAACTCTAGGTTTATTTTGAGCCATAAAACCCAAGTCACTCAGTGGCGCTTTTACGCAATTGTTAGGACATGCGCTTATTCCAATTTTAAATTTACCTGGAACATCCATTCCTAAAAACTTTTCCTCCAGTTTTCTCGATAATTCCTGTGAATCTATTAATCCATACTTGCAAAGTGTACCCTTGCAGGCTGCTACAGCAATAACCCTATAGCCTGTCCCTCCAGTTGTAATATGTGCCCCTTCAATGGCTCTTTTAACTTCAGGAATAGACTCCTCTTTTATCCATGGAATTTCTATACACTGTCTTGTTGTAAATCCAATATATCCTCTGCCATACTTGTCAGCTATATCCGATAAACAGCGTACCTGGTCTGAATTTAAGTTTCCTGCTGAAGTGAGAACTCTAAGTGAAAAATACTCTTTATCCTGCTGCTGCATATAACCTTCTAATTTTAGTAAATTAAGTTCTTCTTTATTCAATTGTTTTTCAATCCTTTCTCCATAAAAAATATATAATACACTCAAAAAGTTATAATATCACTCTTTCATATGTATAACTGTGATTTTAATCACAGTCCTAAGGATTTCTGTAATTATACATTTGTTTAATAGAAAATATAATTTTCACAACCTTTAAATAATAAAAAGAAGTTCTGCTATTTATATAGTTAAGCTATTAATTTATACACTCTACAGAGATTGATATTAGCTATTCTAATCTTCAGCTATCTTATTAAAATTTCCTTTATAAATTCAGTTAATTCCCTTGCCGCCTTTTCATGAGCTAAAAGTCCCGGATGACTTCTAGCACCAACTGTTTCACTTGTTGTATTAGGTAGTTGAAAAACAGAAATCATCCTGTCATTTGTACTTTTCACATAAGAATCTACCGCGCGATAAATATATGGCATAAGCTCCAAACCTAACATTCCATACACCCATATAATATGTGCTTTCTTATTATATTTTCTAAGCTTAACAATGAAGTTTTCTACTGACCTTTCAAAGGCTTCTATGTCTTCTTCATTAAAACTTCCATCATCATTTAATCTTTGCTTATAAATCTCTCCTGTTATTTCATCTTTCCATTCTGGATAATCAAACGCACCAGCATCATTTGTTCCGAGGTTAACTACGATGATGTCTGGCTGCCATAAACTAAAATCATTTTCATTTAAGGCACCTAATGCTTTATTTTTCTCACCCTTAAGAACTCCACAGACTTTCTCATAATACTCAGGAATATTTTCATGTGGGTTATTATTCCAACTGGTTAGTACTCCCCAGCCACTTTGAGAAATAATTCTGTACTCTGCATTTAATGCTTCTGCTGTTATTGCTGTATAATTATTTACTGAACTAAAGAACATAGGAATCCAATCCTCTTCTTCTTTAGCCCCTATCGCTCCTTCTCCTGAAGTAATACTATCTCCTATAAATTCAATTTTATATGCCTTATCTTCAATAGGTAAAAATTCCCCATCAAATTTTACTCTATGTATCTTCATATAGCAGTTTATATCTTCACTCATAGGCTGAACATCCTTTATTATACGGACATTTTTCATAGCATTTTCATCCATACCTCTAAATACACAAATCCAGTATTTTCCTCTGTTTAACATTTGCCTGCTTACAGGAACTGAATTAATTCTTATACTTATCCATTGTTCAAATATATCATAATCCGACTCTACTTCAATCCATAACTCGGAACCTTTTGCATTTAATTCAATCGCGCTTCCAGTCCAAAATAATGTTAATGGCTCAAGGCATCCAGTTGTTCTTCCATGAATTTTTAAATTGTTAATATCAGATAATTTATATGATTTTAATCTTTCATTTTCTTTCATTTTCTCTTCCTCCTATTATATAAATTTTAATTACAGGTTGCTATTTAAATTTCTCATATATGGACATACTAAAATATCAAATATTTAAGCAGGAGGTCCATATGAGAAAAAGATTAACTGTTAATACAAAGCATGCATCTTATGAAACTATAAAAGCGCTATATAAAAGTGAGAAAAATCCAAAAATTAAAACTAGATTATTAACTATATTGCATTTATTTGAAGGAAAATCTAGTGTTGAAATTTCTCTTCTTTTAAAACAATCTGATGCTACGATTAGAACGACTATTCATCGATATAATAAATTTGGATTAGAAGGCTTGAAAGACTTAGAGCACGCCCCAAAGAAAACAATTTTAACATCAGATGAACTTGCTATTGTTGATAATATTTTAAAAGAATCCCCCTATAATTCCGGTCTCAATTATAATAATTGGACTGGTGAACTTCTTGTAAATTGGGTAAGTTTAAACTTCAATAAAAAAATTTCACTTGGTACAGCTTATAATATATTTTCTAGACTTAACTACTCAAAAACTAGAGCTAAAAGATTAAGTAATAAAATTGATAAAGAAACTTTAACTAATTTTAGAGAAAAACTATCGAATTTGATAATATCAAAAGACGAAAATACTGTGATTCTCTATGAAGATGAAGCTATTATAACATCAGAGCCGTCTGCGACTGCCGTTTGGACTAAAGTCGGAGTTCAGCCTATAGTTAAAACTTTACCAGGTGGCACAAGAAAAAGAGCTGTTATATTTGGTGCTACTAACCCTGAGACCGGTGATCTTATCTATAAGATTTCTGATAAAGGAAATTCAGATAATTTTAAGTCTTTTTTAAAATACGGTCTCTGAAAATTATCAAAATAAAAAGGTTATATTCATCGCGGACAATGCTAGATATCATCATTTTAAAGGTATAGATGATTTCTTAGAAGGTATAGAAAATATTTCTTTTTTATACCTTCCACCATATTGTTCTGAGTTAAATGCAATTGAGCACCTTTGGAAAAACTTACGCCAAGCTGTAATTCATAATACTGTATTTGAAGTTTTTTCTCAGTTAATTCAACAAATTAAGTCACATTTAGATGCATTAAATTTGGACAAGGGTAAACTAAAAAAGCTTTGTTATTTTATACAGTAGGTTTACCCCGTATGATATTAGCAGTTAGTTATTAAAATTTATATAATTTATTTTATACTATCGATCATTTAATTTTATTAATACAAAAATTCACAGTTAAGTTTTCATATATAATTACATTTCTTATTACTCTAATACATATCATAATACTTTCTTACAGCTTCTTCCACTAATCCTTATTGACTACATGCTTTTTCTTTAATTAATTAGATTTATTTTTTGATAAATATCTATATTTTCTTTCAAAATATGGATATAGTTTTCTCATAAATTTTATTTTATTCTATAAATTTCGTGAATCCTTGCATAAATCAAACCGGAGAACATGTCCATATATAGTGCTAAAAATATTTTGCAACACAACATATTGTATTTATCAAATAAATGTTTTAAAATAATAATATCTTTTTCATATGAAAATATTATAACTAGAAATAATATAAGGTTTTATAAGAAATTCTTAGACTCTATAAAAACTTATACTTGGAGGAATATACATGAGTAAAATATTATCGGAAAAATTCTTGAGTAAATATAGAGAGGTTGAAAAAACACCTTTAAGTAATATTGGTGAATTCGTATATTTAAGAACTTACTCAAGATATTTAAATGACAAAAAAAGAAGAGAAAATTGGTTTGAAACAGTTCTTAGAACAACAGAATATAATATTGAACTTGGTATTGAATTTAAAAAGAAGCATGGATTAGATATAAATCTACAAAATGAAACAAAGGAAGCTGAACTTTTATTTGATAACTTATACAATTTAAGAACTTTTACATCAGGAAGAACTCTCTATATGGGTGGAACAGATATAGTAAAGGAATACCCTCTTTCAAATTATAACTGCTCTTTTACAATGATTGAAAAGTTCCATGATTTTGTAGATGTATTTTATCTTCTTATGGTTGGCTCTGGTGTAGGAGTTAGAATTGATAGTGACTTAATCTCTAAGATGCCTAAAATAAGAAAAATAGCATTGCTTGGACAATATACTGAAGATGTTCATAAATATATGCCAAAAGAATATATGGAAGACACAAAGCTTATTATAGATGATAAAGATTCATCTGTTGCTGCCATTAAGGTTGGTGATAGTAAAGAAGGCTGGTGCGCTGCTCTAGAAACATATTTTCAATTAGTTACAGCTCCTGAGTATGAAAACATACATAAAATCATAATTGATTATAGTTATGTCAGACCAGAAGGTGAACGCTTAAAGAGATTTGGTGGTAGGGCGTCTGGGCACAATTCATTAAAAAGAATGTTTGAAAAGATTAATAAAGTCTGCAATAAGCTCACAGATGGCAGCTTAAAGTCACTTGATGTTTTAGATATAGCAACAATAATAAGTGAAAATGTAGTTTCTGGTGGTGTACGTCGTAGTGCCATGATGATTATCTGTGATGAGGATGATTATGATGTAATAAATGCTAAAAGTAATCTTTACAAAATAGTTGATGGAAATTGGATTGAGAACTCAGAAGTTTCTCATAGAAAAATGAGCAACAATTCTGTATTGTACAAAGAGAAACCTTCATTAGATAAAATAAAGGAAATATTAAACTCCATAAAAATTAATGGTGAACCGGGCTTTATTAATGGTATGGAAGCCAAAAAAAGAAAATCTACTTTTAAAGGATGCAACCCATGTGGAGAAATTTTACTCAATTCACATCAATGTTGCAACTTATCTACAAATAATTTAGTGGCCTTTGTAAATAACGATCATGAATTAGATATTAAACACTTGGAAGAAATAATAAAATTATCTGCAAGAGTGGCTATAAGAATGACCTTAGTAAATGTTGAACTTCCAGATTGGGATAAGATTATGCAGGCTGATAGGATAGTCGGAATTTCCTTAACTGGCATGATGGATATGATAAACAAAACTAATATGAGCTATGAAGAGTTAGGAAAATTATTAAAGCACCTCCGAGAAGTTGTAAAAAATGAAGGTAATAGATATTGCGCCGAGCTTGGAATTTCAGCACCAGAACTTATGACTACAATTAAACCGGAAGGTTCACTTTCAACACTTCCATGTGTAAGTTCTGGAATACATTATTCACATTCTAATTATTATATTAGAAGAGTTAGAATTTCTGTATCTGATCCATTATACAAAATGATAGAAAAATTAAAATGCTATCCTATTTATAATGAAAATGGGCAAAGCGATGAAAACTGCACAACAAAAGTTATAGAGTTTCCAATAAAAGCTCCTGACGGAAAAACAAAATATGATGTTGGAGCTATAGAACAACTCGAACTTTATAAACTTTCAATGATAAATTGGACTGATCATAACACTTCAATAACTGTACATGTAAGAGATGATGAATGGGAAGCTGTTGCAAATTGGTTATATGAAAACTTTGATTATGTCGTTGGTATAACTTTCCTTCCGCTGATGGATGAAACTTATCCGCTTTTACCTTATGAATCTACAACAAAAGAAGATTATGAGGAACGTGTAAAAAATATTAAACCTATAGACTATGAACTGCTCGCAGAACTAGATGATGATGAAGAGCATGAAATTATTGATAAAGAATGTGCTAATGGAGTTTGTCCTGTACGATAATAAATATAATTTTAGCCAGCACCTTTTAACGGTGCTGGCTTTCACATTTGATTATTAAAAATAATCTTTAGGCATCTTAATCCAACGTTAATCAAAATTCCTGCATGGAATTACGAATTTTTACTCAAGAATTATATTCCTCTCAATTCAATTGTAGATACTATTCTAATAAATAGATTGTTGTATATTTTCTTCCAAATTCTTCGGCTTCTTCATAAGTTGGCACCCATACATCTATTACGTATGTACCATCTTTCTTTATTTTAATTGCTCCACCTCTATCTTCAACATCAAATATACCATCGGCTTTATAATTTGTTAAGTCTGGAATGTAAATTTTACTTCCAAGTGGTATTTTCGATGGAGCTGCAATAACCCCTAACCTAGTTTTCGTCTGCATTGCTGTTTGTGCTCCCCAGTTTCCTGAACATTTTGGATCATTAGAGTATGCAGTTAATTCAGCCTTTATTGGCACACCTATCGGTTTTTGGTTTTCTTGAGCTTTTGTCGGTGCAGCTTCAACCTTTTCAGTTTCTGCTGGTGTTTCATTTATGTCATTCGCTGAAATCTCAGTATTTTCCTTCGCTGGATCTTCATGCCTTTCTGTTTCAGCATTTTCCATCTCAGAACTATCGACATATTTGCTTGTAACAGTTTTATTTATAATAAAATCTTTTTGTTTAACATTCAAATAATCTGCTCCGAGATTCATATGAAATACTACTAAAAGAAATATTACTTTTAGTAAATTTCAATTAAATTTTATCAAACAACCACTCCTTGTGTTTTATTTGCAGTTTGCAAACTTATACATTTTTCGACTGCATTAGTCACCGATATGGCATTTCCACTTATTATAATCTAATATTTTTTTTAAGTCAAGGGTAAACTTTGTTATATATAGAAAAAAGTTATAATTATATTAAATTTAATACTTGTATTTTAGTAATAAACATACAACTAACAAAACCCAAAATATCACTAAGAAATCACTTTTTTAATTTCTTGGTATATTCAAAGAATTTCAATACCCCTATTGAAATTAAGCCACCATACATTATAAACCCTTCAAAAGCCCCGTAGCCAAATATACTCCCAATCTGACGACAATTACTATAAATATAATTAAACACCTTCATATCTAGACCGAACATATTTTTTCATTCCTTATAAATTTATATCTATGTAAAATATATGTGTTAGGAAATATAAACTTTACTAGCCGCTTGTCGTTTTTATACTATATATTAACTAATCAATCTCAATATATAAATTTTTTCTAAACTAATTCTGGCTCACGAACCTCACCATATATAGCTGAAATGGTGCCAAGTGTATTCTGGGGTGCCGGATCTAATGGGTAATATCCCTTTCTGACCATATATTGCCAAACTTCATATGCATGATTACAGCTCATAGTAAAAGCATCCTTCAAAAATTCAACCTTCATATTATAATCTTGAATATGTGCTGGAAAATGAGATTATATCATTACTTTTAATTTCATATCTTGGGATGCATTTATAAACATAGCCATGTTTGTTATAGAATTTACACAACTTATAGTTAATTCATGTAAATCATGCATTTCGTGACCACCTAATTGCATAACAATTACCTCCTAATTTAATATTATTGTTTATACAACAAATAATTTGCCACTAGGAGATTATTTTTATACTATTATTTATCTACAATATCGTATTATATACTATCCTAACCAATCGCCATCATGGCGAAATTATTATATTGAATAGAAATATAAGGTGCAGTGACTAAAAGAACTGCATTTTTAATTTCAAATCATTTATAAAAAATTATTATTCCGATAATATTATATAATAAAACATTTTCACAGTCTAATTTAAATAACTTACAGACTTTGTTAAAACATTGATTATTATATCAATAATGGTAGCTTTGCTCTAAAACACTCCCTCTGATTGGTTAGTTTTTTAACAAGCCCTAACAAAATTTCAGAAAATTCTAAATATCCTATTGAATTAATAGTAACATATTGTTATAATATTGAATAAGATATAGAGAAATCAATATATATTTTTTCTTTATAATTGTTAAAATATTAACGTTAATTATTTAACTTTATTCTATTTTTTCGCAATACTATAACTTTTATAAAAATTATATTTATTAATTAGGGAAAAGGGGAGATAAAAATGATGATAATAAAGAAGCCACTCCAATATGCAACTGTAATAGATCGTCAAGGGGACTGCGGTGTATTTGACACTATGGATGATGCCATTAGATTAGCCTGTGTAGCCGCAGAAGAATACTCTAATCTTGATACTAACAAAAGGAATGATATCACAAATGCAGCTATTAGCACACTAAATAATCACCTCGAGGAACTCAGCACCATGTTCTGCAAAGAAATAGGACAAGATTCATATGATGAAATTCTTCATGATAACATTGCTGCATTGAATAATTACAAAAACTATTCAATACTATCTACGAATAATAAATTAAATGCTTATAATGATTCTTGCTTAGTTAGCGGAATAATTATTGAATCTTCAAATTCACTTGAAACTATAATTCAAAATAGCATTTTAACTCTTAAATCTGGAAATGCGATTGTATTTTCATCAAATAAAAATATGAAAAATGTGTTTTCTTACGCTATTAAACTCATCAATAATGCCATAGAAGCTATAGGTGGCCCTAAAAATCTTGTAGTTACAGTGAAAGAACCTAGTAACGAAAGTACTAATATCTTAATTGAAAACGAAAAGGTAACCTTAATCTCAGCAATAAATAGTTGTAATGAAGAAAAGGTAGCGCTTTAATATGATGACAATAATTAAATTTCTCACAAGGAAATTTAATTCACCTTTGAAACTCTGAGTGAAATATATAATGGAAAATCATATCATAGATAATGATATAAAAAGTTTACTTTATCCATTATATTTTCACTTTTTTTAAATAATTACATTTTTACCAAGTTAGAAATTATGTTTTTTAATATAAAAAGCCATCCTCTCAGGGATAGCTTTTCGTTTATCATCTTTAATTATGTACGCAACTACTTATTATGTATGAAGTTTATTTAAAACACTGTTCTAATTATTTATATTTTTCTAACAACTGTAATAATTCCTCAGTTTCAAAAGGTTTCTTAAGGTAACTCTTTGCTCCAAGCTCTAGACACTCATCTTTTACATCTTCATATCCAACTGCTGAAATAACAATTACAACCGCTTCAGGATTTATTCTCATTATTTCTGTTAATACATCAATCCCATCTTTTCTAAGCTCAGACATATTTAGATCCAAAATAACAATTTCTGGATTTGCGCTGTTAAATGTCTCAATCGCCTCATCCTTAGTGGATGCTTCAAGCATTATATATGTACCACCTTTTTTAACTATCTTTTTTACAAACATCCTCATGTACGACGAATCATCTACTATTAATACCTTTTTCATATTAAAAACTCCTTTGTACCTTTTAATTTTTAAATCTATTTATTAATTTTTAATATCTGTTTACTAAAATAAATCATTGATTTGTTTGAAAAACTCATGGCATCCTTTTATATCATGATTCAAAGCCTCTACTTCAAGTTTTATTGCCAATTCATGAATGGAAGTTATTCTCAAAGTTCCGGAAGAGCCTTTTAATTCATGCGTCAATTTTGCCAACTTCTCAAATTCATTATTTTTAATAGCTTCATCAATACCTGATATTAAATCCGGAAGACACTTTATATAATCCTCAAATATTTCCATCGCATCATCTTTATCCAATCCCGTAACTTCAACAAAGCGATCAATATTATCATCTATTATCTTATTATAATTGGGCTCATCATTTCCATATTTCATATTTTCTTCTATCATCTTAAACATTTTATCAAAATCAATCGGTTTACTTATGTAAGCATCCATTCCAGCTTTAATACATTTTTCACAATCTCCAGCCATTGCATTAGCAGTCATCGCAATAATTGTAGTATGTTTCTTATCCCCTTCAAGGTGCCTTATTCTTGCCGTGCTTTCATAACCATCCATAACTGGCATCTGACAATCCATAAAAACAACATCATAATCTTTTTTAGACACTGCATCTAACGCATCACTTCCATTTATCGCCACATCACAAGTCATATTACGAGATTTAAGCATCCTTATAACTATTTTACGATTGACTTCATTGTCTTCAACCAATAAGATCTTTGGGTTTAGTGCATTATTAAAATTTTTAATATTATGTTTTATTATGGCTTGCTCTTCTTCATTTTCCAAGCCTAGTGTTTTAGCAATGCAGCTTAACAAGTCATCTTTCTTAACAGGTTTAGCTAAAAGAGTTGAAAATCCATATTCTTTTATAGACTTTATATCTACCTTTTGCGTAACAGATGTTAAAAGTATTAACTGAATATCCTTTGCAAATGGCATTGTTCTTAATGTTGTTGCAAGTTCATATCCATTCATTCCTGGCATTTGATAGTCTATAAGAGCAATATTTATTTTATTTTCTGTATTTGCCTTTGAAATAATTGCAGTAATGGCGCTAGTGGCACCTTCAGCTTGAAATATATTTAAACCTGTCTTTTCTAGGTGTGAACTAAAAATATTCCTATTATTTTCATTATCATCTACAATTAGAACATTAATATTCTTAAATTTTTCAAAGTCAAATTTCTGTTTATTAGCTCTTTTCGCTATTTTTAATCTCACATTAAACTTAAATGTAGAACCTTCCCCAAATACACTCTGAGCCCAAATTTCTCCACCCATCATTTTAACTAATTCATTACATATGGCAAGTCCAAGTCCTGTCCCTCCATATTTTCTTGTTGTAGATGCATCTGCTTGACTAAAGGATTTAAATATCTTATTAATATCTTCTTTACGTATTCCAATTCCAGTGTCTTTTACCTCGAAATTCAATAGCGCCATCTCATTTTCTTCCTCTAAATAACTTACAGAAACAGAAATTTCACCTTCCGTTGTAAATTTCACAGCATTGCTTATAAGATTATTTAATATTTGCCTAAGCCTTGACGGATCACCAATAACTTCTTCTGGCACACCTGATTTAATCATCGCATAAAGTTCGATTCCTTTTGTAGCAGCTTTTGGCGCTATTAATGAAACAGCATCTTCAATTGTAGTCCTTAAATTAAATTTTATGTTCTCCATAGTAAGTTTTTTAGCTTCGATTTTTGAAAAATCCAGTATATCATTAACAATATCTAATAATATGTCAGACGCAGATTTAGCTTCACGTATAAATTCTCTTTGTTCCGTTGACAAATCAGTTGACTGCAGCAATTCAAGAAAACCAAATATTCCATTCATTGGCGTCCTTATTTCATGAGACATATTAGCAATGAACTGACTCTTTGCTATATTGGCAGCTTCAGCCTGTTCTTTCGCTTTATAAAGTTCAGTTTCAGCTTTCCTTTGTTCTGTAATGTCATTAGCTGTACAAATTAGATACATTATATTTCCCGCTTCATCTAATTGAGGCTTACTTTTTATTTTTAATAATCTATTTTCGCCTTTCCAATTCTTGATCTCAAGTTCCTTTTTAATAGGCATATTACTTTGAAACAATTCCCAATTAAATTCTGAAAGTTTATTAGCAGTATTTATGTCAAATACATCATATAAATCCTGAAAGTCCATATCACTTTTGTTCTTTCCAAAAAACTTTGCATGGGCCTCATTAACAGTTGCATATGAAGTAACATTTTTCAATGCCCATATTTGTGCTTCAGAATTATTAAGTAAAATCGCTTGTCCATTAATTGTCGACTTATAAGTTTTTTCCTTCTCTATTCTTGCTTTCGTATATGAAAAAACTTTCGAAATGTCTTTTAATGCCTTCATACTATTTTTTTCCCATATTATATATCTAGACAAACTTTCATAACCTATAAAACCGACTAATTTATCTTCATCTTCTAATGGAATTGTAAGAGAAGATTTTATTTCCTCCATCCTAAAAGCCTCTGCTTCCAACATGGCTTCATCAGGAATATCCTCTTTGTTATTTATTGCAACAAATCCATTGTTTTTAATTTCTCGAATAAGCCAAGGAAATGCGTAAACCGCCTCTTCTTCTTCTACTTCTCTTTTAGGTTTTACACTTTCTTTATTCCACTGACAATCTATCCGCATAAAAGTAGGATCTTTAGAAAAATAATAAATATAAATCCTATCAAGATCAAAGAGATTACCTATTTCTTCAAATGATCTTTTAAACTCACTTTGATAATTAGTGCTATGTATATATGAGAACTTTTGAAAAGTATTATAAATTAACTTTTCATATTCATCTGAATCCCTAATAATTTCATACATATCCTTATCCCCCATAAAACTCTTCCCCTAATCTAAATTTCACAAGCCTTTGAAATAAATAATGTTAATTCTTTTAATAAATCAACTTCATACGGTTCTGAAATTGTATTTCCATTTTTATCATATATAACTTTTACTACTGGACGCAGCGGCATAGAAGTATTTTGCTTTATTACTAAGCCCTTTTCGTTTGAGCTTAAAATTACAGCACTTCCTGTTGGGAATGCAGCTATATTCCTAGTAAATTTTTTTACAATTTCCCCATCAAAATAAATATTACTCATTCCTACAAGATATTCAATAACTTCATTTACACTTTTAGGCCCAGATCCATTCTTACCAGTTATCAAATTATCAAACGCATCACATATTGATACTATTTTTGCAATTTCGTTTATTTCATTACCTTTTAATTTTAACGGATAACCACTGCCATCACTTCTTTCATGGTGCATTAGTGCAGTTACCTTTACATAGGCATTCCATTGATGCTGCTCACCTAAAAAATCATAGCCGACTTTTGGATGATGAAGTTCAATATATGAATCCAATTCTTCCCTAGTTTTAAATTCTGATATAATTTTCTTATCATTCATTATTTTTATTCTACCTATATCATGCAGCATTGCAGCTGCTGCTACATCTTTAAGCTTTGACATGGTATACCCCATATGCGTTCCTATTATTGTAGCTAATACACAAACATTCACAGAATGAGTATATATATTATTGTCGCTTGCACTTATTTCTGCAACATTTATTAAAACATCTTTATTTGAAAGTATATCCTCAATAACTGAGTTTACTGAATTCATGACACTTTTATTATCAGTTTTTCCTTCACGACAATATATTTGAATCATCTCTTTTACCGCATGCTTACTCATTTGCCTTGTTTTATCAGAAATACTCTCCTCAATTTCTATATTCTTTGATATTTCGTCATCAATATATACAGAAATGATTCCAAGTTCTTTAATTCTTTCAATATAATAGGGTTTAAGTTTTACTCCAACACTAAGTAAGACTCTGCCTGATTCATCGAAAATTTGTTTTCCAAGTATTTCATCTCCTTTTAGGCTGGAGACATTAACAACTCTCATAGAAACCTCCAAATGAATAATTACCTTATCTAATAGACAATTTAAATTATTTTATCATTATATTAAGTCCAGTATTATCCTACCAATTAAGCCAAAAATAGCATATTGTTAAGATTAATACTTCTTTAATTATATTAGCATATTATTACACATTTGGCTACAATAAAGGGATGAATTAAAAGGTTTGCCAAGTTAATGACTTAAAATTATAAAAATCAAATATCTCTTCTAACCTTATTCTAAAATTTTAGTGCAGTATAATATATGAATACATAAATCAATATAGCAAATACTGAAAATATAGAAAAATACACTATTAATTTTGACATGTATCAAACTCCTTTCATATAATCTATATTGTAATATTAATATAATTATTTTGCAATTAACTGAAAACAGAGGCAAATCAAGCATTTCTACTTAATTTGCCTCTAAAATATTATTTTTTTATAACAAATTATGATTATATTTATGAATTATACAGTTTTCATTATTTTTCTTCTAATTCAAAATATAGTAAAGCATATTCTTATATGGTATTATATTTTTATACTAAAATGCAATTTAAATCTATTTCTATACTAATGGGGGGAGTACTTTGAATAATGATTTATTATATCATGTACGAAAATCTATAATTAAAGAAAGGAATGACATTATACTAGATGTAAATGACAATTTTTTAGATCTAACACAGTTCAGTAAGAACGAATTATGTGGAAAAAACATTACTGATGTCTTACAAACGTTATTTAGGGGTAACTATAAAATCAACATAACTGAGGAGGAATTTGATTCTGTAATATTTACTAAAAGCTTTGATGTAAGATTTATCAAGGTAAAAAAATATAAAAACTTTAACAATAACAGTACTTTATATATTTTTAATGAATTAGAAAACTCAAGATTAGACAATAAACTGCTTTTCATTGAAAACTTAATAAACGATAATAAAATAGGTATAGGAATTTATACTGCTAATGACTTAAAACTTATTAAGTCAAATCAAAAATACTTAGATTACATGCCAAAACCTTTTAATAAAAAGGAACTTGTTTATGGAAAATGCATACATGAATTTATAGATAACATTGAAAAATATGGTACAAGGAATATTTTTTTTAAAGCTATAAAAAATAATAAACCTACATACTTAACCGAATTGCCAGAATTTCTTTTAGACCATAATGATTACTGGGACAACACTATTACTCCAATTTATGAAAATGGAGAAGTAAAATTTGTTATGTCTATGTTAGAAAACGTTACTGATAGAGTCCTTAGCCGAAAACATATACAAGCAAAAAACAAACAATTAGGGGCTATTATTGAAGGTGTTGAAGATATAATTTCAATAGTTGATAAACATGGGAAATACATAACTAAAAGCAACATATTTAAAAACTTATTTGATAATATTGATAATAAGGATGATGATTTAGAACATTTAATTAAATCTGGCATCTATTATGATTTACATAACAATCCATTATCTTCAGATAATCTATGTTTTAATAAATTATTAAAAGGAATAAAAATGAAAGATCAAAAGCTAAAATATATATCATTAAATAAAGAATATTATTTTTCCTGTACTACAATACCTATTTTTGATGACAATAATAAATTCGAAACAGGGATTATAGTGACACAAGATATTACTGAACTCGTAAAAAACACAAAGCTTATGTACAATCAAAAAAAAGAACTTGAAGTAATATTTGATAACATATACGATGGAATAGCAATAATAAACAAAAGTGGTAAATACACAAAAACCAATAAATTTTTTACGAACGTCCTAACTGCAGATAACAGCCTGGTAACTTTGGATAGAATTGGAGAAACTTTGATTAAAGGACAAAAATATTATAATGAAAATGATGAAGAACTAACTATAGAAGATTTGCCATCATATAAGGTTTTGAAAGGCGAAATTGTAAAAGACCAACGAGTAATACTAAAAAAGAAGTACGGAAAAACTTATCTTGATTTTAATGGAATTCCTATTTTTGATGAAAATAAAAACTTTCAGTGTGGTATAATTCTTTCACATGATATATCACATATTATAAAAAATAATATTAGATTAAAAGAAGAACAACTTCTCATTCTTAAAGCAGAACATGAAAAGTTAGAAGAAGCTGAAAAAAACATTGTAATGAAAGATGAATTTATAAGCCTAATTTCTCATGAATTCAAAACGCCATTAAATGTAATATTTTCTGCAATTCAATTAATTGAAAGTGCATACATAAATGATATACCTGATAAAGTGAAGAGTTTAATAAAAAATATAAAACAAAATACATTTAGGCAGTTGCGACTTGTAAATAATTTATTAGATATTACTAGATTAAACTCAGGACAGTTTAAATTACATATACAAAATATTGATATTGTATCCTTAACAAAACAAATTTCCCACTCCGTAAAATTATATTCAAATCAAAAAAATATTAAATTACTCTTTAAATGTAGTTTATTATATAGAGAAATAGCTATTGATGATGAAAAATTCGAACGGATTATGTTAAACCTTCTTTCTAATGCAATAAAATTTACAGATGAGGGCGGTACTGTTTCTGTAAGCCTTGGTGAAAATATTGATACAAATTCTATAATAGTCGAGGTATCTGATACAGGAATAGGAATTCCTAAAGATAAACAAAAGCTTATATTTGAAAGATTTGGCCAAGTGGAAAACAACTTATCAAGGCCTGCTGAAGGAACAGGAATTGGATTATTTCTTGTAAAGAAATTAGTAGATGCTTTAAATGGGAGAATATCATTGGAAAGTGAGCCCAATAGTGGAAGCACTTTTAGAATAACTTTACCAGCAAATCAATATTTGGATGCTGATAACTCAGAAGTATTTAATAACGGAAATAATACATTAGTTAATGCACTAAACGTTGAATTTTCAGACGTATATCTATAACAAAAAGGGCAAGTAAGCCCTTTTTTGTTATAAATATTTCTCAATTCATAAATGAAAAAATATTATTCTAACATTCCAATAAACATTTAAATTTACTTTAAATCGTATAATTTGGTTCCTTGATTTATATCTAACTTTTCATTATTTGAATTATTATGTTAACCGTACTTCTATTAATATATGCAATAATACTAAACAATATTTTTCCTAGGGCACTTCTATTTATATTGAATAACTCAGCAATAATTTTCAAAAGAGTTATAAATGCTTCCCTATTTAATTTATGTATTATTATCAACAAGAAGCTAAACATTAATTAAAACATAACTTCAAAAATTCTTCTTCATTTAATATTCTTATATCTTGTCCTTTTTTCTTTAAATCCATAGTTTTTTTAAGCTTATTGCTCATCTCTTCTCTAGTCAAATCATACACTTCTTTAGTATTGGTAATTAAACAGGTTGTCTTCTTTGTCACAGAACTCCCTACTGCTCCCCCAAGCTTTTTTACTAGCCCTATTGCCTCATCTCTTGTCATAGAGGCTAAACCACCTGTAAATACAACGACTTCATTTTCAAAGTTGATATAATTGAGATATTTCCCTGTTTCTTCATTTTTCTTTGACGGACACCTGATTGATCTACTTATGATTCTTCCTTTTGTTGACGAGGGTATGTATCCATTTTTATCAACACTTCCTAAAGTTACTCCAGTCATTATTGATATTTCATTAATATCTTTTGTTCCTAATTCTTCTGCTATGTTAATCAGAATATTAGCACAAGCTATTGCATCAGCTAAAGCATCATGATGTTTAAATTCAAAACCTAAGAATTTATTTACCGTATTAAGCCTTGCATTATCAAGTTCGCTATAAAAATTTCTAGAAAGCTTCATTGTACATATATACTGAAAGCTTGGTGCTTTTATATTATAAAGTTCTAATGTATTTCTTAATACTGATATATCAAATGATGCATTATGGGCTATAACTAAATTATCATTGAAATAATGCTTAATTTTCTCCCATACTTTATCAAATTCCAATTCATCTCGAACCGTACTTGGCCGTATTCCATGGATTCCAATATTTATTGGCATAAATCTCATTTCCTTAGGTTTTATTAAGTAATGTACTTTTTCTATCATTTTTCCATTTTCTATAACTACTATTCCTATAGAGCATGGGCTATTTCTCTTCTCATTAGCCGTTTCAAAATCTATACTTACAAAATTCATTTATTTTCTCCTGCTTCATACTATGATAAATTATTATACACTATAATTTATAACACTTTCATCATTGTATTTTATTTATTTCTACAGGCTTTACTATTTATATGATTACATTCTGACACTGGTTTTATTGCATTACCATTGTCACATGTGCACCAAGACTGTGATTGGAAGGCCAAAAATATTCCTACCCATCTATTAGTTTTTTCGAAGTAAATAAGTATTCCTCCATCCTGCCATATACCATTGTCTTTTTTCCAGTTATCTGTACTCCCTTGATTCATATGAATATCATGCATTCCATTTCCTGGTTCAAACTTAAAATATTTATCACTTTTATTTTCTGGTCCCCACTTTTCTCCATATGCATAAATTACTGATTCATTACCTATAGCCTTTTTTATATAGAAATCAATTTTTTCATTTAAATCATTATCAGGACCAGTCACCCTAGAAGCAAGAGGTATCATTTTTGATGATTCGAATAAATCCCCTCTTATATAATCTAATGCCATGTTTAAAGAATTACTTTGTATTTCTGTAAATCCGGATTTCAACTTTAGAAATTTATCAATATTTTTCCACTTAAAATCTTCATTAATAAAATACAATACCTCTGATGGGTATTCCTCTGATTTAACATTAATAGCAATTCTATACTTCACATCATTTTCATCTTTGACAAGAACTTGATAATGAAATTTACCCATTTGTGAGTTAATAGCTTTCGCTTTGAGTACTCCATAGTTTTTTAATGACAATCAAATCACTCCCTAATAGAAATTTTCACCAAAATAATAAAATAGCACAATATAATAACTATATGTTTGGTAATTATATTGTGCTTAATACTTGATAGTATTATATAGATTTATTAAATTATTATTTTTCCAGACGTGGAAGTCCCCTTATTGGCTTATGTCTTTTTCTATTTTTTGCTGGCATTGATGTGTCTGAAGAATTATTTTCACTCTCATCATTATCTGATGTAATAAATTTGTATTTTGTCATTTTTTTCACCTCAATTTTACTTTTTGCATTTTATATGTTTTATATTCATAGTTTAAGTATCGATTCATTAAAATTTTATAAATTATAGCTTTACTTAAAAACTGAACTCATATTATCTACAATTTACAACCATATTGATACATTATATACAAGAAATAATAATATTTATCTGTAACAAAATTGTGATAATTAAGGAGTAATATATAAATGTCTTTAACTAAAATTACATTGTTATAAAGGAGTTCATCATATGCTAGCATTTATAAAAAAAACAATATATGTAATACTTATTTTTTTTATGGGACTTTTTATAGTATCCTCATTTTTTGTCAGAGCAAAGTACAATTCTTATGTTTATGGTGATAGACCTATTCTTCAAAGACAGAATCTTGGTATTTTCATATTACTTATAACAGTAATAATTATATTAAACATAATCCTATATAAATTATCCTTAAAATTGAATAAATATAGAAAAAAATTTGTAATTTCATTAACATTGCTCTTTAGCTTTTTCATTCAAATAATTATTATATTTTTATTTACAAAATTACCTGAAGCTGATTCCAAGACAGTACTTTCATTAGCTTTAAATATGCTATATAAAAATGATTATTCTTCATTTCAACATGGTGGATATCTTTATATGTTCCCTTTTAATTATTCCACTGTATTATATTTAAAGGCATTGTTATCAATATTTCCAAATAACTATTTAGTTATAAAAATTTTCAATATAATATTTACACTTGTTACAACTTTTATGATTTACCTAATATATAAAGAGATAAATTATAAATCAAGAGACAATGACTATGGTATATTAATATTTGCTGCAGCATATATACCATCCTTACTTATGAGCAATTACATATATAATGATATTATAGCAACAACACTATTAACCACTGCTATATACTTTTTAATAAGATTTGTAAAAGAAAAAGCTTTTAAATATATTATTATTTCTTCAATCCTTTTATCTATTGGAAATTATTTCAGAAGTATAGGTGCTCTTATTTTAATAGCTGGAGTTATATACATTTTACTAAATACAACAGAAATTGGCCGTAAGCAAGTTTTAAAAGCCCTTTGTGTGCTAGTTCTGTTATTTAACATTCCAAACTTAATTCAAAATATTTCTCTAAAGGCTACTGGTGTTGTAAGTGAATCAGTCACAAAAAATTCTGCTCCTATTTATATGTGGCTAAATATGGGTATGAATAAAGATACCTTTGGTTATTGGGATAATATGAAAAGCTACACCATATACCAAAGGCAGGGAGACTATGATAAAGAAAAAAGTACAGAATTGTTTAAATCAGAAATTAGTAATAAATTATCCAGTATGTCCTTTAGTGATCTAGTAAATCTATACTATAATAAATTAATCTGGACCTGGACTGAAGGTACCTACCAAATTGAAACCTATGGAATTGGTAATGGAGCGTCATCTAATTCTAGACAAAGAATAGCGAGAGAAAATACTGGGTATAGCTATCCTACTTTTGCCACCAATTTGTTTAAAGGAGATTCAAAATATAGAAGCGGATTAAATTGGATATTGTATGTAACTAACTTCTTAATGTATTGTTTTATTTTTACACGCTTGATAAGTTCCTTAAGATCAAAGAGATATGACGAAATATTCTTAAACTTAGTTATTTTAGGCTTTATAGGTTTCTATATCTTGTGGGAGATTAAGTCTAGATATCTTTATCCAATATATCCTTTATTGATAATATTATCTTATATAGGATTTAAAGATGTATATGAATTTATATTAAAGAAAAATTTCCTACAATTTATATCACCATTCAGAAAGAAGGCATAACAATATGAAGAAAATATTCTATACTATGTTTGTAATTGTATCGTTCATTACATGTTCCATGTTATTTGTATCATGCACGGCAATTACAGCTCAAAATATAGATCCCAATTCTTTTTCTGGAGCAAATGGCGGCATTTTAGGTATAAATGGTGATCTGCGACCGGGAATAATAAATAATAATCCAAGAATGAATGCTAGTCCAGGTAGAAACAGTAATCCAGGCATTAATGCTGATAGATCAGGATCAAACAGAAATGCAAATAGAAGCTTCATGAAGGGTAAAATTGTTTCCTAATAATCTCAGAGCTCTGAATTCTATTAACAAAGAAAAGGCTTTAGCAATTTCTGCTAAAGCCTTTTCTTTAATACTTTCCAAAATCCATGTCATCTAATACAATCTTAGTCTTTGGTATAGAAGCTTCTTTGTATGTATCATTTACATATGATTTACCCTTATTTTCTGCCATTTCCTCAAGCAACTTTATTACTTCTGGATTTAATTCAGACAAATTTCTATAAGATCTAACATTTTGTTTTAATTTAAATTTGCTTACCATTTCTCTAAGCAATTCAGCTTGAGTTGATAGTTCTTCACTTGCTGTAGCCCCTTCTTCAGAAGTAGCTGAATTACTTTGAACAACCTGTGATACTTCCATAATCCCTTGATTAATTTGACCAAGACCAGAAGCCTGTTCATTTGATGCAATAGCAATTTCATTGACAAGATTAGCTACATTTTCGACATCTGTTACTATTTCGCTAAGAGCAGTAGCTGTATCCATTGCTATCTTTGTACCACCTTCAGATTTCTTAATAGAATTTTCAATCATATCAGTTGTTTCCTTTGCAGCATTCGCTGAACGTGCAGCAAGATTCCTCACTTCTTCAGCCACAACTGCAAATCCCTTACCGTGTTGTCCTGCTCTTGCAGCTTCAACAGCAGCATTAAGTGCTAGAATATTAGTTTGAAATGCAATATCATCAATTACTTTAATGATTTTTGAAATATTGCTAGATGCATTATTTATTTCCTCCATGGCTTTAAGCATTTCCTGCATCTGTTCATTACCTTGTATAGCATTTGCCTTAGCTCCTTCAGCTAATTCATTTGCCTTGTTCGCATTTTGAGCATTTAATTGCGTTTGAGACGATATTTCTTCAAGAGATGCAGTTAATTCTTCAATTGCACTTGCCTGCTCTGTTGCACCTTGAGAAAGTGCTATACTTGAATCAGATATCTGCTTCGAACCTGAGGCTACTTGCTCTGATGCATCGTTAATACTCCCTAGGATTTCATTATTATTTTCAATCATTTCAGATAACTTCTTACCAAGAAGATCCTGTTCTGATTTAATCTTAACATCAAAGCTTAAATCACCAGAAGCTATTCTTTCAGCTGCACGAGCCTGTTCCCTGATATTTTCTATCATTCTTACAAAAGATTCTGCAAGACTTCCTATTTCATCTTTCGTATCTGCTTCAACATTAGCATTTATATCGCCCATCGAAAGCTTATCTGCCGCCTCAACCATTTTCTTTATAGGCCTGCTTATAATATTTGATATAAGTATACCAAGACCAACCGCAATAATTATTCCAATAACTATTACAACTAGCATTGTTACAGTTGCCGTATTTGCAGAAGCTGAATTGGTATCTGATGCCTCTTTTGCTAAATCTGTCGTTAGCTTTGTTAAATTATCGATGGCTTCTTGTACATTATCAGAAGTTGCTGCTCCTTCATTATACATAATATCAATTGCCTGTTGTTCTTGATTTGCTGTTATAAAACTTAGTTCTTTATCCCTTAATTGTCTAAATAAAGCTATTAATTTTTTTAAATCCGCTAGTTCTTTAACCACCTCATCCTCATGTGCATTATTCTCAAAATGAACTAAGCTGCTGTCTATCTCTTCATCTAGACTTCTCAATTTATTTGTGTTTTCTTGTCTTTTATTCCCATCCTTTACTATTAATAAATCCTTTATTAACCCTCTTTCCATTTCATAATCACTTGCTATATTAGTTAAATCTGGCATCGTTGCAGTATGATCTTCATATAATTCAGTATCAAGGCTGCTAATTTTATGAACATTCATAATTCCTACTGCTCCTACTACTCCTGCAATAAAAGCTACAATAATAAAACCAGTTATCAATTTTGTTGCAATCTTTAAATTATAGAACCATTTCATTATTTAATCCCCCCACAATATGCTTGCTTGTTATTCTTACAACGCTTCGTTTAGCTCCCCAAGCTCATCTTCTGTTAAAAGCTTTTCGCAGTCAAGAAGCAGCTTCACATCATCACCAACCTTACCCATATTTTTTATATACCTATTTTTCATACCTTTATTCATCTGTGGCGGTTCTACAATATCTTGATCCGGAATTATAATTACTTCGGCCACTTTATCTACTATAAGCCCAATAGAAGTATTATTGATATCTACAATTATAACGCAGGTTCTATCATTATATTCAATAGGCTCTTTCTTAAAACGTAGTCTTACATCCATCACAGGAATTATCTTACCTCTAAGATTTATGATTCCTTTAATATACTCTGGAAGTTCAGGAATTTCTGTTATTGTCTGAATACCTATTATTTCTATAACATACTTAATTTCCACGCCATATGTTTCTTTACCGATTGAAAATGTCAAATATCTGCTTTTTTGAGTATCTTCTTCAAATTCTAAATTTTCTTCGTACATATTCTCCATACTTCTATTCACTCCTTCTCCCTAATACTTAACTAGTTCTGCAACATCAAGTATTAAACTGATGCTTCCATCGCCTAATAGTGTACAACCTGATAGTCCATTGTTTGTTTTATTAAACTTCTTAATATATTCTGGCAGAGCCTTTACAACTACCTGCTGCTGCCCTATTAGTTCATCTGCAAATATACAAAGACTCTTATCATCACTGCTAACCATTATTATGATTCCATCTGGAATGTTTTCCACTTCAGTCTTCAGTTTATGCAAACTATGTAATCTTAAGATTGGATAACATTTTCCTCTTATCATGATCATCTCATTGCCATCAGGATCAGTTATTATTTCCTCTTCCTTTGCTCTAAAAGATTCTTTAATACTTTTAATCGGTATTGTATAAGACGCTTTACCTACTTTTATTATCATTCCATCCATAATGGCAAGAGTTAAGGGTATTTTTAATGTCATAGTAGTTCCTATGTTAGGAGCACTGTCTACTGAAATAATTCCGCCAACTGACCCTATGTTTTTTGCCACTACATCCATTCCAACACCACGCCCTGAAAATTCTGTTACTTTTTCCTTAGTGGAAAAACCCGGTAAAAAAATAAATGAGAAGACTTCTTTATCAGTAATATCTTCTTCTGGTCTATTTATAAGCCCATTTTCTCTTGCTTTTGTAAGTAATTTTTCTCTTTTTAATCCCTTACCATCATCTCTAACAATTATAAATACATCGCCGCCTTCATTTTTTGCTTCTAGAGTAATTGTCCCAATTTCAGGCTTACCTTTTGCTATTCTCTCCTCTGGAGATTCTAAACCATGATCTATAGAATTTCTTACCAAATGCATAAGTGGATCTGATATATGTTCTATTATATTTTTATCAACTTCAGTATCTTCTCCTATGATTTTTAGCTTTACTTCTTTTGACAGCTTTTTTGACATATCACGGACAATTCTATTCATTTTCTGGAAAGTCGCAACTAATGGTACCATTCTTATTGACATAACAATATCTTGTAGTTCACCAGTAATTTTCTCTAATTGGCGTGATGCCTTTTGAAAATTTCCAAGATTTAACCCTTTTAGATCTGGATTTTGAATAACCATGGCTTCTGAAATAACTAATTCTCCAATCATATCCATGAGCATATCAAGTTTAGATACATTTACACTAATAATGCTCTGATGAGAAGATCCAGATTTTTTATCCGTTTTTCCATCTTTTTTATCTTTGCTTACAGCTTCTGTAACCTTCTGATTTTCTGAAATTTTATGACTATCTAAAACCTTTTTATTCTCTAAATATTCCTTATCACTTTTGCTCTTTAAATCTTCTGAAATTTCTTTAACTTCTAGAGTATTTTCACTTGCCTTATTAGATTCATTATCATCTTTAACTTCAGTAAGTTCTACATCTCTGACTAAGATTGTCTCAGCTAAAAATTTACGTACTTCGTCATATTCTCTATCTGTAGTAAAAGATATGATGAAACCATCCTTACGAATAGTTTCTACACAATTATCATCCCCGAAAAGTTCTTTAGGAATATGGTGAATATTTTCTGATAACTCTTGCATACTATTTACTATTCCGAAGGCTCTAATATCTTCCATTTCACAGCCTTCTTCAAAATAAACTTTAGCTTTAAAACTATTCTTTCCTAAATCCTTAATCATTTCTATATCTATTAAATTTTCAGTTTCATTAATACTTTCAATAATCTTTTCGTTAATTACTCTTTCCTCTGAGGATTCATTATTTCCTTTCAATTCTTCCAAAAATTTTTTTATATCTAAAATAAGTTCTGAGGCATCTCCATCTGGATTCTTCTTTTCAATAACCTTATCTACTTCTGTTTTAATAAAATCAATTCCATCTAAAACAATATCTGAAAGTCTTGAATAATCAGTATTCTCAGGTTTATTTTCACGGAGAAAATAGAATAAATCTTCTATTGAGTGTGATACGGTTGTTATGTTGTTAAACATCATCATAGCCGATGATCCTTTTATAGTATGCATTATTCTAAAGACTTCATTAATAGCCTCTATTGTGAAAGATCCGGCTTTTTCATTATTTATTATGACTTGTTCAAGCTGCTCAATAAGCTGCGTAGTTTCAAATATGTAAATATCCAATAGCATTGGCTCTTGACTAAAATTATCCGACAATTACTTCACCCCATTCCAAAATACATAAATTAAAGCCCTAATACTTGCGTTAATATCTTTACAACAAATTCCTCTTTATAAGGCTTTACTACAAAGGACTTCGCACCAGCTATTACGGCATCACGAATAGATTCTTCCTGACCCATTGCTGAGATCATAACTACCTTTGCTCTTGGGTCAACTTTTTTAATTTCTCTTAAAGCTGTTATTCCATCCATTTCAGGCATTGTAATATCCATAGTTACAACATCCGGATTTAATTCCATGTATTTTTGTACTCCAGATATTCCGCTTTCTGCCTCACCAATTACTTCAAACCCATTTCTTTCAAGCATCGTCTTAAGTGTTACTCTCATAAATGCTGCGTCATCAACTATTAAAACTCTTTTCATTAATTAAATCCCCTTTCAAATTTATAAAAAAGCAGACAATAAAAATATTGCCTGCCATGAATAAATCACTTTCTATTTTGGCAACCTGACTATCATGGCAATCGAAATTACTTTAGACTCATGGCTTTGCGTCTTCACCTTTCAATGAATTTGCTATTTACATTTTATATATTTAATTTTAATTCCACATAATTCTTATTATTGAAAACTTTAGCATTTAAACCACTAATTATATTCACTATCATCATGATAACATATCGTAAAAGTCGAATCAATAAATTTCATGACTAATTATGAAGTATATAGTAAATAATTTAAAATTTTTATGAATAATTATATATATTTACAATTATTCCAACAACAAGTTCGTTTGTAATTATATTCACAATAATTTTTTCAAAAAAAACGCAATACTGAATATTATATTCAGTACCACGCTTCTTACCTTTATGTATTAATAATAATTTCATATAAAAATATTAAAAATATATATCTGAAAATTCAACATTAATGGCATCTACCAAACCATTATCAGAAGCTATAAATACTTTATTTTCATCGTAATTCGCATTTTCTTTAATAGGTAATATTATAGTAAATGTACTGCCAACACCTAACTCACTATCTAGATTTATGCTTCCATTTAAAATTGTTACCAGCATTTTTACAAGTGCTAGCCCAATACCACTGCCTTCAGCCTGCCTTGAGAGGTTGTTTTCAACCTGTCCAAATCTCTTAAATATCATCTCATGCTTTTCCTTTGGAATTCCTATTCCAGTATCACTTACAGCAATAGATATTGTCTTTTTCCTTTTGTTTTCTTTTACTTCAACATCTATCGTACCTCCCTCAGGAGTAAATTTTATGGCATTTGACAAAAGATTAAGAATAATCCGTTCATACTTTTCCTCATCTAATGCAATTTCTCTGCTACTTATATTTGCTTTAAATTGAAGCTTTATTTTTTTTTGATCTGCATATATTTTTATTGACTCAGTAATTAATTTCGTTATAAATACAATATCAAACTTTTTTAAATTTAATTTAAACTGATTGGAATGTAGTCTTGTAATATCTAATAAGTTATTAACGAGTCTCAATTGCCTGAAAGTGTTTCGTTTTATACTTCCTAAAAGTTTTTCAACAGGCTGAGATACCTCATCAACGTATACGTGTTCTATCAGTTGTAGGGCTGAATATATAACATTTATTGGTGTTTTAAACTCATGAGTTATAAGTGTTATAAACTCATCCTTCATAATAAGATCTTTTTCAAGAAGCTCTCTCTGTTTTTTTTCAGATTGATATAATAATTCTTGCTGCTTGCTAATTTTGCGATTTTGTTTTCTAAGTATAAGCTCACGTTCTATAGCATCAACCACAGTAGTTAATGTCATCAAAAAAAATGGATTATGAAGTATTACAGTAGTCATTATACATATACTTCCAAGCAGATTATCATCATCTGAATAGTGAAATGGTACTCCATAACAAGCACTATTATGTAAATATGTATGATAGTGATTAGTTCCTATTAACTGCACTGGATGATTTTCCTTGAGAGTTAAACTAACTACATTTGTTCCCATATCTTCTTCATTAAACTGGATACCCGGCTTAATTCCTAATTGAGACATCGTTCCTCTTACATCTTCATCTCCTAATGTATCTAATAAATATCCGTTTTCATCAGAAATAGCAATTAATATCGAAGTTCCTTTTAAGGATTCAATCATTTTATTACTAAAAAATTTTACAACATCTAAAATTTCTTTATAAGTCTCTTTCTTTTGGGCCAACTCTAATTCTGACATAATGCTTTGAGGCATTCTAGGCACATCCGGATCCATACCTGCCTCTTTACATCTTTTTTTCGATTCTAAAATATAATCTGCTTCTTGCTCGAATATATGTTGAAACATATACCTTACCTCCTGAAAAGAAAATCAATTTAAAATGCAAAATCCATCAAAGATTTTGTCTATTTTTTCACTTTTTTCTACAATTACGTTTCTGTAATTATATCATATTTTGTCTTTTTAAGTATTTATTTTATTAAAATAAAAAAAGAATTGCAAATTATTTTTTTTTACGACATAAAAAATCTATTTTTTATTATAATAATGCATAAAATTTATGCAATTTTCCAAAATGAATAATTTCATAAGAAAAATAATCAATGCCATCTAATTTCTTCAAAATAACCGATAAAACCTATTGACTTAGTAAAAAACCATGGTAATATTATAATTGTATAATTCCTATAATAATAGTCATGTTTTCAGTATATATTGTAAACAATCATAATTACTTCTTTAAGTTCTTCGACCAATATTAAATATATTAGGATTGATTCATATAAAAATTAAATATTCTACTTAGGAAGCGACCTCTTTATTATCTTTTATATATAAAGACTGCTTTTCTTAAAGAGAGAGTGGTCTTTTTATTTTTATATACACTATTAATTCTTGGAGGTGAACTTATATTTTTCTAATAACCATTAAAATTAATAAAAGGAGTTGTTATAATGGGTAGTAAAAGTTATTCAAAAGAAAATGGTTTGACAGATTTAGTAAGAAAGGAAGATTGGTGGGCAGTATGGATTGGATTAATTTTAGTAGTTGCTGGAATTCTTCTTTGGTTATCTGGTAATTCAATTAAGATCATTACTGCTAAAATACCAAAATGGACAAACATAAATGATTTGTTTTCTGCACTAGGAGGTAATATTGGTTCAATTATTCTCTTGTTTATCACATTTTTAATATTGTTTTCTATATCAAATTTATTTTTGCACTATAAATTTAAAGAATTTTTCCTAGGCTTTATAGTTTTATTTATTTTAAGTGTTTTAATCAATTCTTTTAGTGCTTGGAATGTAGCTCAAAGTTATAACTTGGAAGCACCTCTTGTTGCTTTAGCTCTAGGACTTATAGTTAGTAATATTTTTTCTATTCCAAAATGGTTTGAATCATCGCTTAGAACTGAACTCTACGTAAAAGTTGGTATTGTTCTTCTTGGAGCTACACTACCATTCACTTTAATTATCAAAGCAGGACCTATTGCATTTTTGCAGGCAACATTCATTGCTGTATCTACATTCTTAATAATTTATTTCGTTGGAACAAAGGTGCTTGGTTTAGATAAAAGATTTGCAGCAACCTTAGGAGCTGGTGGTTCAATTTGCGGAGTTTCGGCTTCTATAGCTGTAGGTGGTGCCATAAAAGCTAAGAAAGAAGAAGTTTCAGTATCAATATCTCTTGTACTTGTTTGGGCAGTATTCATGATTTTTGCATTATCTATTATCATAAAAATATTAGGGCTTCCAGCCGGACAAGCAGGTGCTTGGATTGGTACTTCAGAATTTGCGGATGCTGCAGGTATTACAGCAGCAAGTACATTTGGTGATAAAGCAATTACTACTTTTACTCTAATGAAAGTAGTTGGGCGTGATATGTTTATAGGAATTTGGTGTTTTATATTGTCTATAATCTCTATTACCAAATGGGAAAAAAGAGATGATGGAACTAAAGCAAATGTTGCTGAAATTTGGTATAGGTTTCCCAAATTCGTTCTTGGATTCTTTATTGCATCTTTAATACTTACATTTTTGCTTTCTAGCGTTTCAGCAGATTCTGCTAATATTATAAATACTGATGTTATTACTCCTATAAAAGAAATTAGAACTTGGGCATTTACATTTTGTTTCCTATCTATCGGACTTACTACAAGATTTAAACAGTTAACTGCTGTTGGCTGGAAGCCATTTATTGCATTTTCAGCTGGAGCAATTGTCAATGTCATTTTAGGTTTCTTAATTTCTACATTGCTCTTAGCCTCTTATTGGGCTAATTTATAATTATAATTTATTGTTAACATTATTATAATTTTATGAAAAAATAAAAAGCCAATTACTAAACTTTAAGCATTGGCTTTTTATTGCACTAATAATATACATTTTGTTAAGTAATTTAAAGGAGAGATGTTAAATTATGAATAAAGATCAACTTACCTGTATTCAAAATGTACGTTTTATATTTAATTTCTTCGAAAAGAAAGAATGGCTTCCTGGCGAAGAAGATCCTTTTAAAAACATAACCAATCAAAATAAAGTCTCCCACCAATCAGTTCGAGATTTATCTATTTTTTTAGCCACCCGCTTATCTAAAATTGCTGCCATGATGGAAGTTCTGCAAGCTCTTCACAGTGAATGGTTAATTACAGGAAAAAAAGATAAAATAATTATGGAGACTGAAACCTTTGATTTTAATGATGCACTTGAAGCATTAAAAAGCAATGGTTTTACTGATGATGAATATATTCTTAAAATTGAATACGAGAGAAAATGGGGAATGCTATAAAATTATATATCTATAAGATTTTCAAATTATTATAGTTCTTCAATAAATTTAACTCCATTGTTTTTACATTTTTATATTAAAAAATCAACAAAAAACATAGCACAAAATATTAAATTTTATGCTATGCTGATATTGCTTTTATTCTCGAATAATAATTACTTAATGCTATTTGTCTTTAAAAATTTCACCTGCAATAACTAACGCACTACAAGCTTTAGGAAATCCTGCATATGCTGCACATTGCAATATAATTTCTAATATTTCTTCTAGGTTTAACCCAGCTTTAAGTGCCCCTTTTTATAATTTTCATTCATCTTACTATCCCCTTTTCATAGTTGGTGGGATTTCATATGGGTCAACCATAACTTCTATTACAATTGCTTCACTATGTAAATTTGAAATTTTTAAAGCTTCTCTTAATTCTGACTGATTGCAGCATTTATATGTCTTTGCTCCTAATGACTCTCCAAATTTTTTAACATCAAGTGGTACGTTATAAGTAGTTCCTACAGCTTTTCCAAAATGTTGCTGCATTCCTTTATCTACCATATCAAGCCTTCCATTATTCAATATTATAATGGTAACTGGAATGTTATAATTTACCGCAGTTGATATTTCACTACCTTGCATAAAAGTACATCCATCACCTGTTAAGCAAACAATTCTGGAATTATAATCCGCTAATTGTGCACCTATTGAATATCCTATGGCATGTCCCATAGCTCCAAATATATCATCAAAAAAAAATGTTCCAGCCTTCCTAATGGAAAAATACTTTATTGCATAAAATGAATGGCTTCCATCATCGCCAAATATAATAGAATCATCTGGCAATTCTTCTCTTATTGTCTCCATTACTTCAATTGCAGAAAGATATGATGAGTTATTATTTCTATTATCCTCCAATTCACATTCTTCTAGTAAATTATGCTTATTTTCTATTTTATGTTTATGCTTAACTTTATCTAATACCAATTGTAAATTTGTTTTTATATCGCCCAAAATAGATAATGTTTGAACTTGAAGTGATTTTTCTATAAATGTAGGATCGTAATCCAGCTGCACAACTTCTTTAGGATAATTATCTGATGAAATATCAACTAAAGACATGTCCGATAATTTACTTCCTATGACAATCATTAAATCTACATCTTTTTTGATATACCCACTTGATTTTTCTGTGCCACCTAAACCTAGGCCACCAAGTGATAATGGGTGATCCTCAACAAATGTTCCTTTTCCTCCAGGAGTTGTCATAACAGGTACATTCCATAATTCAGCTACTCTTTTTACTTCCTCATAGGCCAAACTAGAATGTATCCCCTTGCCTGCCAAGATTACCGGTTTTTTAGCTTTATCGAGCTTATTAATAAATTCATCTAATTTTAAAGAAACTAATTTATTGTGTTCATCACATAAACTTATTTCAAATTCTTCTATTTCTTCATTAAGTATATCCATTGGTATAGATAAGTGAACTGGGCCTTTAACGCCAAAATATGCTGTTTCCAATGCATGTTGTAAGTATCTTTGAAACAAGTCAGATCTTTCAACTCTTGCACTAAACTTAGTAACCGATTCAAACATTTTTACCAAATCTGTACCAAAAGCTGTAGAATCCTGCCCCAATGCTTTTCCAGAATTATATGTAGGCTGCTGTCCTGTAATAAATAATACTGGTATATGATATGCTTTCGCTTGTCCTGCAGATGTTAATAAGTTGGTTCCACCAGGCCCTGATGTTCCTATAGCTACACCTATCTTTTTACTCATCAGTGAATAACCAGCCGCCTCATAGCCAGCACCACTTTCATGTTTGCTTAAAACAAAGTTTACATCTTGTTTATCTAACTCTATAAGTAAAGGTACAAGTGGCTTTCCTGGTATCCCAAAGACATGATTAATTCCCAATCTTCTAAAATTCGAAACTAATATTGATGCTATACTTTTCATATATCTCTCCTTTTCAATCTACATTAGTATTCTTATTTTAACATCTTATATCTTTATTAATAGACAATCATGAAAATTTTAAAAATAAATATCAGAGAACTCAACATTAATGGCATTTACTAACCTGTTATCAGAAGCTTGCAGTATTTTATTTTCTTCCTCATTTATTTTTTTCTCATTAATAGGCAGTGTTATAGTAAATGTACTTCCGATATCTAACTCACTGTCTAATTCTATCTTTCCCTCAAGAATAATTACCAATAACTTTACAAGTGCTAAACCAATACCACTACCTTCCGCCTGCCTTGACAGATTATTTTCAACTTGACCAAATCGTTCAAAAATCATCTTATGCTTTTCTTTTGGAATTCCTATACCAGTATCACTTACAGCAACCGTTAATTTCTTATCTTTTCTAATTTCTTTGACCTCAACAGTTATAGAACCTCCCTCTGGAGTAAATTTTATGGCATTGGACAGAAGATTTAAAATTATACGTTCGTATTTTTCATCATCTATTGTAGTGTTAATACTATTCACATTACTTTTAAAAGATAAATTAATCTTTTTCTGATTAGCATATATCTTTATAGAGTCTGTAATTAATTTAGTTAAAAATACAATATCTATATTCTTCATATTCAATTTAAACTGGTTTGAATTGAATTTCGTAATATCTAACAAATTATTTACAAGCCTTAATTGCCTGAACGTATTTCGCTTTATGCTTTTTATAAGTTTTGCTACTGGCTTTGAAATTTCATTACTATATATATACTCAATAAGTTGAATCGCAGAATAAATCACATTTATTGGTGTTTTGAATTCGTGAGTAATAAGCGTTATGAAATCATCTTTCATAACAAGATCCTTTTCAAGTAATTCTCTTTGCCGTTTTTCTGACTTATATAACAATTCCTGCTGCTTACTTATTTGTCGATTTTGTTTTCTAAGTAATAGTTCCCTTTCTATTGCATCAACTACCATGGTTAATGTCATTAAGAAAAATGGATTATGAAGTATAACAGCAGTCATAATACATATACTTCCAAGTAAATCCCCTTCATCTGAATAATGAAACGGTACTCCATAGCATGCACACTCATGTAAATATCTATGATAATGATTAGTTCCTATTAATTGTATTGGTTCATTTTGTTTGAGTGTCAAGCTAACAACATTTGTCCCCATCTCTTCCTCTAGAAATTGAATGCCCGGCTTAATTCCTAATTTAGACATGGTTTCCCTTATAGTATCATCTCCAAGTACCTCAAGTAGATATCCCTTTTCATCTGTAATAGATATTAGTATTGGAGTTCCTTCTAATGATTTGATCATTTTATTGCTAAAAACTCTTACTACATCTAAAACTTCTTCATAAACATCTTTACGTCTACATAAATTTAATTCAGACATAACATTTTGGGGTATTCTAGGTTTATCCGGATCAAGTCCCAAATTTTTACATCTCTTTTTAGATTCTAAAATATAACTTTCTTCCTGTTCATATGTGTGTTGAACCATATATTTATCCCCCTTAAAAAGAAAATAAATCATTACTTTATCATAAAATACTATCTCATACTCTAATTATATTGCAATCAACAATTATTAAAAATATTTTACAAATAAAGTCATAACTTATTCATCCAAATAATACTTAAATATAAAAATTATTAGGTTCTATGTCTAATTTTTTACTATTTTGCATATTTTCCACTAATGCAATTATATCATTAATGTGTATTTCATGAAATATTTATTTTGTTTATGTCAGAGATATTTATTTATATAGATAGTTTTACATAAATTAACTCTAATCAAGATTTTATAAATTATAAGACCCCTTTGAAAATTCAAAGGGGTCTATTATTTTCTTTATCTTAGTTTCCATCATCTGTTTTTGCATTTTCATTTAAAGCAGGCATTACAATAATACTTGAAATAGTTTCATTATCCTTATTTGAATATGTTATTCCAAGCCTATCTCCTACCTTTATATCATTAACAGTAAGATCCTTAGCTTGAGTTCCTCTGCCCATAGATTTAATCTGTATTCCATCACCAAGTGTAACGTCCTTAGTTTCACCTGTATATTCCACTTGTTTGTTCAATGATCCATTAGGCACTTGTTTATCTTGTGTATTTGCTTTCTTATCCGTCTTATTTCCGCCATCTTTACTTGGTTGTTTATCACCAGTTCCTTCCGGTCTTTCAGGTGTTTTTATCACTTTTAGTGTTACTTTGTTTCCATCAATACTTGCAACTTCTCCTTCTAAATCCGCTCTTTGAAAGTTCCTCTGCTTACTTTTCCCATCATCATTTGAGGCATTTGAAGCTGTGTTATTACTTTGAGTATTTGCAGCACCACATCCAACCATTAAAGTAACTGTTAACGCTATACCAGTCAATACGTAAACAATTTTTTTCATCTTAATTCCTCCAGTGTAAAATATTATAGTAATATCTCTATGTAAAAAATAATACACTACAAATGTAACAGTTAAGTTACAATTCTATAAATTAAGTGAAATATTATGATGTATGTAATATAATCTAAAAATTACGAGTAGTAAATTAGGTTTCTAATTTATTAATAAATTTATATTCAAACTCTGTTGCTCCCATAGGTTTCCCTATTAAATATCCTTGGATATAATCACATTCAAGTTCTTTTAGTATTTCAAACTGCTTCTCTGTTTCAATTCCTTCTGCTATAATTTTAATATTTAGACTATGCCCCATTTCTACTATTGATTTAATAATCATAGTATTTTTATAGCTTTTTTCTAGATTAGTTATAAGTGATCTGTCAATCTTTATTTTATCAATAGGTAACTTATTTATATAGCTAAGAGATGAATAACCTGTCCCAAAATCATCTAATGAAATTTTAACTCCTATACTTTTTAATTGAGTTAATATATTTATTATTGTATCAAAGTCTTCCATAGCCTCATCTTCAGTAATCTCAAGATTTAAATACTCTTGTGGCAATGAATAGGTTTCTAATATATTCTTAACAAATGATACAAATCCAGGCTGTTTTAGTTGAGAATAAGATGTATTTACTGATATATTAAACTCACCTAAGCTAAGTTCATTCCATTTCTTACATTGCTCACAAGACTTTCTAAGCATCCAATTATCAATTGATATAATTTCTCCAACTTTTTTAGCTATTGGGATAAATTCTATAGGTGGAATAATTTTTTCTCCCTGCCTCCACCTTATGAGAGCCTCTGCATATAAAACTTTCATAGATTTTAAATCCATAATGGGCTGATAATAGGTTATAAATTCATCTTTTTTAACAGCTTTATTTAATTTCATTTTTATTTCTAATTTATCAATGGCGTTATCTTCCATTTCAGACGAATATATAGCATAATTATATCCACCATTACCTTTAACTTCATACATCGCAATATCAGCTTTTCTAATTAAAGTATCTGAGTCATCCCCATGCTGCGGAGCAATACTTATACCTATACTTGCTCCTATATTTAATAGTTCTTCATCATAAACAATAGGATTTTTCAGTTCTATTTGAATCTTCATAGCAATTTCTTGAATATATGAAACAAGTTTTGGACTTCTTAATATTATTATGAATTCATCTCCACCTATTCTACTAATGCTATCTTGTGGACCTATAATATTCTTTAATTTAACTGCTACATTTTTAAGAACCCAATCACCAACTTGATGCCCAAAATTATCATTTATATGTTTAAAACTATCTAAATCAATAAAAAGTATCGCAAATCCTTCCTTATTGCTTCCTAATAGCTTATTAAGATTTTCCAACATCATTTTCCTATTAGGAAGTTCTGTAAGTGCATCATAATATACATAATGAAGTATTTGCTTTTCCGCACGCATTTTATCCTCAATTTGATTTTTAAGTTTCAAGTTTGTTTCTTCTAATTTTAAAGTATATTCCTTTTCTATCTCTGAAAATTTTTTTCTTTCTGAAATATCATAAAGTAATATTAAAATTCCAAGCATATCATCATATTCGTCATAAATTATTGTTCCTGATAATTCACATATTATATTACTTCCATCTTTTTTTTGTAATCTAACCTCTACATTTTTAACATAGCTTTTTTCCATCATTTCATTAAAATCAAAATTTTCATAATATATAAACTCACCAAATATTTTTCCTTGTAGTTCATGAAATTCATACTGTGTTACATTAAACGAAGTTTTATTACAACTCTGAATAGTAAAATCTTCATTCAATATAAAAATTGGTTCATTAACAGTATCGTAAATATATTCTGATATATATCTAGGAGCAGTTAGCATAAACCTGTGCTTACTTATTGCATAACAAACTCCTCCCAGTGCTATTATTCCAGTCAAAACTGCTGACGGAAATAGAATCACTCCAAATATAGGTAAAACTATATCTGTAAATATTCCTATAGTGATACTTATAATGCAGGTTGATAAAATAATTCTATTTTGCTTTTTTATCCGATTTTTTTTAGAGTTCTTTCCTTGGAAAAATAGCACTATAATACCAGATGTATAAAAAATGACAGCATATATGCTAAATGCAATCTGACCAAATGAATTTGGCGACACGTCAATCCATCCATAATACTCCTTAATCATAACTGAAGAAGGATTAACTATGACATTGCACATAAATAATGCTATAGCAGGAATGTGAGCTAATATTATTATAGGAATACTAAGCTTATTTTTTTTCTCGCTATTTAATACAGATACAAAATATATCCAATGTCCTGAAACAAAACAGTATCCCAAAACTGAAACTGCTCTCCAAAAAAATGCTATATTTATATTTTCAGAAATCAACATCATTGCATATCCACCTGACCAGAGAACACAGCACATGCTTAAATTAAAAAATACTTTATTAGTTTTTGATTTTGCATCTATCTTATAGCCATAAATACCCAAAAATAAATAGAGCAAACAACATAATAATAATGAAATGAAAAGAGTAATTTTAATAATAACACCTCCAAATGTAAATACAAGTGATTATATTTTTATATAATCTGACAAATTAAATCATGTAACTTATTTATTTTAATAAATAGTGTATAATTCAACAATTTATTCCATAACATCCATTATATTATTAACATTCTGATAATTCAACATTTTTTTAAATCTATTTATAACAAAAAGTCATTTATATTGACTCTATCTACTTTATATTTATAAATTTAATAAAACTAAAATTACTACTCGATATTCTTAAATGTCTCTTAATTTGAATCTTTGCCTATATCCCTTGCATACATATCGCAGAGAGAGTTTTCAAAATGATTTGAATGTCCTTTAAATCTTCTATTATGAATGCAAAGCCCCCATACTTTTTCTTCTCAAAAAAGCTTGCATCTGTGTAAATCTTATAAATCTTTTCTTCTGCATCACTTTCATCTATTGCATAGCTATTAAAGTTATTATTTCGTTTATCTAAAACAACAATCTTTCTTCTATCATTAAAAGCTGCCACATCTTTATCATGTGTTAAAACAAACTTCACATTAAATCCTACATAATATGTATCTATACGTTTATTATGCAACATCTTTCTAAGCTGATATTCATTAACTTTAAGATAATCTGTTAGCTTATTATTGCTAAAAAAATGCAGTTCTTTTTTTAAAGGATCAAATTCTATTATGGAGCATTCTTTATTATTACTTATTTTAATTTTATAGTTATTATTTTGCGCATCTATTATTTTCATTGTAAAAAGTGTCATTTTCATAAAAATTACTCCTTTGATCAATAATATTCATGCCTTAATTTTATCATATAACTTAAGATTATTTATAGCTTATTCACTTTTATGTATCTACCCTCAATATCTCATTTTCTATTTTATACTACTTGATGTATAATCTTTCTATAAATTAATCAGTACTATGGAGGTTATTATGACGCTTTCTAATAAAAAATTTTCAGAAACTAATCTTTATGAATTCATTATCATATTTTTAATTATTTTCGATTTGATTTCTTCAGTTATTGAAATCAAAATAAGATGAGGTACATATTACACCTCATCTTATAGCCTTAATATTTATTGCTTAAATTATCTAAAAATATTTTGCGTAAATTGATCTAAATCTACACTGCCGTTAATTCCATCAACAGTACCTTGGTCTGTATATTGCTGTCCTACTCTAGACCTCCATATACTATTAGATGGTAAATTTGAAAAACTAGTATAGTAATTAGCTTCCCATAATGAATATTTAGCCAACCTGTTATCTAAATTATCTATAAAACCTGAATATGTATATATACACACATCCATATTACTTAATCTATTAAATTCATTTATAAATCTCATTGTATAATCCATAACATCAAATCCACTTGTTTCTATGTCTAAAACTGGTTTTAAGTCACTTTGCTTATTTTTTATATTGTTATAAAAATTTTGTGCCTGTGTTTCAGGAGAACTTGTCCCAACTAAGAAGTGATAGAAACCAGTCTTTAAGCCTGCACTTTTAGCACCGCTATAATAAGATTCTAATGATGGATCTATATACGTTGTTCCTTCAGTAGCTTTCATGTATACACATTGAATTCCAGCAGATTTCACTTTCTTAAAATCTATGTCGCCATTATAATGACTGATATCTATACCTTTATATATACTACTTGTTGTTGTACTTGAATTACCACTAGTGCTTGGACTACTTCCAGTGTTTCCATTTGAAGTCGCTGCTGGTCTCTTACCATCAGAACCAATTTTGTATCCATCTATTGTAGTGTTCGTAACTAATGTTCCAGAAGATGGATCTAAATAGTAATAATCACTTCCTGAATTTACCCAACCTGTTGCCATCACTCCACTAGATTTTAAGTAATACCAGGCGCCGCTTATATTAATCCATCCCTTAGCCATAGCACCAGTATCATACAAATAATACTTTACTCCATTATCTAAAATCCACCCAGTTGCCATACTGCCGCTATTATTAAAATAATACCAATAATTATTTAATTGAACCCAGCCTGTTACCATTGCACCGCTGCTATAAAACATATACGTAATATTGTCTATTACATTAACACCTGTTATCATAGCCCCTGAATTATTTAAAAAGTACCAAGTATTATTTAATTGCTTCCACCCTGTCGCCATGCTGCCTGAATTATTTAAATAATACCAAGTACCATTATAGTTTAACCAGCCAGTTGCCATTTTACCATCATCATATAAATAGTACCAATTACTATCTGGTTTAATCCACCCAGTTACCTTAGTGTTATCTGATTTATAATAATACCAATATCCATTTTCTTTTTTCCAGCCAATAGTTGATGTAATATTTATATTTCCAGTGTTATTAATACTTTTAGTATCATACTTAGAAATAACATTTATTGAATTCGGTTTACTCTCGGGCGTACCTGGATTTGGAACTGAATTTGATGAATTTACAGTAATGCTACCCGATGTTGTTGTCGAATTAGTAGTTGCCGCCTGCACACTTGCTGCTTGTCCAAAGCTTAATATAATTGTAAGAGCTAATACAAATGAAGTCAGTTTTCTTTTAATATTCAAACTAATCATTCCCCTTCTAATCTTCCCTAGAAATACATACTGATTTGTCGCTTTCTAGAATCATCCTCATTAAATACAATCCATTTAAATTATATAATTATCTCAATTTGTAAACAATAATTTTACTATGGATGTTAAGCAAAAAAATGGAAAGCAATATTATTATAGGTAGATATTGATTATCTTTTCCTTTTATTAATATTATATTAGTTTTTAGTAAACTAATTATTTGATAATTTATTAAAATCATTAAGTAATTTTATCCAAAATTACTTAAATGCCTGATACTTTTATTTACTCCTTCTATTATATCTCCAGTCTATCTTTTATCTTCTAGTAATTTTCAATACATATTCCAATTATAACATATAATTTCACATAATTTAACTTAGATTTTCTATCCATATTTTCTAATAATAATTATCTATTAATAAAAATTGCTTTTTTCTAAATATTCTGATATAATTATATAAACACAAGAAGTAAGGAGTGATGTTAAATGAATAAATTACTCATTAAAACTATTGCTAAAAAAGTTATGGAATTTATATTATATGGTTCAGGATATAAAGCTCCTGAATATGCATATATTCGTGTATCTCGAACTCCTAATAAAAACATCTTTGATAATACAGGTCAAAGATAATGATATAAATTCAATTTAAATACGATAATCATTATAGATAGACAAGCAGTGACTTAACTTATGTAGCAGCCTTCCAAGATCGCATACATATTTATTTATCTATATTTGATATATATCCACTCTCTCAAAAAAGACCGAAGAAGATTCTTTGGTCTTTTTTGCATTATTCTACTAAATAAGTTTATATGTTAATATTTATATGGAGGTGTACTTATGAATAGAGTAAAATTTGCAGTGTTCACTGATTTACATTATGACCATATTCACGATGGTTGTAAGCGAATTGATGACTTTATAACTAACATAAAAGATACAGACATTGATTTTGTTATTCAACTTGGTGACTTTTGCATCCCTAAAGAAGAAAATCAATTTTTACTTAATAAAATGAACAGTATCGGAAAACCCATTTATCATATAATTGGAAATCATGATTCTGATTCATTTCCAAGAGAAAAAGTCATGGATTTTTTGAAAATGAGTAACTCTTATTATTCCTTCAAAAACAAGGAAATTAAGTTCATTGTATTGGATACTTGTTTTATAAAAACTAATTCAGGATATAAACAATATTCCAGGAAAAATTATAACAAAACAAATGATATATATCCAGTTCTTCCAGAGCATGAATTAAAATGGTTAGAGTCTCAATTAAATGATGATAATAAGTATTATGTTATTTTCTCACACCATAGTTTTGAAAATGAATTTGATAAAAGAGGTGTATATAATAGAATTGAAATCAGAAATTTGATAGATGCAGTAAATAACAATGATAAAAAGGTACTTTTATGTATAAATGGACATGACCATGGGGATTCTCTAAAGAAAATAGGACAAACTTATTATTTTGGACTTAACTCAATGTCATATATATGGTTTGGTCCTGAACATGAGCATTTCTGTTATTCTAAGGAAATTCATAAGCAATATCCTTTTCTAAAAGACTTAGTTTTATATAAAGATGGTTTATATGCTGTTGTTACAATTACCGAAAATGGCAGCATTAATATAGAAGGCATGAATGGAGACTACCAGAATATTTCTCCTAAGGAACTGGGCATTGAAATTGTATGGAATGGCCGCTCTTTGTTACCTATAATCTCTTCATTAAAAGTAGACTAAGAAACTTTTTGCATAGATATACTATGTATCAATTTTTAAATAAATAATTTCTATCTGCATATAGCATATAATATTTTTCTCTATTCTAAAGGCAGTGAAATTATTACTGGTGTGCCTTCTCCATACTCACTATCAATTTTAAGAGTTCCTTTGTGCATATCAACTATATTTCGAGAAATTATTAGCCCTAGTCCTGCACAACTAGATCTAATTTTTAAATATTTACTTATTAAAATATATTTCTATGAACAAAGTATATATTTATCTTTGTTCATAGAAAACTTTAAACTGATGCTTTAAATACATATTAGCACTTCTTAGCTTCGTTTACTTCTTAATCTTAAGAAAGTCAAGGCAGCCCCGATTAAACTTATTACTGCAGCCGCTATATATACAGTTCTCATAGCATATATAAAAGCATCATTTCTTCCTGCTACAAAATCTGTAACACGGTATCCAATTATAGAACTCATCATGCTATATAAAAGTGTTGTAGCTAAAGCTATCCCACATACCATTCCCAAGTTTCTTACAAGAGCATTTACGCTTCCTGCAATTCCAAGTTTCTCTTTCGGTACTGTTGACATTATCAAAGAATTATTAGGCGATTGAAATAATCCCATACCAATAGACATAATTCCTATGAATATTATTGTGATTATTACAGTTGAATTTACATTTAAAGTGGACATTAATATTAAACCTAGGCTTATAAGTATCAAACCTATGAAGGTTAAAAGCTCTGAACCAATTTTATCTGATAAACTTCCACTAAGAGGTGCTACTACAGTTAAGAGTAATGGATAAACCATCATTATTAATCCAGTATGCTCTGGTGTATAATTCATTACATCCTGAAGATAAAATGGCAGAATAATATTGTTACAAAAGATTGCCACAAAAGTTACAAATGCACAAAATATACTTAAAGAAAATAATTTATTGCTAAATATATTCAATTGTAATAGAGGATCTTCTTTTTTCTTTTCTACATAAATAAATATTATAAATGAAATAATTGCGATTGCAAAGCTCAATAAAATCATTGGATCTGAAAAGCCAATGTTCAAACCTTCATCTAAAGCTCCAAAGAGTGGAACTATTGCAAACATAAATAATACAGCTCCTAAGATATCTAATTTTCCCTTAACTGTTTTATTCCCCTTCGGTAATAATTTAATAGCATAAAATAATGCTATTACTCCAATAGGTACATTTATTAAAAAAATATATTCCCAACTTGCTGCACCTACTATTAGTCCTCCAAGTCCTGGTCCTATTAGAGATCCTAAGGCTACAGAAGTACCTAAAAATCCAAGAGCTTTTCCTCTTTCATGTGGAGGGAATGTTTCTGTAATAATCCCTTGATTATTAGCCATAGTTCCAGCAGCGCCTATAGCTTGTACTATTCTTGCTAAAATAAGTATTGGAAAAGAATTTGTTATACCACATAACAAAGATCCAAGGGTAAATAATCCCAATCCAAATGTGAACATCTTGGATTTTCCAAGCATATCTCCAAGTCTTCCAAAAATCAATACTGTCCCAGCGATTACTATTAAATAACTTGTTGCAACTAATTGTATACTAGATGTTGTTACATTTAAAGCGGTAGCCATTTTAGGTAATGCTACATTTACAATGCTACCATCTAGGGCAGACATAACTGTAAACATTAAAACTATTACTAATATGGACCATTTGCTTTTATTTTTTACATTTTCCATTAATTTTCCTCCTTTGTCACTATTTAACTTACACAACCATATTACCTTAATTCTCAAATTTGTTTAATCTTCGAATATTAATTAGAATTTTCTTTAAAGACTGCATTGTAATTAACATTTCTGCTTCTGATACATCTTCTGTTATTAAACTCATCAACGTTTGAACATCTTCATGAATTTTTGGCAATACTTCTTTAGCTTTCTCTGTTAAATATAATTTATAAGATCTACTATCTTTTTCATCTTGTTCTCTATAAACATAACCAAGATCTACTAATTTTGTAATTGTTCTTGCAGACATTGCCTTGTCATTGCCAAGTTCTTTGCTTAAGCCGTTTTGGCTTATACCTTCGTTTCCTTCAAGATTAAACAAATATGGGCTGGAACCACTGCTTAATCCATATTCTTTTAAGGCCTTTTCTAAATACATTTGCTTATATCTAAAAATTTTACTTATAACCATTATGAAGTTCATGCTTTCAACATCCATAATCATTCTCTCCTTATAATATATTTGATTGGTCGACTATATTATATTTATCTTGCGTTGACTTGTCAACTTTGCTGATAAAAAAATTTCACTTCATATTTTAATGAGGATGAAGCAAAAACTCATTTGACTTATTATTTCTAATGATGATACTATGTCTATAGGTCAAATTAGTGCTTTATTATAATCTTGCAAATAACAAACAAGATTGGTTTTTATATAATCGATAAAATAGTTACTATTCCTTATCAAGGAGCAATTGTTAACTTTTCATAATATTTATATTTTTAAACGTTTATTTAAATAATTAATCTTTCTCTAATTTGTGCAACATATTAAAAAAATATTAATTACTTAAATATGAGTTATATATCTAATTGTAACTATTCATTAAGGTATTAATTATGTTATAATAGTCGTGGTCTTTAAGTATGGCCAACTGTAATGATTAAATTTAACAAATTAAAATAAACTTAAGGTGGAATAAATGATTATTATAATAACCATTGTAATAGCTTTTTTATGTGGTTCAATTCCAACAGGATATTTGCTTACTAAAAAGTTATATAGAATTGATATAAGAACTAAAGGTAGTGGAAACATAGGTTCAACAAATGTTAAAAGAATTGCTGGAACTAAAATATCAATCATCACTCAGATAATTGATATTTTAAAAGGAATAATTCCAGTATTTTTAGGAATGTATTTGATTAAGGTCATTAATTTACCAATATCATCTAGTATATTTCTTTCTCTTATTGCAATAGCAGTAATTTTAGGCCATGACTTTACTCCATTTCTTAAATTTAATGGTGGTAAGGGTGTAAATACTACTCTTGGTGCGTTCATTTTAGTTGCACCAATTCCAACATTGATTGGAGTTACAGTTTACTTTATACTGCGTTCATTTACAAGTATAGTTTCCATCAGGTCGATTGCGATAGGGATTACAATATCTATTATGTGTTTCATTATGAAATTTCCTGCTGCAATAGTATTTTCTGCTACAGCAGCTTGTGTTTTAATGATACTCAGACATAAAGGTAATCTTATAAGAATTATACATAATGAAGAAAAATAATCTTTGTTCTATATAAATACTCCAATATTCAACAGTACCTCAAAAGTTTAATACTCCTTTTGTAGGTACTTTTTTATGATAAGATTTAAAGATTAAACATAACCTTTCTCATAAAGCTTCCTTATTGAACTATATGAAAATAAAAAAGCTTTTATTTTAAAAAAAATAAGCTCTAGCATAAGCTAGAACTTATTTTTTTACTTGGCGACTCAGAAGGGGCTCGAACCCTCGACCTCCGGCGTGACAGGCCGGCACTCTAACCAACTGAGCTACTGAGCCATAATGTGGTGGCTCGAACTGGAATCGAACCAGTGACACGAGGATTTTCAGTCCTCTGCTCTACCAACTGAGCTATCGAGCCATTTTACCTCGCAACGTCCTACTCTGCCACACAGTCTCCCATGCAGTACCATCGGCGCTATAGACCTTAACTTTCCTGTTCGGAATGGGAAGGAGTGTTACCTCTATGCCATCATCACGAGATGCATAATTTACAGAAATCTCCGATTTCGTGTAAATTAGCACATCAACGAATGAATATGAGTTGATGTTTCCTTTTGAAAAACAACTACAAATTATCGCTTATACTATTTTACATGAATCTTGTTACTGTAATTACTTACCTTGAAAGAAATCTTGTTCTTTCAAAATTGCACATAGTCCTTAATGTATTTACAACTTGATTTATATTGGTCAAGCCCTCGACCTATTAGTATCAGTCAGCTAAATATGTTACCATACTTACACCTCTGACCTATCAACCTTGTAGTCTTCAAGGGGTCTTACTAGCTTATGCTATGGGAAATCTCATCTTGAGGTGGGCTTCACACTTAGATGCTTTCAGCGTTTATCCCTTCCCGACTTAGCTACCCAGCTATGCTTCTGGCGAAACAACTGGTACACCATAGGTCAGTCCATCCCGGTCCTCTCGTACTAAGGACAGCTCCTCTCAAATTTCCTACGCCCGCGACGGATAGGGACCGAACTGTCTCACGACGTTCTGAACCCAGCTCGCGTGCCGCTTTAATGGGCGAACAGCCCAACCCTTGGGACCTACTTCAGCCCCAGGATGCGACGAGCCGACATCGAGGTGCCAAACCTCCCCGTCGATGTGAACTCTTGGGGGAGATCAGCCTGTTATCCCCGAGGTAGCTTTTATCCGTTGAGCGATGGCCCTCCCACGAGGTACCACCGGATCACTAAGCCCGACTTTCGTCCCTGCTCCACTTGTAAGTGTCGCAGTCAGGCTCCCTTCTGCCTTTGCACTCTTCGAACGATTTCCGACCGTTCTGAGGGAACCTTTGGGCGCCTCCGTTACATTTTAGGAGGCGACCGCCCCAGTCAAACTGCCCACCTAACAATGTCCTGTCACCAGTTTCATGGCATCCAGTTAGAACTTCAATACTATCAGGGTGGTATCCCAACAACGACTCCTCCAAAAGCTGACGCCCTGGTATCCCAGTCTCCCACCTATCCTGTACAGACAATACCGAAATTCAATGCTAAGCTACAGTAAAGCTCTACGGGGTCTTTCCGTCCAATCGCGGGTAGCGAGCATCTTCACTCGCACTACAACTTCGCCGGATTTGCAGTTGAGACAGTGCACAAGTCATTACGCCATTCGTGCGGGTCAGAACTTACCTGACAAGGAATTTCGCTACCTTAGGACCGTTATAGTTACGGCCGCCGTTTACTGGGGCTTAAGTTCATACCTTCGCTTGCGCTAAGTATTCCCCTTAACCTTCCAGCACCGGGCAGGCGTCAGCCCCTATACATCAGCTTTCGCTTTAGCAGAGACCTGTGTTTTGTTAAACAGTTGCTTGTGCCTATTCTCTGCGACCTACGTTTCCGTAGGCACCCCTTATTCCGAATTACGGGGTCAATTTGCCTAGTTCCTTAACTGCAATTCTTCCGTCGGCCTTAGGATTCTCTCCTCATCTACCTGTGTCGGTTTGCGGTACGGGCACTACTTCTCTCTCTAGATGCTTTTCTTGGAAGCATGGAATCAGATACTTCGGTTCCGTGGAACCTTCCCCATCACGCCTCAGAATTGTTGGAACGGATTTGCCAATTCCAACTCCCTAAACGCTTAGACTAGCATCCAATAGCTAGCACATCCTATCCTTCTCCGTCACACCCTCGATATTAACGATGATAGTGGTATTGGAATATCAACCAATTGTCCATCGGCTACGCCTCTCGGCCTCGCCTTAGGTCCCGACTAACCCTGAGAAGACAAACTTTACTCAGGAAACCTTAGATATTCGGCCTGTAAGATTCTCACTTACATCTCGCTACTAATGCCAACATTCTCACTCGTAATCAGTCCACCGCTCCTTTCGGTACGACTTCAGCCCGATTACGACGCTCCTCTACCGCTCACGCAAAAGCGTGAACCCGTAGCTTCGGTGGTAAGTTTGAGCCCCGGACATTTTCGGCGCAGGATCTCTTGACTAGTGAGCTATTACGCACTCTTTTAATGAGTGGCTGCTTCTAAGCCAACATCCTAGTTGTCTTAGAAATCCCACATCCTTTTCCACTTAACTTACACTTTGGGACCTTAGCTGACGATCTGGGCTGTTTCCCTTTTGACCATGGAACTTATCTTTCACAGTCTGACTGCCGGACTGATAGTATATGGCATTCGGAGTTTGATAAGGTTCGGTAAGCGCTATGCCCCCTAGCCTATTCAGTGCTCTACCTCCACTACTCACATTTTCCGACGCTAGCCCTAAAGCTATTTCGAGGAGAACCAGCTATATCCGAGTTCGATTGGAATTTCTCCGCTATCCACAGCTCATCCCATGCTTTTTCAACAGCAACGTGGTTCGGTCCTCCACGAGGTTTTACCCTCGCTTCAACCTGGCCATGGATAGGTCACCCGGTTTCGGGTCTACAGCATGCAACTAGTCGCCCTATTAAGACTCGGTTTCCCTTCGGCTCCGTACCTTAAGTACTTAACCTCGCTACATACCGTAACTCGTTGGCTCGTTCTACAAAAAGCACATCATCACACACATAAGGTGCTTTGATCGGTTGTAGGCACATGGTTTCAGGTTCTATTTCACTCCCCTCCCGGGGTTCTTTTCACCTTTCCCTCACGGTACTGCTTCACTATCGGTCATCAGGTAGTATTTAGCCTTGGGAGGTGGTCCTCCCTGCTTCCCACAAGGTTTCACGTGTCTCGTGGTACTCTGGTGCAGAACTGCTCATTATAGTTTTCATTTACAGGACTATTACCTCCTACGGTCCAACTTTCCAGTTGTGTTCAATTAACTATAATTTCACGTTATGTTCTGTCCGCAACCCCAGAGATAAATCTCTGGTTTGGGCTCTTTCCTTTTCGCTCGCCGCTACTAAGAAAATCGATTTTTCTTTCTCTTCCTCCAGGTACTTAGATGTTTCAGTTCCCTGGGTTTACCTTCATAAAGCTATGTATTCACTTTATGATACATGGGGTTTCCCATGTGAGTTTCCTCATTCGGAAATCTTCGGATCTCTGACTATGTGCGTCTACCCGAAGCTTATCGCAGCTTATCGCGTCCTTCATCGGCTCCTGATGCCAAGGCATTCACCATGCGCCCTTTGTAGCTTGACCTTTTGCTTGCTTATTGATGTCAATTGCTTCGTCGTCTGCTGAAATTTTCTCGTTCACGTACATTTAAGTACGCTTCA